>NZ_SJYZ01000021.1:0-51122 GCF_004337555.1 Microbacterium sp. PI-1 | reverse complement strand
CCCCCGAGCACCCCACAGCCCCGAAAACTGCTTGCAAATTTCAAGCAACATTCGCCACCACACCGACCGCCGACACCGACCGGGCAACACCCCGAAAAAAGCTTGCAAATTTCAAGCACAATTCACCCCCACTCGTCCCCAAACACCCCAATGTCCGTACCCCTCCTTAATCTGTAAATGTCAGGTTCACAACACACCAAACGAAAGGAACCAACAACATGGGAATGGATGTCTTTGGAAAGGCTCCGGCGTCTGAGGTCGGGGAGTACTTCCGGAACAACGTGTGGTGGTGGCGTCCGCTGGCGGATTACATCCTGAACGTGCACCCGGATCTTGCGTCGGGTTGCACCGAGTGGCACAGCAACAGCGCTGATGGCCTGGATGCGGCCGAGTCGGTCGCCCTGGCCGATGCACTCGACGCCGATCTCTCCGCCGGCGCCGTGGACGCCTACCAGGCGGCGTACGCCGCCGAGGTCGCCGCTCTCCCCCGCGAGGCCTGCGATCTGTGCGACAGCACGGGCCTACGCACCGACCAGATCGGCAAGCAGCACAGCTACGACAAGCCGCGCGACCCGGCAACCGGGCTCGGTGGCTGTAACGGCTGCGCCGGTGAAGGCACGCGCGCACCGTGGGCGGCGAGCTATCCGTTCAGCACGGAGAACGTGCGGGAGTTCGCCGCGTTCGTCCGTGCCTCGGGCGGATTCGAGATCTGCTGACCACCCCGGCGGCCGTCGCCTCGTTCGGGCGGCGGCCGCCGGCACCACGGCCCCGGATCACCAATGTCTGAGGCTCCGCCTAGTCTGTAAATGTCAGGTTCACAACACATCGAATGAAAGGAACCAGAATGACTGAGAAGAAGGTTTTGAAGGCCGAGGGAGTCGGCGAGCTGATCGGTGGGGTGACCGCGCTGCTGGGATTCATGCCCGCGCACTCGTTGGTCATCGCACCGTTTGTGGGACACCGAGCGCTTTCGGCGCTGAGGATGGATCTCCACACGGATCCTGAGGCTCGCGCCGCGATGGTTGCCACGGCGATGGGAGTCACCTGCCGAGTGAACGGGGTGACGGGATTCGCGGCGATCGTCTACACGGACGGCACCGAAGCCGAGCACCAGCCGCTGGCGTCAGATCTGATGCTGGCGGCGGAGTTCATCGGACTCGAAGTTGTCGAGTTGGCGTACGTCACGCCGACCGGCTGGGGAGGATTCTTCGAGGGCTCGGAGCGGCCGTTGGACTCTCTGCCCGCACTGCCCGGGCCGGATCTGATCAAGGACGGCGATCAGAGCACCGGCGCCTCGCTCCCCGTCGTGGATGAGTCGCTGCGGATGAAGATCCTCGCCGCCTCGCTCCCCGACGTGACGACGGTTGATCTCAATGCGCTGTTCGAGGAGGTTCTCACCTGGGATCCTCAGGCGCTGGAGGCACCGAAGGCGGCTCTGCTGGCCGGGGTTATATCCCTGCCGATGTTCCGCGATGCCGCCCTCGTCCAGTGGGCAACAAACGCGGCATTCGGCAAAGAGGGTTTGGCCGCACAGCGCGCATTCGCGGACGGCACCCCCGTCCCGGATCACATCGGCGACGTGTTGCTGGGGAAGGCTCCCCGGCCTCAGATCGGCCGCCTGAAGGCCGCCTTGGCGGTGTGCCGTGTGCTGGCCGCGCACACACCGGCCGCGGATCGTGCGGCCCTGCTGACGGCCTGCACGTGGCTGTCATGGGCGATGGGCAACTCGACTCACGCGACGTTCTACGTGGATCTGGCTCAGAAGGCCGATCCGTCGCTGAGCATGGCGCACCTGCTGGCCGAAGTACTCAACGTCGGGATGCTCCCCGACTGGGTATTCACGGCCTGATCACCACGGTGGCCCCGGAACCCCGGGGCCACCCCAACAACACGAAGGGATCCCACCATGGGACAGTTCACCAACATCACCATCAAGAACGCACCGGCCATCACCATCGAGCAGCTGGAGCACATCACCGAAGACCACCTCAACGACTCGTCGGTCTGGACGGAAGACAACGGCGACCGGCGCATCGAGGGATCCTCGAAATGGTCACCGGAAGAGTTCATCAGCCGCATCGTCACTCTCGCCGAGCCGTTCCCGGAGGCGACCGTCGTGGTCGATGAGGAATGGGACACCCGCGACGCCGACGAACCCGGTACTACTACCAGAAGACCGTGCCGTTATACTTCACGCCGTGGGGCGGACGGGCGGACCCGTCGATCACACTGGACAACCTGGTCGGCCCGGACGGGCTCAACAACCCGGCCGGCGTCGCCACAGAAGAGCTGGCGCAGCTACTCGACAAGTCGCGGTCGGAGTCGGATCCCGAGGCGCGCGCCGAACTCCTGCGAG
The DNA here is from genome assembly GCF_004337555.1 of Microbacterium sp. PI-1. Taxonomy (NCBI): domain Bacteria; kingdom Bacillati; phylum Actinomycetota; class Actinomycetes; order Micrococcales; family Microbacteriaceae; genus Microbacterium; species Microbacterium sp. PI-1. The sequence goes on along the minus strand of NZ_SJYZ01000021.1, from coordinate 48,766 downwards.
AGACCTCGCGCGAGATCATGGACGACTCTCGCATGATCCCGATCGCCTCGCCAGCGATCGCGATCGCCTTCCGCCCGTACGTCGTCGGCTACGAGCCGCCGCTCACCGCTCACCGGTTCGACTTCCTCGGTGTGGGGGTGACCGACGACCTGGGGTGAGGTCGCTTGCACTGATGACACGGCGCCCGAAGCATCTCGCTTCGGGCGCCGTGTGACCTGTCGTGCTGCTAGGGCGTGTCTGACAAAGGTTGAGGGGATCGGTTGAGACGCTGGAGCGGTGACGCGGTTTCGGTTGCTTACGGATGCTCAGTGGTCTCTGATCGATGGGATGTTGCCGAGGCCGACGGGTCGCCCGGGTCGGAAGTTCTCGGACGCGCGGACGATGCTGGAAGGGATCATTTACCGGTATCGGTGCGGGATCGCGTGGCGCGATCTTCCTGCAGTGTTCGGCCCGTGGCAGACCGTGTGGACCTGGCATCGCAGGCTCGCGACCGAAGGCACCTGGGACTCGATCGTGCAGTCGCTGATCGCGCAGGCCGACGCCGAGGGGCTGGTGGACTGGTCGGTATCGGTGGATTCGACGATCACGCGGGCGCATCAGCACGCGACGAACACGAGTCGCCCCACAGGGGGCTGTATCGAATTACACGAATCCGGGCGTCGAGCCGCCTGATCATGCTATCGGCCGCTCCCGGGGCGGCCTGTCGACGAAGATCCACCAGCTCGTTGACGGGAAGGGGCTGCCGCTGGTCACGGTGATCACCCCCGGACAGGCCGGTGATTCGCCGATGCTGCTGCCCTTGCTGGATCAGCTTCGCGTGGGTCGCCCCGTCGGTCGCCCTCGCACCCGCCCGGACGCGGTCCGGGGCGACAAGGCGTACTCGTCCCGCGCGATCCGGTCACGCTTGCGGGGGCGTGGGATCAAAGCCGTGATCCCCGAGCCCCGCGACCAGCAGGGGCACCGGAAGCGTCGCGGTTCACGAGGCGGAAGGCCTGTCGGGCTCGACACCGACGACTACAAGAACCGCAACGTGATCGAACGCCGGTTCTGCCACGCCAAGCAATGGCGAGGCCTCGCGACCCGCTACGACAAACACGCGATCACCTACCGCGCCGCCGTCCTCATCCACGCCGCCATCGCCTGGACCAGAACGCTGTCAGACGCACCCTAGCCGGCTGGCCCTGAGTCCGATGAGACGTCGCACAACCGAAGGGATACGAGGCGGTCGCCCTGTCATGGTTCACTCGGCGGCGCGCCGGGCGCCGCCTGGCGGAGCCGCCCTCTCAGCGGACGGGTTCGTCGGCGTGCCGGACGTCGTCCGACGACGCATCCCCGGCTTCCGTCGCCGCCCCGTGGATCGGATGGCTTCGCTCGAGCGCGGCGCCCTCGACGTCGACGTTCGGGAGGATCCGATCGAGCCAGCGCGGCAGCCACCACGCCTTCTCGCCGAGCAGGTGCATGAGCGCGGGGATCAGCAACAGCCGCACCACGAACGCATCGAACAGCACGCCGATCGCGAGGCCGAAGCCGAGCGGTCGCACGAGCGCCAGGTGCGAGAAGATGAACCCGCCGAACACCGACACCATGATGATGGCCGCCGCGGTGACCACCGCTCGCCCGTTCCGTAGCCCGGCGACAACCGCCGTCCGGGCCGGCACCCCGTGCACGAACGCCTCTCGCATTCCGGTCACCAGGAAGAGCTGGTAATCCATCGCGAGACCGAACAGCACGCCGATGAGGATGATCGGTGCGAAGTTCAGCACCGGTCCGGGGGTGTGGACGCCGAACACCGGCCCGAGCCATCCCCACTGGTAGATCGCCACCACGGCTCCGAGTGCGGCGAACAGCGACAGCACGAACCCGGCTGTCGCGATCAGCGGCACGAGGATCGAGCGGAACACCAGCACGAGGATGAGCAGCGACAGCCCCACGACCAGCGCGAGGTACACCGGCAGCACGCCGGCGAGTTTCTCGGAGATGTCGATGTTGCCGCTGGCCTGGCCTGCCACCCCGAGCTCGATGTCTCCGATCGGCGAGAGCTCGCGCAGGTCGTGCACGAGCTGCTCGGTCGATTCGGTGGACGGTCCGCCGATCGGCACGACCTGGAAGGCGAGGAAGTCGCGGTCCTCGGACACTCCGACCGGCGCGACCGCGACCACGCCGCCCTGCTCGAGCAGCTGACCGGCTAGGTCGGCCTGTACCGCGACGACGTCGTCCTCATCGATCGGGGCCGGCAGCGCGGCGGTGACGAGCAGCGGTCCGTTCTGGCCGGCTCCGAATGCCTCGGCCGCGGACGTGTAGGCCCGGTACTGGCTGGAGTCGACGGGCTCGGATGACCCGTCGGGCATGCCGAGCCGCATGGAGAGCGCCGGGATCGCGATGATGAGCAGCGCGCCGACGGCGAGTGCGGCGCGCGCGAACGCACGCGAGGTCTTCATGGGCTTCAGCTCGGGGCGAGCGTGCGATTCGTGGCCGATCTGGCCGCGAGCCCGCCGATTGACGATCCGGAGGCCGATGATCCCGAGCATCGCAGGCGTCAGGGTCACCGACAGGAGTACCGCGACCAGCACGCATCCGGCCGCGACCGTTCCCATGACGCCGACGAAGGGGATGCCGGTCACGTTCAGGGCGAGCAGTGCGACGAGCACCGTCGAGCCTGCGAAGACCACGGCGTTGCCCGACGTGCCGTTCGCGAGGGCGATGGATTCGTGCACGTCGACACCGGCGAGCACTTGCCGTCGATGGCGGTTGATGATGAACAGCGCGTAGTCGATGCCCACGGCCAGTCCGAGCATCATGCCGAGCACGGGGGTGGCCGACGACATGTCCACGACGCCCGAGAAGGCCAGCGACCCGGCGACGCCGACGCCGACGCCGACGAGTGATGAGACGATCGGCAGCAGCGCCGGCAGCAGCGCGCGGAACATGATGACGAGCGTGAGCAGCGCGAGCGCGACGCCGACGATCTCGCCGATGCCGATGAGTCCCTCGACCGCGGTGGCGATCGTCGCCGAGTAGTAGTCGACCTGCACCCCGTCGATTTCGGCCTGGTCGAGTTCGTCCGAGACCGCTTCCACGACCTCGGACGGGACGGAGAACACGTCGTCCTCGAACATCACCACGCCGATCGCAGTGGCACCGTCCTCGGACACGGTTCGGATCTCCGAGGCGGCATCCATGAGCACCCGCGCGTCATCGAGCTGAGCGCGCTGCTCGGCGAGTTCGCCGGCACCGGCGTCCAGCTCGCCGCGGCGATCCTCGAGCTGAGCGGCACCGGCATCGAGCTCGGCCTGCTGCGCGGCGAACTGCGCCGCTGCGAGCGCGTACGTCCCCGCGGACTTCGCTTCAGCGATGGCCGCGTCGAGTTGCGCCTGAGCGGCCTCGAGCTGGGTTCGCGCAGCCTCGATCTGAGTGGAGCCCTCGTCGAGCTGGCGCTGCGCTTCGTCGAGCTGGGCCGCGCCGGCTTCGAGCTGCTGCTCCTGTTCGGCGCGATCGGACGTCGCGACGAAGGGGTCGACCACATCGGCCACGCCGTCGATTCCGTCGATCTCGGCCAACATCGCGGAGATATCCCCCTGCTGGGCCTCGGTGAAGTCGGATCCGTCCTCCGTCCGGAACACGATGGTGCCGGTTCCGCCCCCGAGTTCCCCCAGTTCTTCGGTGAGCCGCTCGGTGACGCGCTCGGTCTCGGTGCCCGGGATGCTCATGCTCGACGTCAGCGTGCCGCCGAAGGAGACGAAGGCTCCGACAGCCAGGGCGAGTGCGGCGATCCAACCGGCGACCACGGCCCACGGTCGGCGCGCGGCGAATCGTCCGACACGGTAGAGGAGTTCTGCCACGCGAGAGGCCTTTCATGAGGAGACGAGACGAGGGCGCACCTACGAGCCACCACCGAGGATAGCCGACATTTGTCGGAAATCGGAGCGGCTGGGTTCTGCGTGGCGTCTCCCCATCCCGCTGGCACAATCGACGCATGGATGCCCGCGTCGTCCGCACCCGACGGTCCCTGCAGGAGTCGCTGTTCGCCTTGGCTCGCGAGCGGCCGCTCGAGGAACTCACCGTCGCCGACATCGTGCAGCGGGCAGGAGTGAATCGGAGCAGCTTCTATCAGCATTACGCCGACAAGGACACCCTTCTCGCCGATGCCATCGACACGGCGGTCGAGCAGGCAGGGACCTTCCTGCCTGAAACGATCACCGCACCGGACGGCCCGCAACGCGCGCTCCTCGCCTACCTGCGACACATCGACGAGCATGTGGCGGTCTATCAGCGCGTGCTCGGACGCCACGGCTCGGCCGCGGTGGCGTTCAGGTTGCGTGATCGCATCGAGGCCGTTGCCCGCGAGGGCCTCGGGCGAATGGGCACGCACGCATTCGAAGGGATCCCCCTCGACGTCGTCAGTGCCGGCATCGCCGGCTCAGCACTCGGCGTCATCGAGGCGTGGCTCGCGCGCGACCCCCGACCGCGAGTCGAGACCGCTGCGGACTGGGTATGGCGTGTGCTCGTCGGCGTCGGCGATGCAATGGAGGAGGGGCGCTGACGGTACGCCCCGTCCACAGCCGGCTAGGGTGCGTCTGACAGCGTTCTGGTCCAGGCGATGGCGGCGTGGATGAGGACGGCGGCGCGGTAGGTGATCGCGTGTTTGTCGTAGCGGGTCGCGAGGCCTCGCCATTGCTTGGCGTGGCAGAACCGGCGTTCGATCACGTTGCGGTTCTTGTAGTCGTCGGTGTCGAGCCCGACAGGCCTTCCGCCTCGTGAACCGCGACGCTTCCGGTGCCCCTGCTGGTCGCGGGGCTCGGGGATCACGGCTTTGATCCCACGCCCCCGCAAGCGTGACCGGATCGCGCGGGACGAGTACGCCTTGTCGCCCCAGACCGCGTCCGGGCGGGTGCGAGGGCGACCGACGGGGCGACCCACGCGAAGCTGATCCAGCAAGGGCAGCAGCATCGGCGAATCACCGGCCTGTCCGGGGGTGATCACCGTGACCAGCGGCAGCCCCTTCCCGTCAACGAGCTGGTGGATCTTCGTCGACAGGCCGCCCCGGGAGCGGCCGATAGCATGATCAGGCGGCTCGACGCCCGGATTCGTGTAATTCGATACAGCCCCCTGTGGGGCGACTCTAATTCGATACAGCCCCCTGTGGGGCGACTCGTGTTCGTCGCGTGCTGATGCGCCCGCGTGATCGTCGAATCCACCGATACCGACCAGTCCACCAGCCCCTCGGCGTCGGCCTGCGCGATCAGCGACTGCACGATCGAGTCCCAGGTGCCTTCGGTCGCGAGCCTGCGATGCCAGGTCCACACGGTCTGCCACGGGCCGAACACTGCAGGAAGATCGCGCCACGCGATCCCGCACCGATACCGGTAAATGATCCCTTCCAGCATCGTCCGCGCGTCCGAGAACTTCCGACCCGGGCGACCCGTCGGCCTCGGCAACATCCCATCGATCAGAGACCACTGAGCATCCGTAAGCAACCGAAACCGCGTCACCGCTCCAGCGTCTCAACCGATCCCCTCAACCTTTGTCAGACACGCCCTAGTGCGCAGCGGGGGTATGGGTGCTGCTGGGGAATACCGCCGGGCGCTTCTCGCGCATCGCCGTGACACCTTCCTGCGCGTCGGGCGAGAAGAACCCCATCTTCTCCACCGCGAGGGAGTAGTCGAACGCGGTCAGCCCTCCCAGGCGCAGCCACTGGTTCAGCGCGCGCTTGGATAGTCCGAGCGCCTGCTGCGACCCGTCAGCGAGGCGACGCGCGAGCCCCATGGCGGTGTCGAGGACCTCGTCGCGAGGAACGGCTCGCGTGACTAGGCCGATCTCGGCGGCCGTTCGTCCGTCGAGCATCTCTCCGGTGAGTAGATAGTACTTGGCGCGGGACAGACCGCACAGCAGCGGCCAGATCATCGCGCTGTGGTCGCCGGCGGCGACGCCGAGCTTCACGTGGCCGTCTCCGAGTCGGGCGTCCTCGGCGATGATAGAGATGTCGGACATGATCGCGACGGCGAGCCCGGCTCCTACGGCGGCGCCGTTGATCGCCGAGACGATCACTTTGTCGCAGTTAACCATCCCGTACACGAGATCGCGGGCCTCCCAGGTCACTGTGTCGTTGTAGCGCTCTTCATTGGCGAGCGACATGCGGTGCTTCAGCATCGACAGATCGGCTCCCGCCGAGAACGCCTTCTCCCCCGCGCCGGTCACGACGATCACGTTCACCCGGGGGTCGCGACCGAGATCGCGCCAAATCTCGACCAACTCCTGATGCAGTCGGTGATTCACCGAGTTGTACTGCTCGGGGCGGTTAATCGTGACGATCGCGACGCGGTCGTCGATGTCCACCAAGAGATGCTGATACGCGGAGCCGTAATCGACTTCTTCATTGCCAAGCACCATTGCCATTCCTCTCCTAGGTTTAGAAATATTGTACTAGTTATCTAATTTATGTCACTGCGCACGAACCGGTCGAACCTGTCCGCTTCGGCTACCAACTCGCGTGCCTGCTCGGCGACGCGGACGCCGAGCGGCGTTGCCCGCAGGATCCGGCCGTTCTTCTCGAACAGCTGCGCGCCCAACCGGCGCTGCAGCTGATTCATCTGCCGAGACACCTGAGCGGTGCTGTACCCGCACGAGCGTGCGCCGGCGACGAAGGACCCGCTGTCGACTACAGCCACCAGGGTACGCAGGATCCGCAAACTCACCATCGTTGCTCCTCCCTAGCGTCCCGACACGGATCCGAACAGGCGCGCGATCGGGGCGAGCACGAGCGGGCGAGCCGCGACCAACGCTGCGAGCATCACGGCCGTCGCGGCGACGAAGATCCAGAACCCCGTCCAGTTGACGGCGTCCTGTGCCGCGTACATGTGGTTGAGATTGCGCAACGCTCCGGTCGCGAATACGAGCACGACGTGGACGAAGATGAACGCGACGAAGTAGATCATCACCGGGAAGTGCACCGCGCGGGCCCACTCCACCGGGTACACCCTGCTCAGACGGACGGCCATCGTCGGCCACAGTCCTGACATCCGGACACCCGTAATCACCGCCAGCGGGGCCGCGACGAACACCGTGGTGAAGTATGCCAGCTGCTGCAACGAGTTGTAGTTGACCCAACCGTTGTCGGTCGGCCAGTCGAGCGAAGCGTATTGCAATGCAGCCGAGAAGGCGTGGGGAAACACCTCCCACGAGGTGGGCACGATCCTCATCCACTGCCCGGACACGAATAGCAGGACGAGGAAAACGACCCCGTTGAGCACCCATAGCGCGTCGAGCGACTGGTGGAACCACAGCCGCAGACTGATCTTACGACCTCGGTTCCAGCGCGGCGACCAGTATGCGGCGGGCTTCTGCTCCCGCCGCACCTGCAGGCCCGATCGGATGATGAGGACGATAAGGAACGCATTGAAGAAGTGCTGCCACCCGAGCCACGGCGGAAAGCCAACCGGCGCCCCCTCAGGCAGGTGGTACTCGCCGGGAAACGCGGCGAGGAACTCATTGCCCCACGTAGTTGACAGCAGCCAGCGCACGGCCAGCACGACCATCGCCGCGGTATAGACCAGCCCAATTCCCGCGACCACCACTGCTCCGGCCCACTGTGCCCGCGTGAACGAACCCACTCGTCGACGGTCGGGCTGCGGCGGTGCCGCGTCCCGACGTCGCGCGTACGCGTGCGCCGATATCCCCGGCCAGGCGGTAGGGGTGAAGTGGAGCATGGTCGCCGCCGCGGGGTCGCGGACGGCGACGGGCGTAGTCGTCCCCTTCGGCTCCGCGATCGGTTGCGGTACGACCTGGCGCTGCGCGGGCGCCGATTCCCGCGTGTTCCAGGGCGCTCCCCCTGGGATACGCGGGAGCCCGCGGCGCACAGTGGCTGACGGCTTCGCAGTCCCCGGTGCGGGCCGGTCCGGCACCTCGACGGGCGGGGCGACAGGTGCGGTGGACGGCCAGGGCTCGCCGCCCGCGATGCGCGGCAGTCCGCGGCGTACCGCGATCGCGTGGCTACGGTTCTGCTCCGCTTCGCTTCGCCGCGGCGCAGGGGTCGGCGAGTCGAGCCCGACGGTCGGTGAGTCAACTTCTGCGGTGGGCGCTGACGAGCCCTGGAGCCCACCGGGCGGTGGTGTATGGAGGGGCGCCTCGGTGGGCAGTCCCGGAGGCATCACCGTGCTAGGCGGCCATGGCTGCCCTCCTGGTGTGCGCGGAAGGCCGCGTCTGATCTCGAGCCGTTGCGTCGCCATCGCCTACTTCTTCGCCTCCAGGGCGTTGATCAGCTGCGGCACGACGGTGAACACGTCGCCGACGACGCCGAAGTCGGCGACGTCGAAGATTGGCGCATCGGCGTCCTTGTTGATCGCCACGATCGTCTTCGCCGTCTGCATCCCCGCCCGATGCTGAATCGCACCCGAGATGCCCAACGCGACGTACAACTGAGGCGACACCGACACGCCCGTCTGACCCACCTGCGCCGCATACGGGATGTACCCCGCATCCACTGCCGCACGCGATGCGCCCACCGCCGCCCCCAGCGCATCGGCCAGCTGCTCCACCAGAACGAACTTCTCCTGCGACCCGAGTCCTCGTCCACCCGACACAACCTTCGCGGCACCCCGTAACTCGGGGCGCGACGACGCCACCATCGCCTCCTCGACCGAGGTGATCCTCGCGAGGCGACGAGCCGGCTTCCCCACCTCGAGCGTCTCGACGGCGGGGCTCGCGACCGCCTCGGCGCGGGCATCAACCGACCCCTGCCGGACGGTGATCACCAGCGCCCCCCAGGTCGCCGCGGATTGGGCGTTGTACGCGCCGCCGTACACGGAATGGTGGGCGACGACGCCTTGCGCATCCCTCGTCACTCCTACGGTGTCGACCGCGATCGCCGACCTCGAACGCGCGGCGTAGCGTCCCGCGGCCTCGCGGCCCTCCGCGGAGTGCGATACGAGGATCGCGTCGGGGGAAACTCGCTCGGCGGCGGCCGCGATCGTATCCGCGTTCGCCGCGACGGGTCCCTCACTCGGCGCCACGACGAATATGCTCGCGGCACCGAGTGCCGCGGCATCCGCCGCCAGATTGGCGTCGCCGACGACGACGGCGACCGGAGTACCCACCGAGGCCGCCGCGCCGAGGAGTTCGGCCGCCGAGGCGGCGAGTTCGCCCGAGGGCGTGGTGTCCAGGAGCACCAGGATCGAATCTTCTGCCAACGTCATCTCGGCTCCTTACGCGAGGCGGTTCTGTAAGAGGAACTCTGCGAGCTTCTCGCCGGCGTCGCCTTCGTCGACGATTTTTACCCCGGCGTCGCGCGGAGGCTTCTCGCTCAGCGCGATAATGATGGAGCGCGATCCGCCCGGATCATCGGCGTCGACGGCGAGGTCGGCGAGCGACAGCGTCTCAAACGGCTTCTTCTTCGCGGCCATGATCCCCTTGAAGTTCGGGAATCGCGCGTCGGGCAGTGCTTCGGTGATCGAGACGATAGCCGGCAAGGTCGCCGTCACGGTCATAGTCGCACCGTCGGAGGCGCGCGTGCCCGACACGTCGGTGTCGGTGATCTCCACCGAGCTGAGGTAGGTGGCGCCGGGCACGTCGAGGAGTTCGGCCACCATCGCCGGAAGGACGCCGCCCGCGCCGTCGGTGGACTGGTTGCCGCCAATCACCAGGTCGAAGCCGATGCGTCGGAGGGCGGCCGCGATCACCTCGGCGGTAAGCCCGAGGTCGGCGCCGAGGAGCGCCTCGTCGACGACCTGGACGGCGGAGGATGCCCCCATTGCGAGGGCCTTCCGGATGGTGGTGGAGGCCGTCTCCGGGCCCATCGACAGCACGATGACCTCGACGTCTGAGGCCTGGTCGGCGTAGGCGAGGGCTACCTCCAGCGACCGCTCTCCAATCTCGTCAAGGACGACCTCGCCCGCGCCTCTATCGGCCAGGCCGGTCTCGAGCGACAGCACACGATCCCCGTACGTGTCGGGGACCTCCTTGACCAGGACCACGATCTTCATCTCGTTCTCTCTCCTCTCTCCCACGCAGAGCGCAGCCGGGTGCCGCGGGTCACCACGGCCGTCCTCCGTTGACGATCAGCAGCTCGCCAGTGGTGTAGCTCGCCTCATCCGAAGCCAGATACAGTGCTGCGCCGGCGATCTCGTTGGGATCTGCGATCCGGTTCATCGGCACCGAAGGGAGAAGCCGTTCCTGCGCCTCGTTGCGCGGCGAGCCGTCTTCGGTGACTAGACCTGGGCAGAGCGCGTTCACGCGCACATGGGGCGCGAGCTCCACCGCGAGCGACTTCGTCATCATCCACAGAGCAGACTTGCTGGCGCCGTAGGCGCCGAGACCTGGCGAGGGCTGCAGACCCGACCCCGACATTAGGTTCACGATGCAGCCGCTCTCCTGCCGCATCATCCGCGGCGCGAAGTGGCGGGCGAGGCGGAAGGGTGCGAGCAGATTCGTCGCGAGGATGTCGTCCCACGCCGCGTCGGGCAGATCGATCAGCCGTGACCCCGGAGCGTGACCGATTGTATGCGCGTTGTTGACGAGGATGTCGATGGCCCCGTCGCCGACGCCGGCGGTGATAGTTTCGATCCCTGCGCTGGTAGCGACGTCGGCGACGATCGTCGTCACTGCGGCGTCGCTCCCTTCGCGCAGGGCGTCAGCGGCCGCGACGAGTCGGTCCCGCCCGCGGGCGACCAAGATGAGGTCCGCGCCGGCGTGTGCGAACGCCGTCGCGATCGCGAACCCGATATTGCGGCTCGCCCCGGTGATCAGCGCGCGCTTTCCGTCGAGCCGGAACCGGCGGGGCGCGGCGAGGGTGATCCGATCGTCGCTCGGCGGTGAGGCGGTCATCGCTTCATCAGGCCCAACTCGGAGGCGATGATGCGGTGCTGGATCTCGGCGGTGCCCTCCACAACCGTGAAGAACCGGGCGTCACGGTAGAGCCGTTCGATCTCGGACTCGGCCATGTATCCGGCGCCGCCGAAGACGCGCATCATCTGGTCAGCGATATCGACGGCCGTCTCGGCGGCCAAGAGCTTCGCCTGCGAGCATTCGAGGACCGGAACGACGCCGGTCGACGCGTACGACTCGGCGGCGTGATACGCGAGCAGCTCCGCACCGCGCAGCTGCGCGCTGGCACGGGCGAATTTCATCGAGATCTCCTGATGGGCGGCGATCGGAACGCCGAACGCGTGCCGGGTGCGCGCGTAGCTCATCCCCAAGTCGAGCGCGCGACGGGCGAGCCCCACCGCGGATGCGGCGATGATCGCGCGACCGACGATCAGCACGTCGAGGATGTCGGCGAGGGTACCGCCGTCGGGCGACGACAGGCACCGGTCGCCGGGCACGACGACGTGGTCGAACAGCAGCTCGCCGACCTCGGACGATCGGCAGCCCAGCTTGTGGAACGCCCGCTCGGCGACGAACCCCGGGTCGCCCCGAAGCACGATGAAGACGCCGAAACGATCCGTCCCGTCGATGCGCGCCGTTACGGCGATCCCGTCAGCGAGCGGACCGTTCGTGATAAAGGTTTTGCGCCCGCTGATCGCCCATCCGCCGGCAGTCCGCCGCGCCGTGGTCCGCATGCTCCGAACGTCGGAACCGGCGTCGGGTTCGGTGATCGCCATTGCAATGACGAACTCGCCCGACAGGGCCGGGCGCAACCATCGTTCGTGCTGCTGCGGCGATCCGAAGCGATTCAGGTACGCGGTGCCTACGTGGTCCTGGTGCCCGAGTCCCGAGGAGAGTCCGACCGACACGTACGAGAACTCCTCACGGATCACCAGCGCCGCCCGCAGGTCGCCGCCTCCGCCGCCTACGGCGTCCGGATAGTGGGAACCGATGAAGCCCTGCTTCCCGGCGATGCCGAACAACTCGCGGGGGAATCTCTCGTCGTTCTCGGCCGCGTCGACTCGGGGCGCGATCTCGCGCGTCGCGAAGGCGCGCGCGGCCGCGCGCAGTTCGTCGAGGTCGTCGCCGAGTGCCAAGGCCGTGAGAGTCATGAGGGCGAGCCAGTCCGTGAGGAGAACTGCCGCAACCGTGCGTCGCGGTCGGGATCGGGGAGGACGTTGAGCCGGCCACGGTGATTGAGCCGCTCGTCGTCCCATTGCGCCTCGCCGTACGGTCGGCCGAAACCGCCGTTGAGCATCTGCTTGAGGTAGCCCACCGTGCGGGTGCTGTTGGCCGCGATCTGCTCGGCGAACCGCACGGCATCCTCGCGCAGTCTCGGTGCGGGGACGGCGCGGGCGACGAAGCCCCGCACCGCCGCCTCAGCCCCGGTGAAGGGCTGACTGGCCAGGAGCATCTCTCGCGCCAGGAAGATCCCCAGTCGTCGCGCATAGCGTTGGGGCTCGCCCGACCCGGGCACGAGGCCGAACCGGGCGTGGGTGTCCTGGAAGATCGCGTCTTCGGCGGCGACGATCAGATCGCAGCACAGCGCGAGGTGTAGCCCACCAGTCATCGCGTGGCCCTGGACCACTGCGATGACCGGCACCGGGACGTCTCCGAGCTGCTCCCACACCCGTGCGGCTCCGAGCCCGGCCTCGCCCGGCGCCCTCGAGTCAGGGCTGTGCACCGATCTCAGATCAGCGCCCGCGCAGAAGGAGGGGCCGTCGCCGGTGAGCAGGATGACGCGCGCGTCGAGTTCTCCGATGACGCGGTCGACGGCATCGGAGAGCTCGTCCAGCATCTCCAGCGTGAGGGCGTTCCGGCGCTCCGGGCGGCTCAGCGCGATCTCCACGATGCCGTCCGCGACCGTGTCGGTGCGTATCAGCTGCTGTTCGCGCATCATGCGGCTCCGTTCATCTCTACGATTCCCGAGCTGAGGACCTCTCGCCCGCCGACCGACGCCGCGAAGCGAAGGGCACCGGGCCGGCCGCCGATGCCGACGCGGATCGTGTCGCCGGGGACGACGGGCGAGGTGAACCGGACCGACAGCCGACGGAACGCGACCCAGCCGTGGTCGGTCACATGGCCGATCACCGCACGGGTCACCATGGCCGCGCTGCAGAGCCCGTGCAGGATGGGCCGGTCGAACCCCGCCCCGCGGGCAACCGAAGGGTTCCAGTGCAGCGGATTATCGTCTCCGGTCTGCGCGTACAGGAGTGCCTGCTGCGGCAGCGTCGGCACGTCGATCTGCTCGTGGAGCGGTTCTACTGTTTCGCTCGGCGTCGCGGGCGGTCGATGGCTCTCACCACTGACCGCGCCACGGATGACACTGGTCACCACGTTCCGCGCGACCGCCTTGCCTGCCTTGTCCCGGCTGATTGTCTCGCGTCGCACGAGCACCCCCGATCTGACATCCCCGACCGAAAGAATGCGGGAGGTGCTGGTTCCTGTCAGCGACGACGGCAGCGGACCGAAGAGTTCCAGTTCGTGGCCGGCGTAGATGACGTCCTCCGGTTCGTAGTCGACTCCAGGCAGCGGGATGTATCGAAGGCTGTGCGCATCGGCGAGCAGCATCGCGAAGGTGGGAAGCACCTCGGGCTCGTCGGTCATCACGAGGCGCAGGTCGCCCTCGTCCAGTGGCGACCTGGGCGCGCCCACGGCCAGCGCGTAGCGGCGCACCTCCGTCGGGCTCCATCCCCACAGGGCGAGTGGGTAGGACGGTTCAGACCACTTCTTCATCGTTATCTCCCTGATCTGCGGCCGAAATCGGCCGCGCCACCGTCCGTCCGAACATCGCCGCCGCACCCACGGCCAGCAGGAGGACCACGAGTTGCAGTATCCAGCCCCACAGGTAGTCGCTCACCTCGACCAACAGGCCGAAGAGTAGCGGGCCGATCGCCAGTCCCACGAAGAATCCCCGCAACATTCGCGCCGCCGACACCCCCACCGCGCGACGCGGGACGTTGAGCATGATCGTGACCATGCCCAGGGCGTTCCAGCCGACGATTGTGGAGCCCGCCAGCGCGGCGGCAATCCAGATGATCCACGGGCCGGCGAAGGGTGCGGCCAGGCAAAAGAGCGCAGAACACGCCCCCAGTGCCGCGACCACCTGCAGCAACACGGCCGGGCGCGCTCCGCGCTCGGTCAGGCGTGCCCAGACGACGCGCGCGCCCACTGACGCGAGAGCGAAGACGCCGAACACGAATCCGGCGGTGACGGCACCGAACCCGAGGTGCGTGGCGTACAGCACATAGAACCCATTGCAGATCCCCGTCGCCACCCCGAGGAGGAGAGCGTAGAGAGCGAGCCATCCCAGCCAGCGGGCGCGGGAGGGGTGCACCTCGGACTGCGGCGCCTCGAGCTCGAGTTCGAGTTGTGCGGCGGGCGCCTTGCGCCCGGCCAGGACAGTGGCAATTGCGAGCATCGGGATCACGATCGCGGCTAACGCAGCGAGACGCCAGCCGACGAGCACCGCAAGGGGCGGCAGTACGACCGCGAGATACAGGCCGGCACCGGTCGCACCCGATTGCTTGATCCCCGTCGCGAACGCCCGCGAACCCGGCGGTATGCGATGGGCGATCATGCCGTTGCTTCCCGGGTTTGACGCAGACATCGCCAAACCGCCGAGGATGACGGTGACCACAAGTCCCGGCCATCCGAAGGTCGAAGCCAGCGCGACGCTGGCCAGCAGCGAGCAGGTGGCCCCGATCAGGATGACCCACACGGGATCGGCGCGATCCGCGATCCGTCCGATAACCCCACTAGACGAGGCAGCGACGACGTACAGGCCGCTCAGGAGCATGCCGATGCTGCCCGCACTAAGGCCGAGTTCCTGCGTGAGGAAGGGAGAGAGCGTAGAAAACGAGTACGTGCCCGTCGCGCCCGTCGCCATTGCGAACGACAGCGCCGAGATGAGGAGCGCTCCGCCGGGTGCGGCGGGGTGGCTCCCTCTGGGCACGGAGATCATCACGCCGATGCTCGCCGGGCGCTCCGGGTGTCCTCGACTAGGCGCTGGTCGGCACCCAGCTGCGGGGCTGTGCGGGTCGGCAGGTGCGGGTGAGAGCCCAGCTTCACCGGGTTTCCAGCGACCGTCAGTTGGCCGATGACCGGATCCTCGAGCGTTGTGAGCATTTCGCGCGCGGCTACGTGCGGGTCGGTGAAGAGGTCGGAGATGTCCTGGACGGGCGCGGCGGGTACTCCCGCGCCCGTCAGGTGGAAGGCCGCCTCGGCCGCCGTGCGCGTGGACGCCCACTCCTCGATCAACGGCCGTAGCACGGCATCCTGGTTCGACGACCGCTCCATCCCGGTGCGCAGCCCCTCGGCGGTGACCAGATCCGGCCGGTCGATCGCCGCGCAAAAGCGCGCCCAGATCCAGTCGCTGGCGATGCCCACCGCGAACCAGCCGTCCTTCGCACGGAAGGCTCCATAAGGCGCGGATGTCGGACTGAGACCGCGCTTGGGAACCACCCCGAAGTGCGAGTAGTGCCCGACCGACTGTTCGTTGAGCGCCACCATGACGTCGTACATCGCGATGTCGACGTGCTGGCCTTGCCCGGTGGCTTCGGCGGTGCGCAGCGCGAGGACGACCCCGAACGCGGCCATGACGCCCGCGAGCTGATCTGCGATCGGTGCACCGAGGTAGAGGGGTGGTTGCCCCTCCTCTCCGACGCGCGTCATCGAGCCGCTCATCGCCTGAGCCACGATGTCGAAGGCCGGCAGGTCGGCGTACGGGCCGCGCGGGAGCACGTCGCCGTGGCCGAAGCCCGAGATCGTGCCGTAGATGAGTACGGGGTTGCGTTCGTGCAGCACCGTCCACCCCAGGCCGAGGCGGTCCATAGCGCCCGGCCGCAGGTTCTCCCACACGACGTCGGACTCGTCCACCAGCCTCAGGAACGCTTCCTTGCCCTCGGGAGATTTCAGGTCGAGGACGACGCTCTGCTTGTTCCTGTTTACGCGCAGGAAGCTGTAGCTCATGCGCCCGTGGTCGTTCTCGTAGTTGGGCGTCGCCCTGCGGTACCCGTCGCCCTCGGGGGGCTCCACCTTGATCACGTCCGCGCCGAAGTCCGCCAGCAGCATGCTGCCGTAGGGCCCCGACAAGAAGTTCTCGATGGCTAGGACTCGTACTCCGCTCAGCGGTCCAGAATTCTGCTCGTTCATAAACCACCGTCTTTCTCATCACGCCAGGTCGCCAACACACCCGCTGCATCATCCAGCGAGGCGAGGAGCCGGTCCGGCTCGCTTAGCGGGCGGAGTACGACATCCGTCACGCCGTCGATCGCATACCCGGCGAGCTGTTCGGTGACAGCCTCGATCGGTCCGCAGGGCACGCACTTGCCCACGGTGGCGCTCATGTCGCGGTGGTACTGCGCCGACAGGTACCGCGTCGCCTTCTCCTGCGCGGACTCGACGTCGGGTCCGAATTGCGCGAAGACATGGGCGATAACGCGGAGTTCGCGGTCGGGCGCGAGTTCTCGCAGCCGCGCGATGCCCATGGCGACTCGTTGCGGACTCATCAGGTACGGCATCCACCCGTCGCCCAATTCGGCCACTCGCGACAGGGCGGCCTCGGAGCGCCCCCCGACGACGATCGGCACACGGCACGCCACTGGCCGCGGCAGCACCTGCACGTTGTCGAAGTCGAAGTACTTGTCGTGCAGGGTCGTCGGCTCGCCGTTCCACAGCTCGCGGAGCACCCGGATAGTAGCGTCGGTGCGACCCGCACGCTGAGCAATCGGTACCCCAGCAGCCGCGAAGTCCTCGTCGAACTCTCCGCCGATCCCGACGCCGAGCATCGCGCGGCCGTCGCTGAGGTAGTCCAGGCTCGCAAACGCGCGCGCGGTCGCCGCGGGCGAGCGCAGCGGCAGGAGGTACACGCCGGTTGCCAGACCGATCCGCGAGGTCCGCGCGGCGATCGCCGACAACAGCACCACGGGATCGAGCAGCGGATGTATCCACGACATGTGATCGTTGACCCAGAAGTGCTCAAATCCTGCGTCCTCGGCGCGGTCGCCGAAAAGCAGCAGCTCGGCGGCAGTCGGGAACCCGAGCGTTCCCGGGCCGAAGCCGGTGCCCAGCTTGGGTCTGACGCTCATCCGACCACGCCCTCACGGCGGAGATCGTCGATCTCATCGCGCCCGAAGCCCGCGGCCAGCAGGACATCGTCGGTGTCGGCGCCGAGCGCGGGGGCCGGGGTGGCCTCGGGCCGCTGGGCCTCGGAATAGAGGAAAGGAGAGCGCAGTCGGTCATGAAGCTCGCCAGCGCCCACGACCCCTCTTTGGCGAAAATGTTCGTCCTCGAGGGCGTCGCCGATCGACAGCAGGGGCGCGGCGGGGATCCCCTTTTCCTTCATCACTTTGAACCACTCCCGTACAGACCTGCCTCGGATGGCGGTGCGTATCCGCTGGTCGAGGTCCGCGAAGGCAGTCCGATCGTGCTGGCGCGTCACGTCCTCGGGCATGTTGAGAAGCGCGCACAGGCGCTCCCAGAAGATCGGCTCCATACAACCGAGGCTCAACCACTCGGCATCCCCGGTCGCGTAGATCCCGTATCCGGGCAATGATCCAGTCACGGGCAGACCATCCGGGCGGGGCTCCTCGCCGGTGCCGATCCACCACTGGGCGCGGGTGTGCTGCCAGTACAGCGCGCCCTCGGCCATGCTGAGATCGAGGTAGTCGCCGGTGCCGGTGGTGGCGCGGGCGAGGAGGGCGGCGAGGATGCCGGCGACGGCCATAGTCGCACCGCCTCCGATGTCGGCGATGGGCAGCCATGGGATGCGGGGTTCCTCCGCGGTACCGAAGTACCGCAGCAGTCCCGACAACGCCATATAGTTGATGTCGTGACCGGGCAGCATGGCGTACGGCCCGGTCTGCCCGTATCCCGACAGCGAGGCGTATACTACCCGCGGGTTCACCGCCCGCACGGCGTCCGGGCCGATCCCTAGCTCGGTCACGACGCCCGGACGAAATCCCTCGATTACCACGTCGGCCGTCTCGGCGAGACGCAAAATCAGGTCACGCCCCGGTGCGCTCTTCAGGTCTACGGTGATCGATCGCTTGGTGCGGTTGAGCATCTGGAAGCGGACCGACTCGTCGTCGATAAGCGGAGGGTTGCTGCGTTCGGGGTCGCCGCCGCGCGGGTGCTCGACCTTGATGACTTCGGCGCCGAGGTCGGCGAGCATCATGGTCGCGAACGGCCCCGGCAGAACCCTGGTGAGGTCGAGGACGGTGATGCCTGTCAAGGGTGCGGGTGTGGTCACGAGGATCTCCTGTTCGGAAACGAGTTTCAGGTGAGGACGCCGGCTGTGCGCAGAGCATCGATCTCTGACGCAGCCATCCCGAGAACGTCTCGCAACACAGCATCTGTGTGCTGCCCGAGCAAAGGTGCGGGGGTTGTGAGCTGACCCGGGGTGCGGGACAGTCTCGGCGTTGGTGCGGTGTACACAGTGTCGCCCATCACAGGGTGATGCAACATTGTGAATGCGCCCCGGGCACGCAGACCCGAGGCGCCGTCTAGAAGCTCGGCGGCGTTGCGGACGACCGACGCAGGCACGCCCGCCGTCGTCAGCAAAGTTGCAACCTCGTCGGCATCGCGCTGTGACGTCCATTCGGATAGCACTGCTTCGATCTCCGACTCCGCCGCACGCCGACCTTCTAGGCCGTCCCATCCGGGCGTCATCAGTGCGGGGATGTCGGTGGCCGCGGCCAGCGCGCGCCAATGGATGTCGTCGAGCACCGCGATGGCGACCCAGCGATCATCGCCAGCGGCGGGGAAAACGCCGTGCGGAGCCGCATGATCGACACGGTTGCCGCGGCGCTCCGGAGCGCGCCCCCGTGCGGCCTGCTCGATACCGGGGCCGATGATATTGATCGTCGACTCGAGCTGCGACAGCTCGATACGTTGCCCTTGACCCGTGCGTGCCCTGTGGCTGAGCGCAGTGAGCGTCGCGAAGACGGCGTGCAGCGGGTTAGGGACATGATCGGGATAGTTTGTCCCCGTGCCAACGGGCTCGCGGTCGGGGTACCCGCAAAGCTCATGCAGTCCGCACAGCGCCACCAACGTCGCGCCGAACCCCGAGAAATGAGAATGCGGCCCCGTCTCGCCCTGCATAGGCATCGCGAGGTAAATGATGTCGGGGCGGACGGTGACGAGGTCCTCGTATCCGAGCCCCCACTTTTCCATCGTTCCCGGGCGGAAGCTCTGGGCGCACACGTCACTGACCGCGGCAAGCTGCAGCACCACGTCCCGGGCCCGTGGGTCGGTCAGATCGAGTGAAATGCTTTGCTTTCCGGCGTTGCGATCGGCGAAGTATCCTGATCGCTCGAGCGGGTCGTTTCCGGGCGCGAACGGACCAGTGCGTCGGAGCGGATCGGGTCGGGTTCGGGACTCGACCTTGATCACCTCTGCTCCGAATTCGGCCATGATCTTCGTTCCGATCGGACCTGCCCCCACCCACGTGAGGTCGAGTACCCGAACGCCTTCCAGCGGCAGGGCGGCGCTCATGCGGCACCCTCCTGTGCGACCTCGTTCGACCACGGCGTCACCGACATTCGGAACGGGGCACCGACGTGACGCACGCCGTCGGGGCCGTCGGTGAAGAATCCGCGGGCGTTGAGGTGTTCGCTGGCGAGCAAGTCGTCCGGGCTGTTAATGGGACAGATCGCGATTCCGCGCCGTTGCGCCTGCACGTACAGGTCGGCCTTCGCCCACCGCGACGCGAACCGCTCAAACACCTCCCGGAAACGGTCCTTGGCATAGGACGACTTACGGAACTCGTAGTCGGCCCACTCGTCCGAACTGAGCTCGTCGGCACCGTCGACCCCTTCCTCGCGGAGCCAGGCGGTGAGGTTCTGCCAGCCCTGCGCTGTGCTGAGCCGCCCCACCATGACGTAGAGGAACCCATCCTGACAGGAGTACACGCCGCTGCCGGCTTCCTGGTAGCCCGGCCCGGTACGGCGACGGATCACGTCCTCGAGGTCGGCGTACTGGAGCGAGTTCTCGAGTGCCGTGGCAACGGACTCCGTCACGCCGACCTCGACCTCCTGGCCTTGGCCGTCGCGGTCGCGGGCAAGTACCGCAAGCATCGCGCCGACCGCCGCATGCAGGCTGGCCATCCGGAGGCTCTGGTCTCCGAACGCCCGGGTCGGCGCCCGGTCAGGCCATCCGCCCAGGGTAAGGAAGCCGCCTGCCGCGCTGCTGATCAGATCGCTTCCGGGCATGAGGGCCAGGTCGCTGCCCGTACCCCAGGGGGTAACGCGCACGCGGATGAGGTCGGCGCGCTGAATCGATGGATCGTCCTCGGTGAGCCCGAGCTGCTCAAGGACGTCGGGCGCCCCTGATTCGATCAGGATGTCTGCGGCGTCGATAACCTGAGCAATCCGGCGGACGCGGTATGCCGGGTCGCTCGGCAGCGGCAAGGTGTGTTTGCCGCGGTGCAGGAAGTCCTGCACCACCGGGTCGGGGTCGATCTGCCAACCACGCACCGTCAGACCGGCGGGTGCGGTCAGGCGGACGACGTCAGCTCCGAAGCCGGCGAAGAGACGCCCCGCGTACGCGCCGCTGTCATCGCCGATCTCAACGATACGTAGATGGCTGAGGGGCCCGGTCATTGCCGCGCTCGTTGCTTTATCGACAGCTTCGCGATCTGCCCACGGTGAATCTCAGAGGGGCCTTCCAGGATGCGCAGGACGCGGCTGTTGCGGTATACGAACTCGATAGGCAACTCTTTGGAGTACCCCATGGCGCCGTGCACTTGCAGCGCCCGGTCCACTACGCGACTGAGCATCTCGGTCGCCTGGACCTTCACGGCGCTAGCCTCGAAGCGGATGTCGCGGACGCCAGCATCCAGCGCGGCAGCCGCGTCGTGCACCATCAGCCTGACCGCGTGCAACTCCATCGCCGAGTCGGCGATCATGAACTGAATTGCCTGCCGGTCGGCCAGCGGGGCGCCGAATGTGTGGCGCTCGACACTGTACTGACACATCATGTCGATCATCCGCTGGGCCTGACCGGTGCACCTGGCCCCAATTTCCACGCGACGCACGCCGAGCCTGTTGGTCAGGGGCGGGAAGGCGTTGCCGACCTCGCCCAGCACGGCATCATCCGAAACGCGTACGTTGTCGAAGAACAGGCCGAACGGCCGCTGCTCGCCCATTGTCGGGATAGGGCTGGAGACCTCCAAACCCGGCGCGCCCTTGTCAATGAGGAACGCGGTCATCCCCCCGCGGCTGCGTTTTTCCTGGTCAGTCACGGCGATGACGATGAAGAAGTCGACAGCGTCTGCCCACGAAATCCATAGCTTGCTGCCATTGATGACCCACTCGGACCCATCCTTTACGGCGGTGGTGCGGATGCCCGCGGCATCAGCACCGGCGTCAGGTTCGGTCAGTGCCAATGCCGAGGTCTTCTCGCCGCGGCACAGCGGGTCAAGGTACTTTGCCTTCTGCGTGTCGGTGGCGACCGCATCAAGGTAGGAAATGTTCGGGCTTTCCGGTGGTAGCCGGTACGGCGTGATGCTGTAGTTCAGTTCCTCTACCGCGACGGCCTTCGCCTGGAGCCCGAGACCCGCACCGCCCAGCTCCTCGGGAACCTCTAGGCCCCACAACCCGAGTTCGCGCACCGCCGCCGTGAGGTGCGCCTCCTTCCCAGGGTCAATAAGAGGGATCTGCTGAAATCCTCGCTCGACCTCCCGTCGGATCACCGCTTCCTCGAGCGGCATGAGTTCACGACGAGTGAAGTCACGCGCGATCTGCTGGACGGCTTCCAGTTCTTCGCTCAAACGCATCTACCACTCCTCCCTCACGGCGCGCTCACCCGGAGAGGCGTCGAGCCATTCGTCCAACACGGCATCGCGGTCCGCCCCGAGTTGCGGGGCGCTGCGTGGTATCAATGGGGGAATTAGGTCACCCTTGATCGGATTACCGGCAACGCGGACCTCACCCAGCACCGGATCGGGGACCGACACGATCATCTGCCGTTCGACGACGTGCGCGTCGCCGAAGAGGTCGCCCACAGCATGCACCGGCGAGGCGGGGACACCGACCTTGCCAAGGATGCCGACGATGTCAACGACGGTGCGCGTCGTGGTCCATGCCTCGATGACCGGCAGCAGGTCGCTATCCATCGCTTGAGCACGCTTCGTGCCATCCGAGAAGCGCGGGTCGGACGCGAGCTCCGGATGACCAATCGCTTCTGTGAACCGCGCGAAAATCGGCTCGCCGGACACGGCGATCGCCACGAAGCCATCTTTGGCTCGGACCAGCTCGAACGGCGCTGAACTGGGGAGTCGCCCGCGGACGGGAGCGACTCCGTTCCATCCGTACGCACCGACGGCGTATTCATTCAAGTGAATGCCGACGTCGAACATGGCCACGTCCAGATGCTGCCCCACGCCGGTACGTTCGCGCTGGAACAGAGCGAGCAGCGTCGCCGTCACCGCCCAGTCGCCGACGGTGGTGTCGATGAGCGGAAAACCAACGGGCGAAGGCGGATCGCCCTCGCGGCCCGATGTGTAGGCGATGCCCGACATCGCTTGTCCGATCAGGTCGAAAGCCGGCAGCGACGTGTACGGTCCGGGTTGGACGTCAGGCTGCCCAAAGCCCGAGATCGACACGAGGATCACGCGGGGGTTCACGTGGGACAGATCGTCGTAGCCGAGTCCGAGCTTGCTCAGCGTGCCGGGACGCAGGTTCTGGACCACCACGTCGGTGGCGGCGGCAAGTTCGAGGAACGTTTCACGTCCCGCGGCCGTCGTCAGGTCAAGGACGATGCTGCGCTTTCCGCGGTTCAGGCGTGAGAACCAAACGCTGCTGGTCGCTGTCCCGTCGGTCTGGATCGGCGGGAACGATCGGTATGCGTCTCCACTGGGCGGTTCCACTTTAACGACGTCCGCGCCCCAGTCCGCCAACAGCATCGTGGCTGTGGGGCCGGCAACAAAGTTCTCAAGCGCGAGGACGCGGATACCATCCAGCGCCCGTGACATGGGCTTAGTCATGCAGTGTCCTCTCTGACTATAATAATGTTAGCATAGTTATCGAGTTTACTGCCGGTCGGCTACAATTACGTGAGTTGGCCGAATTCTTCAGCCGGGTCAGGGCGGAACAGGAAGCGAATGCCAGAGGTCGTTTTCGACAGGATCAAGCAGGGCAAGCTTGCTGACGTCATCGCTGCACAGATCCGAGGTGAGATCCGTAACGGCTCGCTCAGTATTGGCGACCGGCTTCCCACCGAGCGCGAACTCATCGAGCAACTGGGTGTCAGCCGCGCGACCGTGCGCGAGGCGCTGATGCTGCTCGAGGCCGACGGCTTCATCCAGGTGCGTTCCGGCCGGCATGGCGGTGCTTACGTCACCAGTCCGCGGATCGAACGGCTGGCGACCATCCTCGATGTGATCCTCGCGGTCGAGCAGACCACTACAGAACAGCTGCTCGAAGCGCGCGCCCTGATGGAGCCGCTCGCTGTGCGCCTGGCCTCGCATCGCGCGACCGATGACGACCTCAAGCGCATCGAAGCGTCCATTGCCCGGACCGAGGCGCACATCGACGACCCCGAGATCGTGGCGGAGGAAGCGGCCCGCTTCCATATACTCGTCGCCGAGTCTTCGCATAACGGCGTCATTTCGGCGCTCACCGCGACGACCCAGCAGCTCATCTACAGCCGCGCCTTCGAGGCGTTCGGAACGAACACGCAGGCCACGATCAAGGCTCACCGCCTCATCCTCGACGCGATCCGGGCACGCGACCCCGAGACCGCAGTCCGCAGGATGACGCGTCACGTCGACGCGTTCCGCAACGTACTGGATGGCGGAGAGCTTCCGCTCTTGCCTGCGGATCGCCGCTGAGCCCAACGAGGGACACACCGGGACGTCATCCCACCACGCGGAACTTCGGAATCGAGAAGTCCTCGGTGACGTCGTCGAAGACGACCTCCACCTTCTGTCCCACGCGGATCTGGTCGGGGTCGATGTCGACGAGGTTCGAGATCATCGTGTGCGCCCCGTCGACCCTGATGAGCGCAACGTTGTAGGGCAGTTGCGGCGCCCACGTGGCGTTGAACGACTGGTGATAGACGATCCACGACCACACCTCCCCCGTGCCGGGAAGGATCACCCATTTCGCCTCGGTCGAAAGACACTCGGTGCACGCCGGCCCGATCGGCCAGCGGCGGTGCCCGCAGACCGTACATTCTTGAATGGTGAGCTCGTGTCTCTTGCAACCGTCCCAGAAGGGCTGCGATCCGTCTGTGGTGACAGGAAGCGGCTTGTCGTAGGTCATTTCGTCAGCACCAATGCATTCGCTGTGTTGAGGGCCATTCCGCGACCCGTGGTGAGGCATGTCTCCGCTCCGGCGACCTGCCGCTCCCCCGCCTCGCCGCGGATCTGACGCACGCCTTCGACAATGTGCGTCCAGCCCTGCATGTAGGCATCGGAAAGGCTGCCGCCGTGGGTGTTGGTCGGCAATCGGGAGCCGAGGCGAAGGTTTCCCTCGGCGACGAAGGCACCGCTCTCGCCGGGTGCGACGAATCCGCCATGCTCGAGCC
Organism: Microbacterium sp. PI-1; assembly: GCF_004337555.1. Classification (NCBI taxonomy): domain Bacteria; kingdom Bacillati; phylum Actinomycetota; class Actinomycetes; order Micrococcales; family Microbacteriaceae; genus Microbacterium; species Microbacterium sp. PI-1. The sequence goes on along the minus strand of NZ_SJYZ01000021.1, from coordinate 24,382 downwards.
AGAGCAAGACCGAGAAGGTGAAGTTGTCGTACAGCTCGGCCACGTCGATGTCATCTGGGCCGAGGCCCGACATCGCCCACGCCTCGTCGAGGACGGCGCGCTGATGCGGCAGATACCACCAATCGAGCTGCTCGGACTTTCGAGCGGTGTAACCCTGACCCATGCCGGCGATGTGGACCGCTGGTTTAGCGAGATCCTTCGCGCGCTCCGCAGAAGTCACGATGATCGCGACGCCGCCGTCGCTGATCAGGCAGCAGTCGAGCAAGTGGAACGGCTCCACGACCATCCGTGAGGACTGGTGGTCCTCGAGCGTGATCGGTTTGCCGTACATCACGGCATCCGTATTCAACTGCGCGTGTTCACGGAAGGTGACCGAGACGGCACCGAGCTGCTCGCTCGTCGTGCCGTACAGGGTCATGTGCCGACGGGCACCGAGCGCGCTGTTGGCCTGCGGACCGAACATACCCCAGATACCCCAGTTCAGGCCGGGGTCGCCGTTGGGGCTGTTGAATCGTTGACCCCCCGTCAACGCAGCATCCCCGAAGACGCAGGCCACCGTAGTCGCGAGCCCGGCGTCGATAGCCATGACCGCCTCCTGCACGAGCGCGCCGGCGGTGGCACCTCCCATCGACTTGGATCCGGCGTACCGCGGGTCGATGCCCGCGGCCTCCGACAGGCGCAAGTAATGGTTCGCGCCTTCGCGCGACGTCGTGCCTGGGTGGGTGAGGATGCCATCGATCTCGCTCTTGTCGATGCCGGCGTCGGCGAGTGCCGCGTTCAAGGCCTCGAGGCCGAGCCCGAGGGCTGTGCTTCCCGGTAGCTTGCCCATCGACGTGCGACCGACGCCGACGATCGCGGCGTTGCCGCTCAGGCGGTGGTTCGGGGTGTGTGGCATGATCATCTCTTCTTCTGCGAGTGGACTATCGACCGCGGAACACGGGCGGACGTTTCTCGGCGAACGCTGCGCGTCCCTCGGCGCGGTCCTCGGTGTCGCGTATGAGATTGAACAGGGTGCGCTCGAGGGTCAACGCCTCCGCCAGCGGCAAGTGACGTCCTCGCCAGACCGCCTGCTTGACGGCCTGCAGCGACAGCGGCGCGTTGCGTGCGATCCGCTGCGCCATCTCAATCGCTGTGGGAAGGAGTTCTAAGGGCTCGACGACGCCGTTGAGCAGACCCGCTTGTTGGATTCTGTGGGCGTCCCAACGGTCGCCCGTGAGCAGGAGCTCCATGGCGAGGGCCGACGGGGCCTGACGGATGATGCGCTGGGTTCCGCCAGCGCCGGGCATGGATCCGATGGTCACCTCTGGGAGGGCGAAGGTGGCATTGGTCGAGGCGTAGCGGAGGTCGCACGAGAGCGCGAGCTCGAATCCGGCGCCCAGTGCGAAGCCGTTGACCGCGGCGATCACCGGCTTCCACAGCTCCATGCCGCGAGATAGGTGCTGCGGCGGAGCGCCGAACTGGTCGTCGAAAACGGTGCTCGCCGGTGACCCGTGAAGGTCCATCCCGGAGCAGAACGCGCGTTCCCCCGCGCCGGTGATCACGATGACCTGGATCGACGGGTCATCCCGGTACTGCACCAGCGCCTCGCCCAACTCGCCGATCAGCGCGGTGGTCAGGCTGTTGTGCACGGCCGGACGATTGAGCGTGAGCACTCCGACCGGGCCGTCGCGGTCGACCAGCAGTTGCGGCTCGGTGTTGGTCACAGGCCCACCGCTTTGGCGAGGATGCGGTGCTGGATCTCGGTCGTGCCTTCGACAATCTGAAAGTACCGGACATCCCGGTACAGCCGCTCGATGGTCGACTCGGCCATGAAGCCCATGCCACCGAAGACGCGCATCATTTGGTCGACGACCCACAGCGCCGTCTCGCTCGCAATGAGCTTCGCCTGCGCGCATTCGCGGATTGGCACGCTGTCGGTAGAGTCGCATAGCACCGCGGCGCGATACGTCAAGAGCCGTGCCGCGGCGATGCGGGCGTCGGCCTCGGCGAACTTCATCGAGATCTCCTGAAATTTCCCGATGGGCTTGCCGAACGCGCGACGGTCCTTGGCGTATTGCAGGCCGAGGTCGAAGGCGGCGCCGGCCACGCCGAGGGCGGCGGCGGCTATGAGCACGCGGCCACGGATGAGCACGTCGAGGATGGCGTCGATCGTGGAGCCCTCCGGCGGCGAGATCCGACGGGACTCGTCCAGTCGGACGTTGTCGAAGACGAGCTCGCCCACTTGCGACGAACGGCAACCGAGTTTGTTGAGGGTGCGCTCGACGCTGTAACCGGGGTCACTGGCCTCGACCATGAAGACGGCGAACCTGTCCTCGCCCTGTTTGGCAACCACGCCCACCACTCCGGCGATGGGACCGTTCGTGATAAACGTCTTGCGGCCGTTGAGGACGAAGCCATCACCGTCGGGGCGGACCGTTGTACGGATCGAGCGCACGTCCGATCCAGCGTCGGGCTCGGTCAGCCCCCACGCGGTGATGAGCTCTCCGGCGATCGCCGGCCGCAGCCACCGGGCCTTCTGCTCGTCGCTTCCGTATCGCGCGAGGTAGGCGGTGCCGATCTGTCCCTGGATGCCCAGCCCGGCGGCGATGCCCGCGCACACACGCGAGACCTCCTCCCTGAAGACCATGTCGGCAAGAAGACCCGCCTCGGATCCGCCCCATTCCATGTCGAACTGCAGCCCGAGCAGACCCTGATCGCCAGCCCGACGGAAAAGGCTGAGAGGGAAGGTGCCGGTGTGTTCCGCCTCCTCCACCAGCGGGGCGACATCACGCTCGGCGAAGGCGCGCGCGGAGGCGCGGAACTCCTCGATCTCCGGAGGGAGTGCGAACAGGTGCGCCGTGCTCAGCGTGTCGGACGTTGTCATGGTGTCTTCCTCTTCATTGGATGCTCAGCGTGCGGTGAACGACGGGGGACGCTTCTCCGCGAACGCGCGAGGACCCTCGACCGCGTCGTCGGTGGAGAATAGCGCCTTGCTCAGTCGCTGCTCGAGTGCAAGGCCCTGGGCGAGGGATACGTCCGCACCCTCGTCGACGGCCTGCTTGGCGGCTCGCACTGCGAGCGGGCCGTTGTTGACGATCGTGCGGGCGAGTTCCATCGCGCGCGTCATGAGGTCCGCGGAGGGCACCACCGCGTTCACGAGGCCCAGTTCGAACGCGCGGGTCGCCGTGATCGGCGCGCCTGTCATCAGCATCTCGAGCGCGATCGCCCGTGGGATGCTGCGCACGAGTCGCTGCGTGCCACCACCGCCGGGAAGCAGCGCCCACTTGGCCTCCGTCAGACCTAGCACGGCGTGTTCGGCGGCGACGCGCAAATCGCACGCGAGCGCGAGCTCGAGGCCGCCGCCGAACGCCGCACCGTTGATGGCCGCGATCATCGGCTTGTCGGTGTGAAAGTCGCGGGTGATGAATCCGAACGGCGGGGCAACGTAGTCGGGGTCGGCACGCTGCGCCGGATCCATCTCCTTCAGGTCGGCACCGGCGCTGAACGCCTTGTCGCCGGCGGCGGTGAGGATCGCCAGCCAGGCATCGTCGTCGGCGGCGAAGTCAGTGAACGCCTCCTCGAGGCCCGCGCGCGTCTCACGGTTGATCGCGTTGCGCGCATCGGGCCGGTCGATCGTGACGATGCGGATGTGTCCTTCTCGGACGACGGTGACGGGCATCGATCAGACTCCGCTCGTGTACAGCTCGGGGACGTTCCGGCGGAACTTGTTGAAGTCCGGTTTCCGCTTCTCCAGGAATGCCTTCGTGCCCTCCATCTGCTCCTCGGATCCGAGATAATTGGGCGCGAGCATGCGCTGCACCGAGAAGGTGGGGTTGCGCATATTGTCCAGTGCGCCTTCGAAGGAGGCCTTGTTGACCCGAAGGCACGTCGGACTCTTGGCGAGTATCTCGTCGCACCACGCGTCGACCTCCTCGTCGAGACGGTCGTAGGGCACAACCGCATTGACCAGACCCCAGTCGAGCATTTGCGCGGCAGTGTAGCGGCGGTTGAGGAACCACATTTCGCGGGCACGTTTGTGCCCAATGATCGTTGACAGCCGCGCGACGGTGAACCCGTCGGCTGGGCTCCCGACCGAGGGACCGTTTTGACCGAAGATCGCGTGTTCGGCGGCGATAGTGAGGTCGCATGCGTACGCCAGGTGGTGACCACCGCCGATCGCGTAGCCGTTGACCCGTGCGATAACGGGTTTCAGGCAGCAGCGGATGGCGTTGTGGATGTCGGGGAAGTAGTCGTACGTCGCTTCCAGTCCGCCTTCGTCCTCCCACTTCACGTCGCCGCCGGCGCAGAATGCCCGTTCACCGGCGCCGGTGATCACGACGACCCCGACTTCGGCGTCGAAGGAGGCGTCTTGCACGGCGAGAACGATCTCGCGCATTGTGTGGTTGGTGTACGCGTTGAGGGACTTCGGTCGGTTGATGGTGATCCGGGCGACGTGGTCGGCCTTCTCATAGAGGATGTCGGTGAATTCGGCAGTGCTCATCGCGGGTTCTCGCCCTTCGCTCGTCTACTTGTTGTCCGTGGGGTACTCGTACCAACCGGCGCCTGTCTTGCGCCCGAGGCGGCCGGCGGCCACGCGGGAGACGAGACTGGGGGGCGGCGCGAATCGCTCACCGTATGCCTCGCGGAGGTTGCGCGAACCCTGCAAGGCGATGTCGAGACCGTTGTAGTCGTTCAGTTCGAACTGACCCATCGGGTGGTTGAAGGCCAGACGCATCGCCTTGTCGAGGTCCTCCATCGACGCGATGCCCTCTTCGAATATGCGGATGCACTCGAGACGCAGCGCCATGATCGCCCGCGTGGTGATGAAGCCGGGAGTGTCGCGCTGGCAGACGATGCTCTCCTTGCCGAGCTGGTCAGAGAGCGCCACCGTGCGGGCGAGGATGTCGTCGGTGGTAAGCGTTCCCCGGATAATCTCGACCAGGCGCATGATCACGGGCGGGTTGAAGAAGTGCATGCCGACGACACGCTCGGGGCTCTTCGTGGCCGACGCGATCGCGGTGATGCTCAACTGGCTGGTGTTGGTGCCAAGCAGCACGTCGGGCGAGGTGCGCGCGTCGATGTCGGTGAAAACGCGCTGCTTCAGCTCGAGCACCTCCGGCACCGCCTCGATCACGGCTTCGGCACCTTCGAGCGCCTCGTCCAGGTTGGAGCGGAAGTTCATCCGCGCCAGGATGTCGGCGGACTCCTGCTCGCTGATCGTCTCCTTCTTTACGAATCGAGCGAGGCTGGTAGCAACGCTCTGGCTCGCGCGACCAAGCGCCGCGTCGTCGACGTCGAAGATACTGACCTCGATTCCCTTCATCGCGGCGAGCTGGCCGATTCCGTGGCCCATGGTCCCCGAGCCGATCACGGTGAGGCGTGAGATCTGAGTCATGCTTCTCCTTTGAGCTATTCTCTAATACTAGTGTACTGCTTCTTTGCGCTTCACGAGAAGCTCGATCGGCACCGGTCGACCGGCCAGCACCGGGCCTTTCGTCTGCAGGTGACAGGCGACAGTTCCCCCGCCCTCGACGGGCGTGTGCTCGGGGCGGATCTCCGCACACGGCTCGAAGGCCGCCGGGCAACGGCTGGCGAACGGACATCCGGGAGGCGGAGCCGAGGGGCTCGGCGGGTCGCCGTGCAGCAGAATTTTCTGACGGTCGCGCTGCGCTGACGGCTTCGCCTCCGGTACCGCCGACAGCAGCGCCGCGGTGTAGGGGTGCGCCGGATGGTCGACTACGCGATCGGATGGCCCCTGCTCCACGACCTGACCGAGATACATCACCGCCACGTCATGGCTGACGTGACGGACCACGCTTAGGTCGTGCGAGACGAAGAGGATCGTCAGCCCGAACTCTTCCTGCAGGCGCAGGAGGAGGTTGAGGATCTGCGACTGGATCGAGATGTCCAATGCGCTGACAGCCTCGTCACAGACGAGGACTTCGGGTGAGGGGCCCAGCGCTCGCGCGATCGCGACGCGCTGCCGTTGTCCGCCCGACAGCTCGTCGGGGAATCGGCGCGCGTGCTCGGGCGTGAGACCGACGGCCACAAGCGTGCGGTCGACCTCTTCCTGGAGGGCGCTGCCACGAAGCTTGAGATGGTACGTGATCGGCTCACCGACGAGTTCACCCACCCGCATCGTCGGGTTCAGCGATGAGTACGGGTCCTGGAACACCATCTGCATTGCGCGGCGGGCACGACGAAGATCGCGGTGCTTCTCCTTGGTGATGTCGTCGCCGTTGAGCAGGATCTCACCCTCGGTAACATCGAGCAGGCGCAGCAGTAACCTGCCGACTGTCGACTTGCCCGAACCGGATTCACCGACCAATCCGAGCGTGCGCCCCTTTCGGAGCCGGACGGTCACACCGTCCACGGCGCGCACCTGGCTGCCCTTGCGGGAGAACAGGCCCGACCGTCCGGCGAACTCCTTGACGAGGTTGCGACCCTCGAGCACGTGCTCGACGGCGAGTTCCTGGTCTTCGGCCTTACGTGTCGTGGTCATCGTGCCGCTCCCGGAAGCGTGAGCTCGTCCGCGCGGATGCACCGGAACGCTCGAGGTGGTTCGTTCGTCATCTCTATCGGTGTGACGTCGCACCGGCCGGACTGCGCGTGCGCACACCGCGCGACGAAGCGGCAGCCGGGCACCTGCATCCCCAGGGATGGCGGCGATCCAGGGAGTACGCTCAGCGCCTTCAGCGGTAGCTGGTTCTCCGGCAGCGACTGCAGCAGCGCCGACGAGTAGGGATGCCGGGGCTGGATGAAGAAGGGATCGATCGGCGATTCCTCGACGATCTGTCCCGCGTACATCACCATGACCCGATCGCAGAACTCCGCAATCACCGCGAGATCGTGGCTGATGAGGATGATCGCCATTCCGAGTTCTTCGCGGAGCCGGCGCAACAGCTGCAGAATCTGCGCCTGCGTCGTGACGTCGAGAGCCGTCGTCGGCTCGTCGGCGATCAGGAGTTGCGGGCGGCATGCGATGGCCAGCGCGATGCACACGCGCTGGCGCAGGCCGCCCGACAGCTCGTGCGGATATGCGTCTGCGCGTCGCTCGGCGTCAGCGATCTCGACGAGCTTGAAGTTCTCGATGGTCCGTCGACGCGCTTCGGCTCGGCTCACACCGGTGTGACGCCGGATGGCCTCGGCGACCTGGTCTCCGACGCGGTACGCGGGGTCTAGCGCCGTCATCGGCTCCTGGAAGATCATGCCGATCTTGCGGCCCCGCACCGATTGGAGCGCTCGCCGGGTGCCGCCCGTGATCTCGGTGTCGTCGAGCACAATCCGGCCCCCACGGCGCTTAGAGATCTTCTGCGGAACTAGACCGATCAGAGAGAGGGCTAGCGTCGACTTGCCCGACCCCGACTCGCCGACCAGCCCCACAACTTCACCTGTGCGTATCGTGAGGTCGACGTTCGAGAGTACAGGGACAAATTCGCCGCTGGGGGCAAGATCGAGCGAGAAGTTCTCGACTCTGAGCAGAGGGACTACCTCCGAAGATGGCGCCATTGTGTCGACTGATGCGGCTTTAGTCATTGTCCACGGCCTCCGGTGACCTCGTCGCGCAGGGCATCTCCGAGCGTGTTGAACGCCAGCGATGTGAAGAAGATAACGAGACCGGGAGCCAGCACGAGCCACGGGGCGGTCTCGATGAACGCCTTGCTTCCCCCGATCATCGATCCCCAGCTGGCGTCGGGTGGCTGCACACCGAGACCGAGGTAGCTCAGACTCGACTCGATAATGAGGGTGAGTCCGAGCATGAATGAGATCTGGATGATCAACGCCGGCCACGCATTGGGCAACATGTGCCCCCATATCACCTTCGGTCTCGGGATGCCGGTGGATATTGCGGCCTCGACGAACGTCTCGTTGCGAACGAATAACACCTGGCCTCGGACGATCCTCAAGAAGCGGGGCGCATAAGCGATGCCCACAGCAAACATCGCATTGCCCAGCCCCGGACCGAGGATCGCGACAATCGCGAGGGCCAGGATCAGCGAGGGAAAGCTCAGTAGCACGTCAGCGACCCGCGTGATGACTGCGTCGAACCAGCCGCCGAGGTATCCCGAAAGTACACCTGGGAACACACCGAACAGCAGACCTACCGATACCGCCTGGACGGTCGCGAGGAGCGAGACCCCTCCAGCGACGAGTAGTCGTGAGAAGACGTCGCGTCCGAGGTCGTCAGTCCCAAGAAGATGTTCGAGTGATGGAGGCTGCAGGACGGCGCGCAGATCGATTGCGTTGGGGTCGTACGGGGTGATATACGGGGCGATGATCGAGACGATGACGATGATCGCCAGGTAGATGATACTGGCCATACCCGGGCCGCGCATGAACACTCGGCGAAGGAGGCTGCGTCTCTTCTGCTTTGCGCCAGCGACCGGAGTCAGCTTGGTATCGGGCAGGACTGTCGGAGCCGTGGTCATTCTGCTCTCACCTTCGGATTGATCAACGCGTAGGCCATGTCGGCGAAGAAGCTGGCGATGACCACCAGCACCACCGTGAAGAGGACCACGCCTTGCAGTACCTGAATGTCGCGAGAGAACACTGCCTGCACCATCTGGGTGCCCAGTCCTGGCAGGTTGAACACTGCTTCGATCACAACACAGGAGCCGATCGCGATCGGCACTTGCAGCCCGAGCGTTGTGACGGCCGGCCCAAGTGCGGAACGAAGAGCGTGCTTGCCAACTACGCTGCGTTCCGAAAGTCCAGCAGCCCGCATCGTCCGGACATAGTCGCGTCGCAGGTGATCACCGAGCGCGGCACGCAACTGACGGGTCAGTTCGGCGGCGAGCGCGTGGCCTAGGGTGATGGCCGGAAGGAGCAGGTGGAGGAACCACTGCCAGGGATTGGTCGTGGCCGAGACGTATCCCGTCGCTGGTAACCAGCCCATACTAAGGCTGAAGATGAGGACGAGGATCAGTCCGAACCAGAAGTTGGGAATCGCGACACCCGTCGTAGCCACCGCCAGCGACAACCGGTCCACCCACCCATTGGGGTGCAGGGCGGCGACGATGCCAAGCGGGAGCGCGATGAGGATCGCGATGATGAAGCCCAGGAGTACGAGGCTCAGAGTCACCGGTGCCTTGCGTGCCAGGATCTCCGTCACAGGCTCGCTGGTGCTAAACGACACACCGAGGTTTCCGGCGACTGCGTTCGAGACAAAATCGAAGAATCGTATATGCAGCGGTTGGTCCAAGCCGAGTTCGGCGCGGTATTGCGCGATGAGTTCGGGGGTGGCCGTCTCGCCGCCTGCTCTGGCGATGGCGGCATCACCCGGGAGCAGCGATGTCAGGGCGAACACGACCAGGGCCGCAAGCAGCAATTGTGGAACGAGGAAGAGGAGCCGACGCCCAATGAACCTCAGCATGTCTTCCTTCCTCGCTGCCGGGGCCGGCTACGTGCGACCGCGACCGGTCCCCTTTCGTGGTCGCGTTCTACTAGCGGATGCATCGTGTCCCTAGCCTGCTGCTGCCGTGACGCCGACGTTCAGGAAGTTTGCCTTGCCCGTCACGCCGGTTGAAAAACCAACCACGTTGTCGCGGACTGCTGTCGTAACCCCCGGGAACATCAACGGGATCATCCGCGAATTCTCCATGATGTTCGCCGATGCCTCCTGGAACAGCGTCGTACGCTGGTCCCGGTCTCCGGACTCCCTGGCCTCGGTCAGAAGGGTCTCCAGGTCGGAGTCGGTGATCTTGGCCGGATTGTTTAGACCGTCGGGGCCGAATAGGTTGTCAAGCGTCTGAGATGGGTCGGCGCGACCACCCCACGGGGTGAAGTAGGCAGAAACGGCCTGCTGGTAGTAGAACTCGTCGAGTAGCGCCGGACCCTCAAGCGGAATGATGTTGCTGTCGATCCCGATGTCGGCGAGCATGGCCGCGATCGCCTCGGTCGCTTGGACTCGGAAAGGCTGATTGTTCGTCTTGAAGTCGAACGTGAAGCCGTCGGGATAGCCCGCTTCGTCGAGGAGCTCCTTTGCCTTTTCCGGATTGTAGGGATACATCTCTTCAAGATCGGGGTTGCTAGCAAAGTAGTCCGGCGGGAACGGCTGCCAAGCGATGGTGCCGGTGCCTCGGTAGAGGCCCTCCAGGAGGGCTTCTCGGTCGATCGCATAGTTGATCGCTTCCCGTACGAGAGGGTCATCGAACGGGGGCATCGCGATGTTCAGCCCGATGTGATCGATCGCGAGCGCGGGGTCGGTCCTGACCTCAAGGGTCTGGTCCGCCGAGGCGAGTTGCACCTGCGCGGCCGAGATCTGCGCGACATCCACTTCGCCCGCGCGAACTGCGTTGAGTCGCGTGTCGTCGTCGTCGATCAGGCGGATGGTGAGCTGTTGGAGCTCCACGGCATCGGGATTCCAGTAGCCGTCGAATCGTTCGACAACGAGGCGGTCGCCCGGCGAATACTCGACAAGCTTCCAGGGGCCCGCGCCGTCCGGTGAGATAGCCAAATTTGTGCCATCCTCGAAGGCGCTTGGCGAGACCATCATGCCGGCGCGGTCGGCTAGTTTCGCCGGCAGCGCGGCGTCGGGCTCCGTCAGGGTGAACACAACAGTGAGATCATCCTGAGCTTCCACCGTTGCGATAGTGGCGAGGTCCGCGACGATGGACGAGGTCGGGAGGTTCTTACCGCGTTCGATATTGGAGACCACAGCTGCGGCGTCGAGTATCGTGCCGTCGTGGAATGTGAGTCCTTCGTGAAGGGTCATCGTGAGGGTAGTGTCGCTCAACTCCCACGTCTCAGCTAGTCCGGGTGCGACGTCGCCGTCTGCTGAGTAGCTGAAGAGGCTCTCGTATACGGGAAGCAACCAGGGCAGGTCCTGTGAGGATGTGCCTTCCTGTGGGTCGAGACTCGTGGCTGGCTCAAAGTAGCCGAAGGTGAGTTCACCGTTCGGGTCAAGGGCTATATCGGCCCCACTGTCATCCGAGCCCGTACCAGAGCAGGCCGTCAACGTGGCTGCGACCAGTATGGCCGCTGCCGACACGACCAATCGGCGCTTTCTGCGGGATTCTGCTGTGTTCATCTTCGAACTCCCTGAATCTTGGTGTGGCGGGGACATTCGCGCGTCAAAATAATATTACTCTCATAAGAGTATGAGATGTCAAGATTGAGGAGGGCGTAGATGCCCGCACATCCCTCTACCGTTGTCGCCGCACCGAGGATCCGCGCCATCGCAGTTCCCTGCCCGGAACAGGGAGTGCCGTATACGTGGTGCTACGCGTTCGATGATGCAGATCTCGGGATCCACCTTGTCGATCCTGGATGGAGTTCTGGTGAGAATCTTCGATACCTCATCAATGAGCTCGGGCGGACGGGACGCGGAATCGATCAGCTGAGATCGGTGACAATGACGCACGGCCATCTCGACCACATCGGCCTCGCGGACGAGTTGCGCGCGCGGACTGGCGCTGCGCTCCTCATGCACACCGACGAAGCAGCTTCACTGAGCGGGTCGGCGCTGACCCGGTGGGATTCGGACGAGCTCGCACGGCGGTTTGATGAGTGGGAGGCGCCGCCGAAGCTCGCAACTGCTCTGGCTAAAGTGTTGTCGAACCGTCTCCCCACCCGCACTGTGGTGCCGGATGTAACCTTAGAGGACGGCGCACTGCTGCCGATCGAGGGGCGACGAATCGAGGTGCTCTGGACTCCTGGTCACACACCCGGTCATATCTGCCTTCGAGACCTGGCCAGCGGCGTCATCCTTACGGGCGATCATATTCTCTCGCGCACAAACTCGGGCCTTGGCCTAGGGGGAGAGTACGGGCGCAATCCGCTCGTGGATTACTTGTTCAGTCTCGATCGCGTCGAGGAGATCGGGGGAACGGGCCTACCAGGACACGAGGACTTCCTCTCAGACGTCGCCGAGCGGGCGCGGCAACTTGCAAGTCACCATTCGGCCCGCACCACAGCGATCGATGCGGCGCGCCGCACCGGAGCACGCAGCGTGTGGTCCATCGCAGCGATGCTGAAATGGAGCGGTGGATGGGACTTTCTCAGCCCGCACCGACGATTTTCAGCACTCACACAGGTATCGATGCATCTCAACGCGATGCGATCCGGCGAACTCCGTCAGGTGCGCGGCATGTGGACGCTTGCACGCGACATGTTGGAGCTCCACACGCGTACGACACCACCAGCGTGACTCTGGTTGCGATTCGACATCTGAAAGGTGCCGCATATCAACTCGCGCAATCACCACGTTCGCGGGAAGGAGTGCCATGTCAATTGGTTGGCCTGTTGGCCATCGGAGGCGAGCGATGGATGGCGTCTGTAATTGCAACGACCGCCGAGCACCTGGTCTGCCAGAGTGAGACCATGACCCGCCCGGAGTTACATTACGTGGCTGCGCTCGAGCAATTGGAGCCCGCTGACGCGGTGACACATGCTGCGGACGCATCTCGCGCAGGATTCGCAGGTACAGCGGTCGCTGACCGCTTCCAACCATGGCTGCCGAACCAGGGGCATGCGTCCTTCTTATGGGCGGTATTGGGTGCTATCGGTCAGCAGACCGACGGGATACTGACAGCGTCGCCAGTACCCGGCTATCGCATGCACCCGGTTGTGGTTGGGCAGGCATCCGCCACTCTTGCCGCCCTCTACCCGGGGCGGCATCGGCTCATGCTGTCGGCGGGCGACGCAATCGATGAACATGTCGCAGCACCATATTGGCCTGAGGCAGCAGAGCGCGCCATACGGCTATTCGAGGCTGCTGAACTCATCCGTAAACTCTTCTCCGCGTCTGTCAAAGGGACAGATACGCGACACGCGGGCCCACACTTCCGGATGGAGTCATCCAGACTGTGGACCATGCCCGATACGCCGCCGCCGATCCAAGTATGGGCGGGTGGACCTATGACTGCTCGGCGCGCCGGACGCAGCGTCGACGGCGTCATGATGCAGGCCGGCCCGGCTGATCGTCTGACCGCCCTACTGACCGCGTTCGAGGACGGTTTTCGTGAGTCACGCCGCGACGGTATGACGCAGACGGCCGTACACGTACAACTCTCCTGGGCTCCGACCGATGAAGAGGCCATTGCGAATGTGCTCCGCGAGTGGCCCATGATCGGATTACGCTTCCCGCGCGGTGACATCCGTTCACCATTCGACGTCGAGCAGCTGACGCGCTCAGTCACTGCTGACGACATACGTGCGCGTATCCCTGTTTCCGCAGACCCCGATGTACATCGAGCTCACCTGCAGTCGTTCTTAGATCTCGGGTTCGACGCTGTGCATGTGCACAACGTCGGGCGCAATCAGGCCGAATGGCTTGAGCTCGCCGGGCGCGATATCCTACCAAAGCTGGTGAGGTGACATGGGTAATCATCTGAGCATCTGGGCGCTTGGCGGGATCCCCGAGATCGACTGCGGCGACGACCTTACGGGCCTCATCCTCATCGCGGTCGACAAGTCCGCCATACCTCTCGAAGACGGCGACATACTCGTGGTTACTTCGAAGATCGTTTCGAAGGCCGAAGGAAGGACCATAAGGGCAGCTGATCGAGAAGCGGCCATCACATCAGAGACTGTCCGCGTCGTCGCCACACGCGCGCACGGTGACGGTAGCACCACTCGAATCGTCCAGAACAGACTCGGCATCGTCGGCGCCGCCGCTGGTGTCGACGCATCTAACACCGCTCCGGGAACAGTGTTGCTGCTACCGAAGAATCCGGACGCTTCAGCCCATAACCTCGCAGGCGACCTCCGAGCGAGGACTGGCGCGGAAGTAGGCGTCGTCATCAGCGACACGTTGGGTCGGCCGTGGCGAGATGGTCAGACGGACGTTGCGATCGGTGCCGCCGGCGTCCGTGTTTTCGACCGTCTGCATGGCAGCGTCGACAACACGGGAAGACCTCTGGTGGTGACGCGGCCCTGCATCGGTGACGAACTCGCCGCCGCGACCGATCTGGTCAAGGGCAAGGTGAGCGGATGTCCGGTAGCCGTCGTGCGAGGAATGGGCCGATTCGTCGGTGATCTGGACCTACCCGGCGCCGCGTCGATCGTGCGCTCTGCAGAGAAAGATATGTTCCGGGTCGGTACCGAAGAGGCGCATCGAGCCGGATACGAAGAAGGGTATGCGGCGGCGCTCGCCGTGAAGAGCCAGGAGGGCCACCGATGGTACTGACACTGGGGTACAAGGCATCCGCCGAACAGTTTGCTCCACGAGAGCTCGTCGAGATCGCAGCCGCGGCCGAGCGGCACGGGTTCGAGTCCGTTGCGGTCAGTGATCACTTCCAACCATGGCGATACACCGGCGGGCACGCGCCGTTCTCCGTCGCATGGGCGGCGGCCGTGGGCGAACGTACGGAACACATCAGGATCGGCACCAGCGTCATGACGCCGACATTCCGGTACAACCCCGCCGTGATCGCGCAGGCGTTCGCGACACTCGGGATGCTGAATCCCGACCGCATTTTTCTCGGCATTGGCACCGGCGAGGCTCTCAACGAGGTCGCCACGGGCTTCCAGGGCGCAGGAAAGCAGGAATGGCCGGAGTTCCGAGAGCGGTTCGCACGCCTGCGGGAGTCTGTGCGGCTCATGCGGGCGCTCTGGACCGGTGAGCGTGTGAGCTTCGAAGGTGACTACTACTCGACCCACGAGGCATCCATCTACGACGTACCTGACGGAGGCATCCCGATCTACATCGCGGCCGGGGGGCCGACCGTGGCCAAGTACGCCGGACGCGCCGGTGACGGCTTCATCTGCACATCCGGCAAGGGTCAGGAGCTCTACACCGACAGCCTGATCCCGGCGGTGAGGGAGGGGCTGACCGCGTCAGGACGCGAGTTCGCGCAGCTTGACCGGGCGATTGAGATCAAGATCTCTTACGAGGAGACCGAGCAGGCGGCATTGGAGAACACTCGGTTCTGGGCGCCGCTGTCGCTCTCGAAAGAGCAGAAGCACGACATCACCGACCCGATCGAGATAGAGAAGGCCGCCGATGCCCTCCCGATCGAGCAGGTCGCGAAGCGATGGATCGTCGGCACTGATCCCGAACTGGTCGTCGCACAGGTCAAGGACTACGTCGATTGGGGCTTCAACCACCTCATCTTCCACGCGCCGGGACAAGATCAGGAGCGATTCATGACCCTGTTCGAACTGGATCTCGCACCGCGGCTGCGGACACTGTAGAACGGCGGCTAATCACTCAGCATGATCTCCGTTCGAGCGTCGGGATCGGACGTTCATGAGTGGCAAAATCTGAACGCAACCGTGGCCCAGCTCTGCATCCGACTGTGTCCTCACGGTTGCCGCCGGGCAGCCTAGCGGGCAACCCATGAAGATACTCACAAGTTCGCGATCCATTACTTCCCGAAAGCGGCGTACGACTGATCGTGCATCGAACTGTTCGAGCGTGAGGTCATTCCGGCGCTCCGTTGAACCCGCAACCTCTTACCGCCCGGTGGTCTTCTCGATCGACATCACCAGGATGACGCGGCCGGCGGCATCTGCCGGTGCAGGCGGATTCTCCGTGCCGTAACGGCGTGAGAGCTGCTGGTAGAACGCGCCGGTCGGGTCGGGAGTGGCCTCGACGAGCCGTCCGCGCACCTCGATGTAGCGGTACGGATTTTCGGGGTCATACACGCTGAAGCTCATCGACGGGTTGCGCTGCAGGTTGCGATACTTCG
The DNA here is from genome assembly GCF_004337555.1 of Microbacterium sp. PI-1. NCBI lineage: Bacteria > Bacillati > Actinomycetota > Actinomycetes > Micrococcales > Microbacteriaceae > Microbacterium > Microbacterium sp. PI-1. Next base: position 8,771 of record NZ_SJYZ01000021.1, on the reverse strand, counting down.
CGCGCTTCGTCGTGTGCGTGAACCGGATGCAGTCACCATCGAACTCGAACCACATCGGGCTGGTCTGCGCGGTGTCACCGCGTCCGACGGTGCCGAGGACGCCGTACACCGGGCGCTCGAGCAGCTGGATCAGATGGTCGGGAATTTCAACGGAGCTCATGCTCCCGAGTGTATTGACGTGCGCAGTGCGGTCGGCGTCTCCAGCTCCGAGAACGCGATCAGCGGCGTACCGTCGACCGGATGCGGGATGACGTCGGCACGCACGCCGTACACGAGTTGGATCAGCTCTGGCGTGAGAGTCTCGACCGGCGTCCCGGATGCCACCACCCGGCCCCCCTCCACGACGATGACCTGGTCGGCGAAGCGGGCGGCCAGCGTCAGGTCGTGAAGCGCCGCAAGGATCGCGATCCCCTCATCGGCGACCGAGCGCATGAGCGACAGCGTGTGCAGTTGCGCGTGGATGTCCAGGTGGTTGGTCGGCTCATCCATGAGCAGCAGCACCGGTTCTTGCGCGAGCGCTCGCGCCAGCAGCACGCGCTGGCGCTCCCCGCCGGACAGTTCCTGGAACCGTCGACCCGAGAGCGCATCGGCGCCTGCGCGGCGCATCGCGGCTTGAGCGATGTCGGTGTCAGCAGCGCCCGGCCCGCCGAGCATCGACAGATGAGGAGTGCGCCCCAGCAGCACGACATCGAGCACGCTCAGATCGAGCTCGGTCTCCGCCTGCTGCTCGACGAGGGCGGAGAAACGCGCCCTGACACGCCGACGCATCGTGCGGGCATCGGTCCCTCCGAGTTCCACCACTCCCGCTGTCGGAGCTTCGGCGGCGGCGATCAAGTGGAGAAGCGTCGACTTGCCCGCGCCGTTGGGCCCGACGAGCGCCGTGAGCGAGCCGGCGTCGACCGTGCAGTCGACCTCGTCGATCAGCATCCGCCCGCTCCTGCCGAAAGAAACGCGGTCCGTCCGAAGCGGCGGGGCGGTGCGATGTGAGGCGGTGGGGAGTGGCGGTTGAGACATCATAAGACTCTCCGTGAACGCAGGAGCAGAAGCCCGAACAGCGGCGCCCCGATGATAGCCGTGACGACGCCGACGGGCAGCTCCCGCGGATCGAACAGCGTGCGGGCGAGTGTGTCGGCCCAAATGAGCACGATCGCACCGGAAAGCGCCGACACCGGCAGCAGCACGCGATGCCGTGCCCCCACGCTCAGTCGCACAGCGTGCGGAACGACGAGACCGATGAACCCGATCGACCCGCTCACCGCCACGAGGCACCCCGTCAGCAGGGCAGTCGCCGCGAGGAGCATCCAGCGCGTCCGCTCGACGGCCACGCCAAGAGATGCCGCTGCCCGATCCCCGAACGCGAAGGCGTCGAGGGTGCCTGCGCTGAACATCAGGGGAACCCCCACCAGCACGATCGCGGCAAGCGCGAGGAGGGTGGTCGCCCAGGTGGAGCCGGCAAGAGACCCGAGCAGCCAGCTCAGGATCTCGCGGTAGCTGTCACCCGTCGCACTCCAGAAGATCACCAGGCTCGTGAGGGCACCGAGCGCGGCCGAGACGGCGACGCCCGCCAGGATCGTCCGTGACGTGGTCCTGCGGGAGGTGGCACCGGCGAGCAGAAGTGTGAGGGCGAGTGCACCCAGCGCGCCGCCGAACGCGGCAACCGGAATGGCGACCGTGAAGCCGAGGACGATGACCAGGACAGCGCCGAAGGATGCGCCTGACGAGAGCCCGAGCAGGTATGGATCGGCGAGCGGGTTTCGCAGCGTAGCCTGCATGATGGCACCGCACACCGCGAGTCCTGCGCCGATGGCCGCAGCTGCGAGCACCCGCGGTATCCGCAACTGCCAGACGATGCCGTCGCGCAACGGGGTCAGCGTCGACTCCCCGATCCCGAGGTGGGCGAGGATGCTGCCCCACGCCTCGCTCGGTGTGATCGCCGCCGGTCCGAGTGTGACGCTGGACACGACGGAAAGCCCGAGCACGACGAGAAGCGCGATCGCCCAGATGCCGGTGCGCGCCGCCGAGCGTTCACGTCGATCAGTGGTCGACGCGGTCCGGGGAGAGTCCGAAGCGAGCGCGGTCACGGCAGATCGATGTCCCCCAGCTGAGTGACAAGCGACCGGACCGCTTCGACATTGCGTACTCCGGCCTCACCCGCCGGGAAGGGAACGACGAGGTACCGATGGTTTAGGACCGCAGGGAGCTGCGCTGTCGCCGGATTCGACTCGAGCACGTTGATCTTCTTCTCCGTCGAACCCCACGTCGAGTCGGCGAGGACGATGACATCGGGATTCGCGTCGACGACTGCCTCCCAACTGAGGCTCGACCAGGTGTCGTCCACGTCTGCGGCGACGTTGGTCAGGCCCGCAGCATCCATCATCATCTGCGGTGCGCCGGTACCGGCACCGACGAACGGGGTGTCACTGCCGGAACTGAACCAGAGCGCGCTCAGGCCACGATCGTCGGGGACGACGGCGTCGAGCTGCTCCTGAAGGTCGGCGACGAGACCCGTCGCTTCACTCGACACGTCGAAGATCGCGCCGACCTGTTCGATCTCGGCGAAGACGTCATCGAAGGTCAGCGGGTCAGGTCGATAGCCAGGTTCCTGACAGGCGGCGGGCGAGACGAACGTGTTCACCCCGAGCGAGCCCAGGGTCGCGCGGTCGCCGGCGCCGTCGGCGGTGACGTTGGACTCCCAGCCGGCGTAGACGAGGTCGGGTTCGAGATCCAGTGTTGCCTCCTGGCCCGGCACCTTTTCGGAGATCAACGGGATGCCGGCACCGCGAGCGGCCCAGTCTTCGGCGTACTCGCCGTCGGGAAACGCCGTGCCGATCATCCGGTCCTCGAGTCCCAGCGCGAGCATCATCTCGATCGACGACGACTTGATCGCGAGAACACGATCCGGCGCCTCCTCGAACGTCACGGTCGTGCCGCAGTTGTCGACCGTCAGCGGATATGCGCCCTCGGGCGGCTGTGGAGTGTTGCCCGGTGCGGCATCTGCGGTGGACGCGCAGCCCACGAAGACGGATGCCGCAACAAGGACGGCGGTCGCGGCGAGAAGTCGCGGGCGGTGTATGGGCATGATTCTCCTGGCGCTGGTCGGGGTGATGACGAGCGGCCAAGTTCACGGCCGATTGTCCCTGCCAATGCGGGCAGGGGATTAAGGAGAGTCTAACGAGATAGTCGAGTCCACGACGTTGGAAGTCTTCGCCTCCGGATGGGTCTTCGCCGCACCGACCGCATGCTCGAATTATTCGCGGGGCAAGCGACATTTCCAAGGTGCCGCGAAGAGGACAGGACTGATCCACATCGCCACCCCTCCTCGGCGCAATCGCTAGACTGCCTCCGATACCACTTCCTGGACCGTCCGCAGCATCGAGGGCGCCATCTATGGCCAACGCCGCTACGAGTTCCAAGGCCTCCCATCGGCTGCCATCACGTCACAGGACGAATCCGCGCCATCACGAGCAGGCAATCGCTGCCGTGGGCTCTGGTCATGATGCGCTGGTGATGGCCGTCAGCCCGATCGATCGGAAGTTCCTCGAGGACTCGTCGAACGGGTCGAGGCGGAGATCTTCAAGTTCTGAGCCCAGTCAGCGTCGCCGCTGTCGCTTCCCGCCCCAGAACGCGCGAACTGCCATGGTGATCGCTTCGTCTTTGGTGAGTCGGTCGCCGCGGGCCGCGGCTTCGTCGCGCGCCTGATTGATGTACTCGAGGACATCCGGGGGCAACCGGAACGTTGCGGGGTGCTTTTCGATGCGCTGGACGTTGTACGGGCCGCGCTTCTTGCCGACACGGGGCGATGGGGGTGTTTCGTCGGTCCCCGCGTCAACGGGATCAGTGTTCTCGTTGTCGGCGGGGCGTGGGACGGGCTTGAGGGGTGCTCGGCGCTTGGGCTTGTCTGCTCCTGCGGCTCCGGTGCTAGCCATGTACATCCCCTCCTTTCGCGATGGTCATCATTCGGCAGCTCGTCGGCGGCGGCGCTGTTTGGCGGCGGTGAGCTGTGCCTTCTGCTGGGCGCGTTGCTTCTCGGCGTCTGTGAGTGTGCGGGTGCGTCGGATGCGACCAGCTGCGGATTCACGCTGGTACGCCTCGGTCTTCGGGACGGTGACGACGTTGAGGGTGACGCCGGTGATCGGCACGTCGCTGGTGTCGAGGTTCACGTATCGATTGCCGGCTTCTCGTGCGAGCCAGCCGAGGGTGTCGCCGCCGTCTTCCTTGATGCGCTTGAGCATCGTGGAGGCGTTGTAGGTGTTCACTTCCATGCGTCGACCGTTGGCGAACGTCACGCGTGCGGTGATCTGTTTCTGCTTGTTCCCGGCCTGACCCTTCGCGGCGTTGCGAACCAGCTGCACCAGCTGCTGGTTCGCGGTCGTGCGGCCCTTCGCCGTCTTGCCCTTCGGGATGCGGGCTTCGATGATCCGGCCACCCTCAGACATGAAGGCGGTGGAGATCTGCGCTCGGCCTCCCTGGCGTTCCGTGGTGTACTTCCCGCCTGGGTCTTCCGGGGTGATCATCGTCTTTTCGCCGTCCGCTGCCTTGCCGCGGATCCGCATGAGTGAGCCGTCCTTGAGACGTCGTCGCGGGGGGACTTTGGTGGCACGTCCGGTGTTAGCGATCTCCTCGAGAGTCTCCCGGTAGAGGGCACCGGAGGTTTCGCCGTTGAGGATCTTCCTCACCATACGGGGTGAGCGGTGCAGTTCCCCGGCCAGCTCGGTCATGGTGATGCCGCGGCCGCGGAGGAGCCGCACCAGGTCTTGTGCGCTGCGCTTCTCGTCAGCCATCACGCCACCTCACCGTCGGCGAGCGCTTCGGAGAGTCCGGCGCGTTCAGCGCGAGCCTTGAGGGCCGCGCGCTGCTTGAGGGTTTCGGGGGTCTGGAAGGTGCCGCGGGTGTAGCCCTGCAGACGGAGGCGGCCGGTTTTGCCGTCGTCGCCGCCACCGCTGTTGACCGGGAGCGACCAGGCGGGCAGGGCTGTGGTGAAGACGGCGTCACCCTGGATGCCGATAAGGGTGGTGGGGTCGAGGCGGAGGGCTCCGGAGGTGCCGTTGCCGAGGGCGCTGGGGCCGTGAAGTACCCGGGCGCGGGCGCGTCCCCAGACCTGTGCGGAGAGTTCTGGGTGGTAGAAGCTCGACGTGCGGGAGTTCGGGTTGGAGGGGACGTTGAAGATCCAGAGCTTTCCTTGTCGGACGGCTGCGCTTTGGAACTCTGCGGGGATGTCGAAGAGGTTCTCGGCGACGCGGGTCTCGTCTCGTCCGCCGGCGGCGAATGCGCCGATGGAGTGCAGCACGATCGAGCGGAGCGCTGCCATGACTGCCTGGCGGATGAGGGGGTGGAGGTCGCGGTTCTCGGCGACCTTGGCGCGGGCGCGCGTCATCCGGTCGGTGAATGTATCCAGAGGGCGGGCCTTGGTGAAGACGATCGCTTCGAGAGGTTCGATGAGCCAACCGTAGGAACGGGCGACGTGGATCTCGGAGCCGTCTGCCCAGGTGTCGGCTGTGGCGCCGGGGCGGTTCGGGTAGTACCAGCCTTCGGCGACGCTCTGATGCTTGACGGCGAGCAGGCCGACGTGGTTCCAGTTCTCGGGGACGGTGAAGCGAACGTGGAAGCGTGCGCGGGCGTAGGGGTCGTTCTCGAGCAGCTCGTAGGCGCCTGCGCGGTTGAGTCGGCGGGCGGGGCCGATTCCGAGTTCGCGGCCGACGCCGGCGTACATGAATCGGCCGTCGACGTAGGCGAAGGCGTTGATCTTTTTCTGCTGCTTGGGGTCGATCAGGGGGAGGCAGTCCTCGTGGCGGCTGAAGTTGGCGCCGGCGACGAGGTGGTCGTAGTGGTGCTGACCGCTGGTCGCGTGGATCTCTGATGCGATATCCGGGTCGACGGGGACTGGGTTGATAGTCCTCGGGAGCGACAGTGCCCATAGGTTGGTGCCGGTGGCGGCGGGGCTGTTGAACAGGCGCGCGCGCTCGTCTGCAGAGCGGATGATGGTGGCGACGGTGTCCCATGCCTCTCGGGCCTGTGCGGGGCTCAGAGGGGAGTCATCGAACCATTCCTCGGCGGTTCGGACTTCGATCTTGAATCCCGTGCTCTCGTGCTCGAACCGGCCCGTGGGCGGGTCGCTGATCCAGTGGGAACCGGGCTTCCACCTGGGGGTCTGCACGTAGAGCCAGTGCCGGATGCCGGGCTGCGGCTCCGGGCGCTTGCCGGTGAGCATGATGCGGTGCGCCCCGTAGGACGCGGCGGTGTCGAGGAGGTCCGTGAGGTTCGGATTCTTGCGGCGATCGCCGATGACGGGGCGGACGGGAGCCCCGCTCTGCGTGACCCCGCGGCCGGAGGCCTGGTCGACCCAGATGGTGAGGATCTCCTTCGGAGTCCACGGCTTGGGTCGGTAGTCGATCTCGTTCACAAGAGGGCCTCCTTTCGATCTACCATAGAAGTTATATTAGGCAAGACATATTGAAAATTGCAAGCATTTTTCACGCTCGCATGTGTCATCCGAGAGGTCAGGAAGCCAACGACTGGTGACGTTCACGGTAGGAGGTGAGGGCCTTCGTCACGCCGCGCTCGGTCATTCCGAGCAACTGCGCGACTTCCCGTAGCGTCATCGGCGGGGTCTGCGATCGAGCCACGTCGATCAGTTCGTCACGACGATCGATCAGCTCTTCCTTCTTGGCGAGCTCCACGGCGACTGCCTGGAGCTCCTGGCGGATCTCGTTGACACTGGTGGGGTTCATGGGAACCAGGTTACGGAACTGAGTTCCTAGATCGTTGCACCTGACCGCGTGTCGCCTCGTGTCCGGCTGGAGGTTATATTCGTGAACATGAGCGAACCCGACCTCCTCGACAGCGTGCAGGTGGCGGCGCGACTGGGGATCTCCGTCGGCGCCGTCTACAAGCTCCGCACGCAGAACGCCCTGTTCCCCCACCCTGAGCGGTACAGCGGACGCTCTCCGCTGTATTCGGCCGCGGCCATCGATGAGTTCATGACTCGTCGATCGAACCGTGGCCCGTCCACGAGTGGACGCCGGCCGCGGCTGCTTCCGGCCGGCGTCGTCGATTCCAGCGTCTTCGCTGAGCGTCTCCGTCAGAGCATCGCCGATGGTGCCGGCGCCCCCGAGATCACGACTCAGGCGCAGCTGATCGACATGCTCGGCCTGAACGTCGTCACGTTCGGGCAGCGCATGCGAGGTCGCACCAGCTGGAAGGACTCCGAGCTGGAGCTCATCAGCAAGCACTTGGCTGTCGACGTCTCCGACGCGAACGACGTCGTCAACGCGGCTCGGGCGGCACGCTAGCCCCACGTGGATTGCACCTGTGCGGATGTTCTCTGTCACATCCATAAGGGGTGCCCCTCACGCCCACGAACCGACAAATCCCTTCGGTTTCATGCGGAAGCTGCCCGACACAGGTGTGACCGACTACCGGTGACCGCGGGCGACAACCGGCTCGAGAGAGCGGGTTACTTGCGTCTCAGCTGAATCTCATCCCACGCGTATTGGCCCTGTCGCAACCATGCCTGGTACTGATCAGAGCGAACCGGATAATGCTCAGTGCCAACGGTGACGACTTTCCCGCCCGGCCCGCCCTCGTTCTTCGTTGGCTTTCGTGGGGAGCACTTGACCTCATCGGGGCCTTGAAAGCGTGGGATGAGCGTCGGGTCTTCATTCGGGTCTTCCCCGAGCTCGAAGAACTCGACCTCGTTCCCTATTTCCAGGTTGTCGAACGATCGCGGGTGCCAAACAGGCATGGTGCTCCTCGGGGTGTGCAGTGAGTTCTCGGCTCACCCTAGACGCCCGCTACCGGCTGAGGAGAGCGAGGATCTGTGCGGTGCCGTCGCCGGGTGCGAGCGTGGCCAGGTTCAGAGACTGCAGGTCGGCGTCGTCGAGACGGAGGGTGTGCTGCAGCGGGATGCCTTCGATCTTCGCGAGCTGGTGAACCTCGCGCTCTGTGGGCTGGTCGTGCTCGGGGCGAAGGAAGGGCTCCTGCAGGAGCTCGGCGAGGTCGTTCCAGCACAGCAGCTCTTCGATGTTGGCGATGACGTACGCTCGCGCGATCGCGTGCTGCTCGTCAGTGATGGTGAGGGTGGTGGGATTGGTCATTCTGACACCGCGCATTCGTTGAGGGTGGTCACGAGGGCGTCGCGATCGGCCACGCTGACGGCCAGCCCCCATTCGGTGGCGATCTGGGTGTACTTCGTCACGTAGGTGCACCGGTAGGTGGTCAAGGGGAGCCAGTCGGCGGGGCCGGAGTCCTGCTTGGACTGATTGGCGATGCCGTCGACGGCGATGACGTTGTCGAGGTCGTTGGCGAACTGCAATCGCTGCTCATCGCTCCAGGCCCACGCTCCTCCGAGGTGTGCTGCCTTGAGGCTGATGATGTGCTCGCCCTGCACGCCCTGGCTGCCGGGGTTGCCGGGTTCGGCGACTCGGTCGTGCTGGAAGGTGATGCGCTTGCCGGTGTACGGGTCGACCTCGAGTACTCCGCGCAGGACCGTGCATCGGTTCCTCGCCAGCTCGACGTCGATGAGGTCTCGCGCGAGCACGTCATCTCGCTGTCGGCACCCGTTCCCGTCGATGTCGGCCCAGGCGGGGCCGAACGTGTCTCGGCTGTAGGCGGGGATCTCGGACTCGTCGACGGCGAGCGGGAGTGCCGCCGCGAGCGCCGCGGTGTCGGAGTAGGGCGACGCGCTGCCCTCGACGGCAGCGGGTGGTGATGCCGGGGCGTCTGCGGGCGTGGAGGCTGCGGGAGGGGCCTGGGGTTCGGGGAGGGCGATGAAG
>NZ_SJYZ01000020.1:0-54326 GCF_004337555.1 Microbacterium sp. PI-1 | reverse complement strand
CGCGCGACTCGTCTGCGGCGCAGAGGATTCGACTCCAAGCTGTTGGCGCAGCGTCTCGGCCTGTTCATCGAGCTTCGCCCTCTGCTCGTGGTTGCCGAGCCCGCCACCGAGGCTGAAGCCCTCCTTGAGGGCTTCAGCCTGCTGGTCTTGTACCTGTTTGAGCTCACCAGAAAGTCGCTTCCGCTCCTCGTCGGAGAGGTCTCCCGGCTGGCTCATGTCGATCCCCCTGGGGGTGGTGTCTCTGTTGACCCGCGGCCTTTTCGACTCTGCATCGTCATCGCGACGAAGCAGGCGAGGCTGAGGACTACAGTCCCGATGCCTGCGGTGAGAGCAGCTGCGCCGGACTCTCCGAAGCTGAGGGCGATGAGCACTACGCCCCCTGCGGCCAGCGCAAGAAACACCCAGCGCAGAATGCTGAAAGTGCGCAGAATCGAAGTGCTCCGCGGCTCCTCTTCGGCCGTCATCATTCCCCCGCCCGTTTTCAGCAGTTTCTCACAGCGTCGCCGAACCCGATGAAGGTTTCGAAGGCGTTCCATACGAACGTGCTTGCATAGATTCCTCCCGCCAGCAGACTCAGCCCGCCGGTCCTGAGAGCCGAAAGCGCGAGAGCCGTGATGGCAGATACACGCGCGGGGACAGCAGGGCCACGAACACTGCGGACGGCTGAGCAACGCAAGAACCTCAGTCCGAAGTAACTCAAGAATGTCCGGAGTCGCTCTGGAAATCACAAGTGGAGGGGCTGACGGGAATCGAACCCGCGCTGTCTGCTTGGGAAGCAGAAGTTCTACCATTGAACTACAGCCCCGTACCCGCATCCGAGGAGCAGGTGAAGGCCAGCCTACCCGCACGCCGCCCGATGGCCAAAGCAACGCGGCACGGTGGCGGCCTGGCAACTAGGCTGGTGCCGTGCTTCTCAGCGATCGCGACATCAGAGCAGAACTCGCATCCGGCCGCGTCGGCCTCGAGCCGCGCGAAGAGGGGATGATCCAGCCGTCGAGCATCGACGTGCGCCTGGACCGCTACTTCCGGCTGTTCGACAACCACAAGTACCCGTTCATCGACCCGTCGGTCGATCAGCCGGAGCTCACGCGTCTGATCGAGGTCGATCCCGAGGAGCCGTTCATCCTGCACCCCGGCGAGTTCGCACTCGGCGCGACGTTCGAGCAGGTCACCCTCCCGGATGACATCGCCGCCCGTCTCGAGGGCAAGTCCTCGCTCGGGCGCCTCGGGCTCATCACGCACTCGACGGCCGGATTCATCGACCCGGGGTTCACCGGTCACGTGACGCTGGAGCTCGCGAACGTCGCGACCCTGCCGATCAAGCTGTGGCCGGGGATGAAGATCGGGCAGCTCTGCTTCTTCCGGCTGACCTCACCTGCGGAAAGCCCCTACGGGTCCGGCCCCTACGGCAATCGTTACCAGGGGCAGCGCGGACCGACGGCCTCCCGGTCGTTCCAGAACTTCCATCGAACGGACGTCGGCGTGACCGACGTCGGAGCAGTCGGAGGCTGAGATGAGCGACATCAGCGGCACCACCCCGGAAGAACCGATCGAGCCTGAGGAGGGCGGGGTTCCCGAGGAGCCGCTGATTCCGCCCGCGGATGCGGTGATCCCGCCGCCCCCGCCCGACATCCCGATCCCGGACGGTCTGCTGGCCCCGCCCTCATCCGCAGCGATCCCGCCGGCGGACACGGTGATCCCGCCGCCTCCGCCGGAGACGCGCCGTCGCTCCGACCGCCCGCGCCCGACTCCCGCGATCCTCGATGGTGAGCCTCCCGCCGCCGTCGCCGACGACTGGGCCCAGCCGTCGGTCGCGCCTGAGGTTCCGACCTCCGGCGGCTACGGCGGCCTCACGGTGGCGATCTTCGTCTTCCTGTTCGTGCTCCTGATCGCCGCGATCGGGCTCGTGGTGTTCCTGCTCAACACCGTGAGCTTCCCCTGGGCGAGTAGCGACAGTGCGGTGTCGCTCGCCGTCGCCCTGCGGCTCTGAGGTCGCTCAGACCCGCGTCTTCCGCGGTCGCCGGCGCAGCGCGGCCGAAGCGACGGCGACGAGCGTGCCGACGGTCACCCCGATGATCGTCTCGATCGCGCGATCCTGCAGGAGCACGTCGACGGGCGTCGGCGCGGCGAGGTGCACCATGAGCAGTGCGAGCGGGGTGATGAACACCATCGCGATGCCGTAGTTGCGTCCGACGAAGAGTTCGGCGGCGGCCTGCAGCAGCACCACGAGGGCGATGACCGCGAGCGGCGGCAGGTCGAAGACGAGGATCCCGGCCGCGACGAGCACGCCGAGCAGCGTCCCGAGCAGACGCTGGATACCGCGGATCACGCGGGCGTTGAGTTGCGGCCCGCTGACGGCGGCGACTGCGCCGACGGCCGCCCAGTACCAGTGCGAGTCCATGATCAGCAGCCCGGCGAAGCCTGCCCCGATGATGGCGACGCCGACCGACAGGGCCATCTCTCGGGCGATCGGGCCCACGGGCTGCAGGGTCTTCGGCGGCACGTCGTCCGTGCGGCGCGTGAAGACCCCGATGAGCGCGGTGATCGCGAGTCCGAACAGGACGCTCGGTCCGCCGACCAACAGCACATCGCCGAACGAGGCGATCGTGGCCGGGATGGTCGCGCACGCCCCGACCGCGAACACCGGGAACAGCGGCCCCGGCGGGTGCCACCGCATCGTGTACGCGAGCAGGGTGACGGCGGAGGCGATGACGGCGACGACGAGGATGCTGACCGGGGCGGGGACGGCGAGAACCGACAGGGCGGTGCCGACGAGCATCGAGGCGAGGATGATGCCCCCGGCGCTCGCCTGCATCCGAATGCGATCGCGGAACACGTCATGGCGCCCGTACAGCGCGGCGAAGGCGCCGAAGCTCGCGTAGATGCTCAGGTCGAGGCGGCCCAGCATCCACAGCACGAGCAACGGCGCCGCCACGCTGATCGCCGCGCGGAGCGCCACTCGGTGATCACCGCGGTGCGGTTCGACGCGGAGGACGCCGGTCCATACTCTTCCCCGGGATTCCGCCACCGATCCAGCCTACGTCCGATGCCGAACCGCTCCGGCGCCGACTCCGGCTCCGGGTGTGCCGAAGGGCTCAGCCCGCCGTGGCGCCCCGCAGGAGCAGGAGGCGTGCCTTGTCGAGGACGCGGTTCAGGACCGCGGCCGCGGCGTCGGTCTCGTGCGGGTCGAGGTCCGCCCACAGGGGCCCTGTCAGGTCTGCGATCTCCCGGCCGATCTCGGCGACCCGTGCCTCGCCCGTCGGAGTGAGCGCGGAGCCGGCGAGGAGTCCACGGTGGCGCAGGTCCGTGAGGATCGGTCCGACCTCCGTGGCGGGGAGACGATCGGCCAGGAAGGCGTCGAGCTCCCCGGCGCCGTCGAACTGTGCGGTGAGCCTCAGCGAGATCCACTCGCGTTCGCTGAGGTCGTGAGGGGTGAGGACGGTCTGCAGGAGCGCGCTCAGCGCCTTCTCCGTCTGGCCGATGAGCTGGGGTCCGAAGGGGATCACGGCGTTTCCATTTCGTTGGTGTTGGTGTTGGTGTCTTCGCCGATGCCCCAGCTCGCCCCTCTGGCGACGAACGCGCCGAGAAGGGTGACTCCGGCGAAGACCAGCATCAGGAGTCGGGCGGCGTCGACGACGTCGGGCATCGCGAGGTTGACGAGCACCCCGGCCATCGCCGCACTGAACGCGCTCGCGATGATGAAGACCGTGTTCACGGCTGCGGCCGCCTTGGCGCCTTCCTCCTCGCCGGGCGTGCTGCCGAGCGCGGCGACGGTCAGATGGGGGAATCCCAGGCCGATGCCGGCACCGGCGAGGAAGAGAGTGGCGAACCAGAGCGCGATGACGAGCGCGGACGGGCCCTCGTGCTGGAGGAGTCCGTAGCCGGTGAGGCCGGCGGCGACCGTCACCGGGCCGATGGTGATGAGCAGGCGACGGGAGCGGACGCCGGTGGCGTTGGCCGTGAACACCTGCGTGACCGACCACCCGAGTGAGAGCGCGGCGCCGAGCAGGCCGGCCACGAAGGGCATCAGCCCGCCGATCTCCTGCCCGAACAACGGGATGAACGCCTCGGTGCCGATCGCGAAGGCCAGGACGGCGACGGTGATGTACACCCATCCGAGCGAGGACCCCGCGGCGAACGTGACGCGCGGCAGGATGCCGTTGCCCCCTCGCCGCTCGTGACGAAGGAACCACGCACCGAGGACGACACCGACGACGATGGCGACTCCCGTGCCGAAACCGGCGGGGACGATGCTCGCGACACCCACGGCGGCGACGCCACCGGCGAGGAGGACGAGGGATGTCCACGGGACGGACTCGCTCGATCGCATCCGAGTGGTCTGCGGCAGGGCGCGCACGACGACGATGCCGATCAGTGCCGAGACGACGGCCAATTCGATGAACGTCACGCGCCAGGCGTCCAGCTGCGCGAAGACGCCTCCCACCACCGGGCCGACGATGTTGCCGACGCCCCACATGGCCGACACGAGGGCGGCGGCCCGTGCCCAGAGGCGCTCGGGGAGGGTGCGCTGGATGAGTGCATAGCCGAGTCCGGCGAGCAGGCCGCCGCCGAGGCCCTGCACGGCCCGACCGCCGAGCAGTGCCCACATCCACGGACTCGCGGCGCAGAGCAGCGAGCCGAGTCCGAACAGGCCGAGTGCCCACAGGTAGGCCTGCACCGCACCCCGCTGCGTGAGGATCCGGCTGACCATCATCGAGCTGACCACGGAAGCCAGCAGGAAGGTCGTCATCGTCCAGGCGTAGAACTCCGCGCCACCGATGTCTCCGACGATCGTGGGGAGCAGGCTCGTCGTGAGATAGACGTTGCTCGCCTCGAGGAGCACGCCTCCCGCGAGCACGGAGGCGATCGGCGCGTAGCGGCTGCCGAGTAGTTCGCGCCAGCTTCCGGCGGGGTGCGTGCGGTGCGGTGTCTGAGTCATCGGCTGCCCTTCGTGGCGTCGGAGCGGGCGCTGGTCTCGCCCGTCGGCGCCGGTTCTCGGCGGCCGATCGTCACGCTAATACCTCGAGTAAACTCGAGGTCAAGAGGAGGCGGCGATGTCTTTGGAACCCGACGATCTGCTCGCCATCGGCGAGGTCGTCCGGCGCACCGGCGTCCCGGCGACATCCCTGCACTTCTACGAGCAACTGGGGCTGATCTCGTCGACCCGGACCGCAGGGAATCAACGCCGATACCGGCGGCACATGCTGCGGCGGATCTCGTTGATCGTGGTCGCGAAACGCCTCGGTATCCCCCTCACCGATGTGCACGAGGTCTTCCAGAGCCTGCCTGCCGATGAGTCGCCCTCTCAGCGGGACTGGCAGCGGGTCGCAAGGCTGTGGCGTGAGCAGCTCGACATCCGTCGCACCCAGCTCGAGCACCTCCGTCGCGAGATCACCGGCTGCATCGGCTGCGGGTGCCTGTCGCTCAAGGCCTGCCGGTTGCTGAACCCCGAGGATGCGCTCGCCGACGACGGTCCGGGCCCGCGCCGGATCTGAACCTCGTCAGAGGTCTGACGTCAGAGCCCGGATGTCAGGGCCCGGACGTCAGAGGTCGGAGGGCAGCAGGGGGCGCATGAACGTGCGCTCGTAGCGCAGCACGCAGCCGCTCTCATCCCGGATGCGGTCGGCCTCGATGAACTCCGGATCGACCCCGAACCTCGCCCGGTACACCTCGTAGTCGGCGAAGGAGGGGAAGGTGAACAGGGCGAGGGCCTCGTCGCTCGCTCCCTCGGACGGGAGGAAGTAGCCGTGGTGGACACCCCCGTGGCGTCCCACGAGCTCGATCCATGCGCGCGCGAACGACTCGAAGGCGTCGATCTTCTTCGGATCGATCGTGTACGTCACGACACACGTGATCATGCGTCCACCGCCGTGCGCTGTCGTCCTGCGTAGAGCGTCCCCCAGCGGGTGAGCTCGGTCAGCAGCTGCCCGGCGCTCGCACCCAGTTCACTCAGTCGATATTCGACCTTCGGTGGCACCTGGCGGTAGACGGTCCGGGTGATGAGGCCGTCGGCCTCGAGCTCGCGCAGTTGACGCGTGAGCACGCGCGGGGTCGGATCCTGCAGCAGCCGTCCGAGCTCGCCGAAGCGAAGCACCTCATGTTCGCCGAGGAGGGTGAGGATGCTGGGCTTCCAGGCGCCCCCGAGCACCGCGATCGACACTTCGGCATCGCACGATTCGGTCCACTCGCGGACGATCCGTTCCGTCTTCTCTCTCACCTATCGGCCTCCACAGTATCCAAAATGTCAGTACGTATCAGAAATGACCGTACTTGTGGCTCCTGTGTGTACCTTTGCAGACTGAGGGTGTGACCACAACCCCCATCCGTGTTCCGTCCCGTTCGTCCGTCCGCCTCTGGCTCGCGATGGTCCCGCTCCTGCTCGGGATCCTCATCGGCGCTCTCGCGATCAGCAGTGTCTCCACCGCCCTCCCTGCGATCCGGGGCGACCTGGGACTGACCGACATCGAGGGGCTCTGGCTCGTCGACGTGTACGCCCTCTCCCTGGCGGCGACACTGATCCTCGCCTCCCGGATCGGTGACGCGTTCGGACGCAAGAGCATCGTCCTGATCGGCTTGGCGGCCTTCGCCGCACTCAACGCCGTGGGTGGGATGGCCACGAGCGGCCTGCTGCTCATCGTCGTCCGTGCTCTGCTGGGGGTCGCGGAGGCCTTCGTGGTCGCGGGAGTGGTCTCGACGATCGGGGCCAAGTTCCAGGCGCGCGAGCGTGTCCTCGCCTACGGGTTGTGGACGGCGACGTTCGGCACGGGAAGCGCACTCGGTCCGGTGCTCGGTGGGCTGCTGGCCGAGGGGCCGGGATGGCGCTGGCTGATGCTGGGCAGCGTTCCGCTCGCGGTGATCGCCGGAGTGCTGGCCCTGTGGCTCGTTCCGGACTCACGCAGTGCCCTGCTGCCCTCCTGGGATGTGCTGAGCATCCTGTCCTCGATCCTCGCGCTCGGCGCTCTCGTCTTCGCGCTCCACGAGGCCCTCGCCGCGCCCTTCTCGGCCGGGATCGCGGCCCTCATCGCGACGTCGAGCCTGATCTTCTTCGTGCGTCGGCAGCGTCGGCTCCGCGATCCGCTCATCGACATGGAACTCTTCCGGATCCCGGGCTTCAGCCCTGCGATCATCCGCATCGTCGTGAGCAGCGGTGCGTCGGCGGCTTCCGTGCTGTTGGTGAGTCTGCACCTGCAGGACACCCGCGGGCAGAGTGCGGCCGAGGCGGGCATCGCGCTGCTGCCCCAGGCCGCGGCCATCGCGATCGGGGGCGTGCTGGCGCCGCTGGCGCTGCGCGTGCTGTCGGCGAACTCCCTCACGGTGCTGGCGCTCGTCCTGCAGGCCGTGGGGCTGGGGTGGCTCGCGCTCGACCCGGCCGTCGTGGCGATCCCGCTCGTGCTCGTCGGCCTCGGGTTCGGCGTCGGTGCGACACTCGCCGCGACGGCGCTGTTCGAGGCGACGACTGAGGACCAGGCCGGACAGGTGGGAGCGATTCAGGAAATCGGATTCGCGCTCGGAGGCGGGCTCGGGATCGCCGTGTTCGGCACCATCGCCGCCGTCCTCGTCACCGGCGGCTTCGCCGTGGCAGTGCTCGTGGCCGCTGTCGTGGTCGTGGCGGCCGCGGTTCTTCCGGTGGTGCGGCGCGGAGTCCGTCGACGGGACTGAGTCTCATCCGGTGCGATCGACCCGAGGGCATCGACGGCCTCGAGCCCGCCCGTCACCAGTGCGACGACCGCATCGAGGGTCGCATCCGCCGACAGCACGCGGGTGTGGCCGAGCCCTTCGGTGCGGAGCAGGCGGGAGCGCTCGCCGTGGCCTTCGTGCAGACGCAGGGAGTCGGAATCCGGCATCCGTCGGTCATCGCGATCGTGCACGACCAGCAGTGCGGTCTCCGTCGGAAGCGGATGCCGCGCGGCGTCGTAGCGCGCCGAGACCGTGGCCCGGTCCAGACCGAGCCGCCGATGGAATCGCTCCGTGAGCCTCGCGGTCGTCGCGGGATCGAGGCGGAGCTCTCTCGCGAACTCCGCGAGGAAGGCGTCGGGGCCGGCCGCACCGGCGATCGCGGCGACGGCGCCGGTCGGCACGGTCGACCGGGCCACGGTCAACGCGGCGAAGGCGCCGAACGAGTGCCCGACGATTGCGGCGAAGGGTCCGTGCGCGGCGTGCAGCTGCTCGGCGGCGTCCACCCAGTCACGCACATCGGTGCGACCGCCGCCGGAGGCGCCGTGCGCGGGTGCGTCGAACGCGATCACGCGGAACCCCTCCGCGACCAGTTCGCGCACGAGCGGGGCGAACTGCGAGGCTCGGCCGCGCCATCCGTGCAGGAGCAGCACCGCGTGAGGGCCGCCGCCCCACTCGTAGGTGGACACCTCGATGCCTCGCACGTGCAGGGTCCCGCGGCGCGCGTCGTCGAGTGTCGGGGCATCGGCCTCGCGCACCGGCATCCGCGGGGAGGTGGTGAAGAAGAGGCGGTAGGCGAGGTCGCCCGCGAGCGCGGGTGAGACGCGGGCGGCGGCATGGATGGTGCGGGTGAGCAGTGCGGGGAGGGACGGCATGGGAACTCCTTCGCCAAACAATACGAACGATCATACGTATACTAGGCGAACGATCGTTCGTATATTAGAGGCATGTCGATTCATGCGGTGCAGGACGGACGGCGAGCGCGTGGTGATGCCTCGCGCCGCATCGTGCTGGACAGTGCGACCGATCTCGCCTCCGTCGAGGGGCTGGACGGGCTGACCATCGGCCGGCTCGCCGAAGCCTCCGGGTCGAGCAAGAGCAGCATCGCCACGCTCTTCCGGAGCAAGGAGGGCCTGCAGCTCGCCACGGTCGAGGCCGCGCGGGAGATCTTCACCGCGCAGATCGTCGAGCCCGCCCGGGAGCATCCGCGGGGTGTCCACCGCCTCGCCGCGCTGTTGCGCAACTCCCTCGCGTACTCGAAGGAACGGGTCTTCGCCGGTGGGTGCTTCTTCGCCGCCACGGCAGCCGACGTCGACTCGAAGTCCGGGCCTGTGAGCGATGCGGTGCGTGCGGCACTGGTCGACTGGTACGGCTACCTCGAAGCTCAGATCCGCCACGCGGTCGCCGTGGGGGAGATCGATGCCGATGCGGAGATTCTCGCCTTCGAGCTGGTCGCCTTGAACGAGGAGGCCAATGCGCGCTCGCTGCTGATGGACGATGAGCGCCCCTACGCGCTCGCGGCCGCCGCGATCCGCGCTCGCCTCCGTGCTGCCGGCGCGGCGGAGTCCGCGGTGGCGCTCCTCGACCTCTGACGCCGGCCCCAGGCGCACGAGACGCCTCACCCGCTGTCGGATGAGGCGTCTCGTCGATGGTGGCCGGAGCGTCAGGCGTCGCGACCGCGGGTGAAGCCCGCCTCGAAGCCGCGTTCGAACGCGTGCTGCGCCATCCGTCCGGCGCGAGGGTGGCCGTGTCCGTGCGTGTGGGTGTGGGCGTGGCCGTGGCTCTGCGCGTGGGCGTGCCGTTCGCCGTGGCCATCGTCGTGACGGCATCCGTACTCGGCGTCCATGCCCGGGCCGAAGCCCCGGCGGAACGGGCGTCCGAAGCCGTGCCGGGCTCCGCGACCACGCCGGGGGCCGCCGAAGCGGTGCCGACGTCCGCGGGGCAGAGGGGTCTCCTCGTCCCAGCCGAACGCGCGCGCGATCTTCTCCAGCGACGCGAGGGTGGTGGCCATGTCCTCGGGGGATACGGCATCGGCGACCTTCGCGCGGATCTCGTCGACGATGGTGCCGAGGCGATCCTTCGCCGCGCGGCCTTCGTCGGTGAGTGTCCAGCCCTCGCCGTCGGCGGCGATCCAGCCGCGCTCGATCAGGTCGCGCAGCTTGTGCGCCTTGAGTGGGCGATCCGGGGCGACGGTGCCGTCGACGGCATTGAGCATCCGCCAGTCGCGGCGGTTCGCGTGCTCGCGGTCGAAGGCGGTGGCGAACTCGGCCGCCATGAGGCGGTCGGCGGCCTTCAGCCAGTAGCCGAAGGGGCGGCTGGTGTTTTCAGGGTTCTGTGATTCAGAGGTGTTCATGGAAAGTCCTTCATTGTCGGGGTGCACGTGTATGTCACAGTGCATGTGCATGTAGTGTGACATGCAGTAACGATGCATGTCAAGTCGCATGTAAAATCGGAGGGTGACCACCGACAAGAACGAACCCGCGGAATCGGATCCGGCCGAAGCCATCGCGCAGGCGCTGTCCCGCCTACGAGGGCGTCGTCCGGGCGATCGGGGGCACGGCGGGAGAGGCGGTCCCCACGGTCGGCACGGCGGGCCGCAGGGGACTCACGGCGACGACGTGCACGACCACTTCGATCACCACCGCGGCCATCCGGGCATGCCGCCGTGGATGGCCGACCCGTCCGGGCGCCTCGGTGGTCCTGCACGCATGCGGATGCTCGAGGCGCTGGCCGCGGCGGCGACTCCCCTCAGCGTGAGCGATCTCGGCGCTGCGATCGGCGTCGATCAGCCGCGAGCGTCACGGCTCGTCCAGCAGGGCGTCGAGCGCGGCTATGTGCGCCGCGAGGCCGACCCCGACGACGCGCGGCGCACGCGTATCGCACTGACCGACGAAGGCCGCCGCCTCGCCCGCGGCATGCGTGGTGAGCGTCGCGAGATGCTGACGACCGCGCTCACCTCATTCACCGACGAGGAGCGGGTCGAACTCGCTCGGCTGCTCAACAAGCTCGCCGACAACTGGCAGCGCTGAGCCGGTCAGGCCGACGCGAACCTGACCGACGGTCCCGACCGACGGTCCCGACCGACGGTCCCGACCGACGATCCGTGCACAACTCAGGAAGAAATCGGCGACCCGCCGTCTGAACGCCCCTGAAGGTGCGGTTTCGGTCCGTTTCTCCGGAGTTGTGAACGGGGCCTCCCGTCAGCGCGGCGCTTTCACCGGCAGCAGCAGGAGGAAGCCGGCGAGCAGCACGATCACGATGCCCAGGATGCCGAAGGCGGTCTGACTCGTCAGCACGATCAGCAGGGTCCAGGCGCCGGAGGCCATCCAGCTCGCCGCGCGGCCCGTCGTGGCGTACAGGCCGAAGATCTCGCCCTCGCGTCCGGCCGGGGTGACCCTGGCCAGGAACGACCGGGCCGCTGCCTGAGCCGGTCCGACGAATGCGCACAGGATGAGGCCGCCGACCCAGAAGACCATCGACCCGGCGTCCCGCAGGAAGAACACCGCGAGACCCGCGACGATCATCGAGCCGATCGAGGCGAGGATGATCCGCTTCGGTCCGAGTCGATCGTCGAGTCGTCCGGCGGCGATGGTCGAGACTCCGGCGATCAGGTTCGCCGCGATGCCGAAGATGATGATGTCCTGCGTGCCGAAGTTGAAGACGGCCGTCCCGATGATCGCACCGAAGGCGAAGACGCCGCCGAGTCCGTCACGGAACACCGCGCTCGCCAGCAGATACCAGAAGGTGGGCCGGGTCTCCTCGTTGCGGTAGAGACCGGCGACGTCCTTGACCAGGAGGGGGTAGGAGGCGAAGAACCCGACCTTGCGCTCCGGGCGTCCGAGCGAGGGTTCCGGCACGTTGAGGAAGATCGGGATGCTGAAGATGATCGCCCACACCGCGCAGCCGACCGCGATCAACCGGTAGGCGAGTCCGTTGTCTGTGGACATCCCGAACCAGTCGAAGGTGTCCAGCACCACGACGATCACCAGTGCGATGATGCCGCCGAGATAGCCGAAGCCCCATCCGAGACCGGAGATGCGGCCGACGTTCCGAGGGGTGGCGATGCCGATGAGCATCGCGTTGGAGTTCACCGCTGCGATCTCCTGGAACACGGTCGCCGCTGAGATGAGCGCGACGCCCAGCCAGAACAGACTCGGGGCCGGCTCCACGAACCACAGTCCCAGCATGCAGAAGATCAGGGCGCCGGTGCCGATCCCGAGCCAGAGCTTCTGCCGACCCGCGGCATCGGCGCGCTGTCCGAGCACCGGCGCGAGGAGCAGGATGCCGAAGGCCGCGATGGTGGATCCGAGGCCGAGCCCGGATGCGAGGTCCGCCTCCGCCGCGAGTCGGGCCGGATCGTCTTCGCTCAGAGCCGCGATGTCGGCGGGGAGGAAGGACTCGCTGACCAGGTAGAGCGCGGTGAAGACGAACGTCAGGATGACGGTGTTGAACGGTTGAGTCGCCCAGTCCCACAGCGCCCACGAGTAGACCTGCTTCCTGGGGGCGGGGGTCTCGCCGCGCAGATCGAGGCCGACGACGGCGACGGCACCACTGTTGGCGGTCGCTGCGGGCTCGGGGACGCCAGGGCGAGATTCGGGTTCGCTCATGGGGGAAGTCTGGCGGCCTCCGATGAACGTCCGGTGACGGCGCGCCGCGTCGACACGCCCGGTGCGGGATCAGAAGTGCGCCTCCGACGGCCCGCAGCGGCGCGTTTTCGAGCCCGCACCGGTGCGGGTGCCGCGCGGAGGGGGCTCAGTCCGTACGGAGGGGGCGGAGCGTACGGGCGTAGTCCTCCTTCAGGACCGCCAGGTGGAGCCAGGCTTCGATCCGCGTGACGCCGGGCAGCGCGCGCAGGCGTTCGAGGCTCGCATACAGCGCACCGGCCGAGGGCTCGACCAGCGTCGCCACCGCGTCGAACCGCCCGAGCGTTCGTGCGGCGAAGTCCACCCCGCGCCCGCGCCGGAGCTCGTCGATCACGGCCCCGTCGTCGTCTCCGAGCGTCATCCCGACTCCCATCGACAGCTGCCGGTGCGCGAGCCCGCGTGCCTCGACGGCGCTGATCTTGATGACCCCGGCGTCGATCAGTCGCTGCACCCGGGTGGCGACGGCCGAGGGGGAGAGGCGCACCTCCTCACCCAGAGCGCGGAAACTCTCCCGCCCGTCCGCCTGGAGTCGCTCGATCAGGGCTTCGTCGATCACGTCGAGGGTGACGTCACCGTGGTACTCGGAGACGAAGAAGCCCTTGATCACGGTCGAGTAGATGATCGTGCTGATGTCGTGCACGCCGTCGATCGCACGGATGAGCGCGAGCAGATCGTGCAGCTCCGACATCGACCCGACGCGCACCTCGGTGACCACGTCGTGCGAGCCCCCGACCGCCGAGACCAGCACGGTCTCGCTCATGTCGCGCAGGTGCTCGGCGACGTGTTCGACCGTGCCGTCGGTGCGGAGGGAGACGTGGGCGAGCACGTGCTGCCCGAGGAAGACCGGATCGACGGCCGCGACGACCCGGACCGTGCGGTCGGCGAGCATCGTCCGCAACCGCGCCGCGACCGCCGCCCGCGACTGTCCGAGCCGTTCGGCGAGTGAGAGGATGCTGGCACGACCGTCTTCCTGCAGCGCGCGGATGAGTTCGGCGTCGAAATCCATGGTCGCCCTCGATTCGTCAGATTCCCGCGAACGCACGGATCGCCGCGCGCTTGTTCAGTCTAGAAGCGTTTGTGCCGTCGAGAAGGGAAGCATTGCATGGTTTTATGATCAGAAATCCAGTGAATGCTCATTCTCGCTGGAGTTCTGACCTTGCCGACGGCTCCGCACGTCCGTAGCATCCTTCGCTATCCGACATCTTCCGCAAAGGAGCGGGCACCCTCATGACCTCCACACCCAGCACCGGTACCCACAGCCGGGCACGACGCGCCGGCATCGCCGCCTTCGTCGGCACCACGATCGAGTGGTACGACTTCTACGTCTACGCGACCGCGGCGGCGCTCGTCTTCGGTCCCCTCTTCTTCCCGAGCGGCGACCGACTCGCCGAGACCGCAGCGGCCTTCGCGACCTTCGCGGTCGCCTTCCTCGTCCGCCCCCTCGGCGGCATCATCTTCGGCCACATCGGCGACAAGCTCGGACGCCGGGTGTCGCTCGTCATCACGCTGCTGATGATGGGCGCGGCCACGGTGCTCGTGGGCTGCCTGCCGACGTACGAGAACATCGGCATCCTCGCCCCGATCCTCCTGATCCTGCTCCGTGCGGTGCAGGGCCTCGCGGTCGGCGGCGAGTGGGGCGGCGCCGTGCTCATGAGCGTCGAGCACGCCCCCGAGAAGTCCAAGACCTTCTACGGCGGCTTCACGCAGCTCGGCAACCCGGCTGGTGCGCTGCTGGCGTCGGGAATCTTCGCCGTCATGACGCGCATGGGCGACGACTTCATCATCAACGGCGGATGGCGCATCCCCTTCCTGCTCTCGATCGTGCTGGTCGGCGTGGGGTTCTGGGTGCGCTACCGCGTCGAGGAGTCCCCGGTCTTCGAGGCGAAGATCGAGGGCCGCAAGCAGTCGATGCCGCTCGCCTTCGCGCTGCGCACCAACTGGCGTCCGATCCTCCTCGGCATCGGCATCCTGCCCATCTCGACCGGCGGCTACTACCTGGCCACCACCTTCGCCACGGCGTACGCCACCGGCGACACGGTCGCGATCAGCGAGCAGGTCATCCTCGACGCCATGACGATCGCCTCCTTCGTGGAGTTCGTGGTGACGCTTCCCGTCGCCTGGCTGGGCGACAAGTGGGGCCGGAAGAACGTCATGTACCTCGGCCTGCTCACCTCGGTGCTCACCTTCGTGCCGTTCCTGCTGATCCTGCCCGGCCGAGTCGAACCGCTCATCTTCCTGTTCGCCTCCCTGGTGCGCATCGCGATGAGCGCCACCTACGCGCCGATCGCCGCCCTGCTCTCGCAGATGTTCCGTCCGCAGGCCCGCTATACCTCGATCGCGCTGTCCTACGGCGTCGGCGCGGCGGTCTGGGCCGGGTTCTCCCCGTGGTTCGCGACCCAGCTCATCGCCTGGACGGGCAGCATCTGGTCGGTCATCGCGATGTTCATCGGCATGGCTCTCATCGCCGGTATCTGCACGCGTCTCGCGCCGCAGCACTCCGACGAGGCCCCCGTCACCGCCTCCTTCACCGCCCGCACCGACACGACCGCGAACAGGCTGCCATGAGAAAGCTCACCCCCTTCGACCGCTCCGCGCAGGAGACACCCGTCCTCCTGACGGCGCAGGCGATCCACACCGCGGATGCCGCAGCCACCACGGCCACGGCCATGCTGACCGACCGGGGACGGATCCTCGCGATCGGCACCCCCGCGGAATGCGAGGCGGCGGTCGAACGGGCAGGGCTCTCCCCGGAGCGCATCGACCTCGGTGACGCGGTCGTGGTCCCCGGGTTCGTCGACGCCCACGCGCATCCGCTCATGTTCGGGCAGATGATGACCTGGGTCGACTGCGGACCCGAGAAGGCCGGCAGCATCCCCGAGATCGTGGCACTGCTGAAGGCGGCGGCCGCCGACCTGCCCGCAGGACGGCCGGTGCGCGGCTACGGCTACGAGCAGCGGAACCTGGCGGAGAAGCGGCACCCCACCCGCTTCGAGCTCGATGAGGTCGCGAGCGATCGCGAGGTGTATCTCATGAACGCCTCCGGCCACGGCGGCGTCGTGAACTCGTACACCCTGCAGGCGGGCGGCGTCGACCAGGACACCCCGAACCCCGACGGCGGCGAGTTCTTCCGCGATGCGGAGGGCGAGCTGACGGGTGAGCTGTCGGACGCCGCCTGCAACATCCTCACGGGCGTGCACGGCGTGAAGATCGGCCACCACGGTCCGAACTTCCACCTCGCGGATGAGCCGGAGGAGCACCTGCGCCAGCTGGATGCCGCGACGCAGCGCTTCCTCGCCGGCGGTGTCACCTCGATCGGCGACTGCCAGGTCACGCGCCGCGAGTTCGATATGTACCTGCGTCTCGCCGAGGCCGGGCGCCTCGAGCTGCGGGTGTCGATGTACCTGCTGTCGCACCTGCTCGACGAGGCGCTCGAGATGGGGCTCGTCGGTCAGTTCGGCAACGCGCACCTGAGCTTCGCGGGCATCAAGTTCTACGCCGACGGGACGCTGGGCGGCTGGACCGCGTACTTCCCGGACGGCTACGTGGGTGACCCCTGCCGCACCGGGCAGTTGTACCACGAGCCTGCCGAGTATGCCGGGCTCATCCGCAAGGCGCACGCCGCGGGCCTGCAGACGGCCACGCACGCGCAGTCGCCCACCGCGATCGAGATGGTCGTGTCGGCGATCGAGTCCGCGCTCGCCGAGCATCCGGATGCCGATGCCCGGCACCGCATCGAGCACTGCGGTCTGCCGACCCCCGAGCAGATCGAGCGGATGGCGGCCTCGGGCATCCGTCCGGTCAACCAGACGCAGCACTACTTCAACTGGGGCGAGGGCGTCGAGGAGGCGATCGGCACCCCGGGTGAGCGCTTCAACCCGCTCGGGGAGTTCGAACGGGCCGGCGTGCCGATCACGATCTCCTCGGATGCGCCGGTCGCGGAGCCGATCCCGCTCGAGGCCATCCAGACCGCCGTCACCCGCGTCACCCGGCGCGGACACACGCTCGGACCGGATGACCTGCGGATCTCCGCGCTCGCCGCCCTGCGCGCCCACACGATCGAGGGCGCCGCGTCGATCGGCCGCGAAGACGATCTGGGCTCCCTCGAAGTCGGGAAGTACGCCGACTTCGCGGTGCTGTCCGGCGATCCGCTGTCCGTTCCGGCCGAGGAGATCTCGGCGATCACCGTGCGCGAGACCTGGGTCGACGGCGTTCGTCGTCACCGGGTGTGAGGATGATCCGATGAACTCCGACACCACGACGGCCGAGCAGTACGCCGACACCGCGGGCCGGGCGGTCCTGGAGACCATCCGTGCCTATGGAGTGACCGCGATCTTCGGCATCCCCGGCACCCACAATCTGGAGCTGTACCGGCCGCTCGCCGAGCTCGGGATCCGTGCCGTCACGAACCGTCACGAGCAGGGCTCCGGCTACGGGGCCGACGGCTGGGCGCAGCAGACCGGACTCCCCGGCGTGGTCATCACCACGTCCGGCCCCGGCCTGCAGAACGCCATGAGTGCGATCGGCACCGCGTTCTGCGAATCGCGACCCCTCATCGTCCTCTCCCCGGGAGTGCCGCTCGGCGCCGAGTTCGCCGATGTCGGCACGCTCCACGAGACGAAGGATGCCACGGCCATGGTCGGCGCGATCGCCGAGTGGTCGCGGCGGGTGACCAGTGCCGCCGAGGCGGTGGATGCCGTCCATGATGCGTTCACGCTGTTCCGCACCGGGCGTCCCCGGCCCGTGCACATCGAGATCCCCCTCGACGTGCTGGAGGCGCCGGCCGAGGTCTCCGCCGAGGCGCGCCGGCCCCGCCCGGTCGCGGCGCGCGCGTCCGGGGATCCGGCAGCGCTCGCCGAGGCGGCACGTCTGCTCGTCGCCGCGAAGACCCCGGTGATCGTCGCCGGTGGGGGAGCGGTGGATGCCGCGCACGAGGTCACGACCCTCGCCGAGCGACTCGGCGCTCCGGTGCTCACCACCCTGAACGGCAAGGGCGTGGTCGATGAGCAGCACGCGCTCTCGCTCGGCTCGAATCTGCGCCTCGCTGCGGCCCGCACCGTCGCGGAGGATGCCGATGTGCTGCTCGTGGTCGGCTCGAAGCTCGGTGAGGCAGAGCTGTGGGCACCGCGGCTCGAAGCCCGCGGATCCGTGATCCGGGTCGACATCTCGCCGACGCAGCGCGACAAGAACCTCGCCGCGACGGTGGGCATCACGGGCGACGCGGCTGCCGTCGTGGAGGCGCTGCTGGCCGTCGTCCCTGACGAAACCCGCCCGCCGCGCGACCTCACCGCCGAGCGGAGCGCGATCGCCGCCGAGATGCGCGAGACCGCGCCCGAGGCGGTCGCCCTGGCCGAGATCATCGCCGACGCCCTTCCCGAGGATGCGATCGTCGCGGGCGACTCGTCCCAGATCGTCTATCTGGCGCTCGGCAGCGTGCTGCAGTCGGCCCATCCGCACTCGCTGCTCTATACCCCCACCTATGCGACGCTCGGCTACGGCCTCCCGGCGGCGATCGGCGCCAGAGTCGCGCAGACGGAGCATCCGGTCGTCACGGTGATCGGCGACGGCGCGCTGATGTTCTGCGTGAACGAACTGGTCACCGCGGTCGAGCAGCGTCTCGACGTCACGATCGTGTGCGTCGACAACGGCGGCTACGCCGAGATCCGTCAGAACGAGGTCGATCGGGGCATGACCCCCATCGGCGTCGATCTGGTGCAGCCCGACTGGGCGGCGCTCGCCACGGCCTTCGGCGCGACCGGGCGCCGGGTGGAGCGCCGCGAGGACATCGCCTCGAGCATCCGGGCCGCGATCGCCGAGGGCGGCGTGCAACTCGTGCACCTCCCGCAGAGCGCCCTCTGAACTCCGTGACCTCCCTCTCTTGACCTCCCCGACGAACAGGAACGAGCCATGACCGAGAACGTGGGCCCCATCGACGCGTCCGTGAACCCCCGCTACTCCGGTATCGCCACCTTCGCGCGGCTGCCGCGGATCGAAGATGTTCCGCGCGCCGACATCGCGGTCGTGGGCATCCCGTTCGACTCGGGCGTCAGCTACCGACCGGGCACGCGGTTCGGTCCGTCGCACGTGCGCGAGTCCTCGCGACTGCTGCGGCCGTACAACCCCGCGCAGGACGTGTCGCCGTTCGCGATCGCACAGGTCGTGGATGCGGGTGACATCCCGGTCAACCCCTTCGACCTCACGGAAGCCGTGACCGAGGTCGAGCGCGCGGCCCTGGCCCTCGGCGAGCAGGTGCAGCGCATCGTCACGATCGGCGGGGACCACACGGTCGCGCTGCCCCTGCTGCGCGCGGTCGCCGCGAAGCACGGCCCCGTCGCCGTGCTGCACTTCGACGCACATCTCGACACGTGGGACACCTACTTCGGGGCACCCGTCACCCACGGCACCCCCTTCCGCCGCGCGAGCGAGGAGGGACTGATCGACCTCACCTCCAGCTGCCACGTCGGCACGCGAGGCCCCCTGTACTCGAAGCAGGACCTGGAGGACGACGAGCGCCTGGGCTTCTCGATCGTGTCGAGCGAATACATCGAGGAGCACGGCGTCGAGGCCGGCATCGCCCGCATCCTCCAGCGCATCGGCGACAAGCCGCTGTACGTGTCGATCGACATCGACGTGCTCGACCCCGCCCACGCGCCCGGCACCGGTACGCCCGAGGCCGGGGGGCTCACGAGCCGGGAGCTGCTGAGGATCCTGCGTGCCCTGACGTCGCAGAACATCGTCGGCGCGGACGTGGTCGAGGTGTCACCCGCCTACGACCACGCGCAGATGACCGGCATCGCCGCGAGCCATGTGGTGTACGAGCTCGTGACGCTGCTGGCCGCCCGCGTGGCGTCTGACTCTCAGTAGAGCGCCGCGAGCAGCTCGGCGAACAGTTCCTCGGGGTCGGCGTCGACGCGGCGTCGGGTGAACCAGTCGCAGATGTTCACGCAATCGCGATGCAGCAGGTCGAGTCCCTGCGGGTTCGCGATGACGTCGACGATCTGCGGCAGGTCGATCACCCGCACCCGGCCCTCATGCACGAGCAGGTTGTATGCGGAGAGGTCGCCGTGGGCGAAGCCGGCTGCGGCGAAGATCCGCATCAGATCGACGACCTGCGCGTAGCACTCCTGAAGCGCGGCACGGTCGCCGCGTGTCTGGGCGAGTCGGGGTGCGGCCGTGCCGTCGGCGTCGCCGAGGAACTCCATCAGCACCTCGGTGCCGTTCACCTGCACGGGGTACGGCACCGGCGCGCCGAGCTCCCACATCCGGCACAGCGCCTCGAACTCGGCGAAGGACCACTGCGCGGCTGCGACGTCGCGACCGTGGCTCGACTTCTTGGCGAGGGCGCGGGTGTCACGGGTGTTCCGGGTGCTGCGCCCCTCCGTGTACGTCGAGGACCGGTGGAAGCTGCGGTGCTCGGCGCTGCGATAGCGCTTCGCGGCGAGCAGGGTGTGCTGCGCCGGATCACCGGGCACGGCGCGCTCGATCAGGAACACGTCGGCCTCTTTGCCGGTCTTGAGGACGCCCCGTTCGGTGTCGAGCGCACCGGCCGAGGTCACCACCCACGCGGGCCACGGCTCGGGCCCGCGCTCGGACGGGGTGATCGCCGGCCACGTGGACCAGCGCTGGCCCTCACCGGGGTCGACGTCGGCGAAGGAGAGTTCGGTTTCGAGGGTTTCGAAGGAGGAGGCGTCGAACGACGCGGCTTCCGAGGAAGCGGAGGGATCAGACAAGTGTGGCTCCAGGAGGGGAGGCCACGCCAGGATCAGGAGCGGGTGGCCTCGAGGGGAAGGTGGTCGGCGGAAAGCGCGACAAAGACCGTGTTCATGTCTTCGGCTCCTTCCGCTCGGGCTTCCCGGGCGCGTCCCGGTGCGTCGTCGAGCATAGGGCGTCCCCGGCGAGCGTGTCCAGAGGCGGAGGTCAACGCCCGACCGGCGGAGTGAGCCGGACGAGCACGCCGTCGCCTTCTCCGCCGGTCGCGACGATCCAAGAGCCACCCGTCCACGCGGCGGCGTTCGCGCCGCACAGGAACGGCAGCGGATGCTGTCCGGCGGCATCGGCGAGGCGGAGCCCGTCGCTGCTCGGCGCGGTCGCCGGGCAGTCCCTGCGGTCCTCGACGGCTGCCCGCGCTTGCGCGGAACCACCTACGATCACGCTCTGCGCTGCGGTCTGCTCCGGCGCTCCGCCCCACCACAGCGCCGTCCCGTCGGGAGCGACGGCGACCAAAGGACGGTTCGCGACCTGGGGTTCTCTGCGCAATTCCGTCCCGTCGGCGGCGAGCACGATCCGTGCGGAAGGGGTCGCGAGATACACCCGTCCGGCATCGTCGACATCGATGCCGATCGGAGGGACCCCGGGCCGGGCGCCCGGTGCATCATCGAGTTCGATCGGTTCGCTGTGCAGCAGGCTTCGTGCGCCGCTGTCGAGGTCGACGCGGAGCACCTCGTAGTCGAGGTACTCGGTGGGAGGGCGCGGCTGGTACCGCACCACGATCGCGTCGCCGTCGTGCACGGCCACGTCGCCGAACTCGAAGTCTCCATAGTCGAAGTCGCCGTCGTCGCCCACGTCGTCGCCCGGCAGGTCCCGTGTCGTCATGGTGGTCGTGTCCACCACGGAGATCACCGGCATCACGTGAGCGCGATCACCGCGCAACACCACGAGCTCGGTCGCCGAAAGCGGGGCCATCGCCGAGACCGTCGTGAGCGGGTCGTCGGGTTCGGTGTCGAACCGGGCGAGCGTCTCGCCCTCCGCCCCGACGTGCAGCCACGACCCGGCAGATGCGGTCCAGAATCCGCCCTCCCCATCGGCCGACAGCACGTGCATCCCGTAGGCCAGATCGATCGGGTGCCCGGCCGGCTCACCGTGCGCCCCGGGTCCGGTGAAGGAACTCTGGAACGGGATGGGCTCCAGCGCCCAGTCGTCCGGACCGACCACGGGTTGCGGCGTGCAACCGGCGACGAGCATGATCCCCGCGACGGTCAGGGCACCGCGCACCGTCCGTCGCCGTGCTCCGCCACCCCGTTCCTGCATGCCGACCACTCTGCGGGGTCCGGCTGAGAACCCGCCGGGATCGCTCCGGACGATCGGTCGGATGCCGCGGACGCCTGGTCGGGCGGCGGCATCCGGATCCTGCGAGCGTGGAACCATGACCACGACAGCCCCCGTTCCCACCGTGTCTTCCTCTGCGGCGCCCCGCATCCGCTATGGCGGGTTGATCGTGCTCATGCTGATGGGCTTCCTGCTGGTCACGGCCGAGTTCCTGCCCAACGGTGTGCTCACCGAGATGGCCGACGGCCTCGGGGTCACCCCGGGCCAGGCAGGACAGACCGTCACCGTGACCGCGCTCGTCGGACTCGTCGTCGCCCCGACGGTCGGACTGATCTTCCCGCGCCTCGACCGCCGGTCGCTGCTGCTGTGGATGGCGCTCGCCGCGGCCGTGTCGAACCTCATCGTGGCGATCGCGCCGAATCTGATCATCGTGCTGCTGGCGCGCTTCCTGCTGGGCGCCGCGATCAGCGCGTACTGGGCGATGTCGATCACCGTGGCAGCGCGCCTCGCGGGACCCGCGAATCTCGGCCGCGGCGTCATGTTCACCTCCGCCGGGGTGTCGCTGGCGACGGTCGCGGGCGTGCCCCTCGGCGTCATGCTCAGTGAGCTCATGGATTGGCGGACCGTCTTCGCCCTCGCGGGCGTGCTCATGGTCGTGCTCGCGGCCGTGCTGCGGTTCGCGCTGCCGTCCGTTCCGGCGGAGCAGGCGTCGAGTCTGCGACTGCTCGTCGACACCCTGCGCCGCCCGGGCATCGGCCTCGGCATGGTCGGGCATGTGCTCGTGGTCCTCGGGCACTTCCTCGCCTACACCTACGTGCGCCTCGCGCTGGAGCGGATCCCCGACGTCGACGCCTCGACCATCGTCGTGCTGCTCGCGCTGTTCGGCGTCGGCGGTCTGCTCGGCAACATCACGATCGGACTCGTCATCGACCGCACGTTCGCCTTCTTCGCGGTGTTCGCGCCGTTGGTGATCGCCGTGTCGGTGACCGCGATGATCCTCTTCTCCGGATCGATCGTCGGCGTGGGCATCGTCGTGCTGGTGTGGGGCTTCTTCTTCTCGTCCTGGCTGATCGTCGTGAACACCTGGGTCGGACACCGGATGCCCGATCGGCTCGAAGCCGGGGGCAGCCTGGTCGTCGTGGGGTTCCAGGGTGCGATCACGCTCGCCGCAGGCATCGGTGGGCTGCTCGTCGACACTCTGGACGTCGAACTGGTCTACGTGATCGGTGCCGTCGCGCTGCTCGCTGGCGCGGTGCTGTTCGGCGCATCGAATCGGGTCAGCAGCAGAGCTTGACCCGGGCGGGTGCCGCTCAGGCCGGGACGGGAGTGCGGTTGGCGAGGCGCCAGGACGAGGGGGTCTGCCCGGTGCGGCGTCGGAATGCGCGGCTGAATCCTTCGTCCGAGGCGTAGCCCAGCTCGCGGGAGATGTCCGAGACGGAGCGTCCGGCATCGAGCATCCGCTTCGCCGCATCGACCCGCACCTCGGTGACGTAGTCGGCGGGTGAGCGTCCGACAGCGCTGCGGAACCGCTCGGCGAAGGTCGAGCGCGACATCGCCCCGATCCCGGCGAGGCGCTCGACCGTCCAGTCGCGGCCCGGCTCCTCGTGGATGGCGTCGACCACGCGGTCGAGGAAGGGGTCGCTCGACAGGGAAGGCCAGCCGGTGGGCGCGCAGCCGTTCGCCGCCCAGGCGCGGATGACCGACAACAGGACGGTCGTCGCCATCAGGCGGCAGATCACCGGGTCCCCCTGGCGGGCGGGTGTGACCGTGTGGTCGATCACCCCCATGTTCAGGGCGAGGGCGGCGGCGGCGGGCTCCACGGCGTCGAAGCCGGTCACGGTGAGGAACGGGGGCAGCAGTGCGGGGAGGGGCGACGCGACATCTGCGAGCTCGATGTCGGCGATCATGAGGATCGTCTCGTCGTGTGCCTCGAGCGCGAACGGCGACCGGCCGAGGGTCAGGAACGCGTCGCCCGTCACGAGCAGGTCACGGCGCGCCTCCGTGTTGTCGAGCCGGAGTCGCCGCGAATCGGGGTCGACGTCGAGACGGCAGCCGTCTCCGAGCGGAGGATGCCCCCGCACGGCGCCCGCGACGATGTAGACCAGGGTGATGGTGTCGGTGGGGATCGGCAGCAGTGCTCCCGCGGTGAGCGAGGATCGGCGTCCGATGCCAACGCGGAGATCGACCGCACCGAGCACGTGCGAGAGCGCATCCGCATCCACTGTCACCATGCCTTCGGCAACGTCGTCGCGCGGTCTGCTATTCCGCCGTCGGTGCGCGAGACGGGTCGCACCGTCTTGACGGACTCAACCATTCGGTTGATTCGAGGGGGATGACGGGACGGATACGGTGGAAGCACCCCACCCGAGGAGTACCGTGTTCCGCACCCCCGACCGTCTGTACCGAGTCCTCGCGATCGCGGAGGCGATCACCTGGACGATCCTGATCGGCGCGATCATCGCCCGCGCCGTCGGCGCCCCCGGCGTGGTGGTGACGGTGGGCGGAGGTATCCACGGATTCATCTTCCTGAGCTATGCGGCGACGGCGATCCTGGTCGCCCTGAACCAGCGCTGGCATGTCGGGGTCGGCGTGCTCGCCGTCGCGAGCGCCGTCGTGCCCTACGCGACCATCCCGATGGAGATCTGGCTGCACCGCACCGGCCGGCTCACCGGAGCCTGGCGCCTCGCGGCGACTGAGGATCCGCGTGATCGGCGGTGGTACGACCGGCTGATGCGGTGGTTCCTGCAGCGGCCGTGGGTGCTCGCGGTGCTGCTCGTGGTCGGCATCGTCGCGCTCTACGTCATCCTGCTGCTGATCGGTCCTCCCGGCGGCAAGTGAGCCCGCACACGTTCAGTGCGTGATTCCGCTCAGGCGCGTCGGACAGGCTGCTGCAGTTCGGTGACCCAATCGGACTGGTCGTCGCCGACGGCGCGGACGTAGAGCTCCCTGCAGGGACCGTCGTGCACGAGGCCGCGAGCGAAGATCTCGGCGTGGATCGCCTGCCAGCTCTCCGCGATGTGCTCCATCGAGCCGAGGTGGATGCCGCAGACGGCTTCATCCGCCGCAGGGAGCTCGATGATGTCGAACTCCTCACGCGCGGGGCCCGCATAGGTGTAGCCGACGATGACCTCCAGTCCGTCGTCGAGCGTCGTGTACTGGGCGATCGGTGTGGTCAGGGGGTGTTCGCCGCCGATGGTGTCCGCGACCGCGTCGAAGGCGGAACCGACCACAGTTGCGACGGCCGGCTGATCGGGGACGACCGTGCGGACGGCGGCGAGCCGGACGGCGGGGAGGGGCTTCTCGACGATCTCGATCCGTGACATGTGCTTCTCTCTCTCGATGAGGTGGAGGCGCCTCTCCACGTCGACGAGTCTCTCCGCGGCGATCCGATGCTCCTGCTCGACCTCTGCGCGGCGGATCCGCAGCAGGGAGGCGATGCGCTCGGCATCGACTCCCTGTTCGAGGATGGCCGAGATGTCGTCGAGGCCGAAGCCCAGCTGGCGCAGGGCGACGATCCGATGCAGCCTTTCCAGCTGCGACGGGTCGTAGGAGCGGTAGCCGTTGAACTCGTCCACGTGGGCGGGCACGAGCAGTCCGGCCGTGTCCCAGTGCCGCAGCATGCGGTGGGTCACCTGGCCTATCTGCGCGAACGCTCCGATGGACAACATGTGTCTGTTCTCCCGTCTGCCACCGTGTCAGGGTCAAGTATCGCCTCGGTCCGGTCTGAGGTCGGCTCGTCCAGGGCCGAGGCGAATGTGCTCCCAGCCCCATTCCGGTATCTTGGTTTTCGGCGCTGATCTGGGTGTTTCAATGTCGGTGGTCCCTGGTTCACTGAAGGTATGACAGCGCTGGCGGATGCGACCCTCGAGCAGGTGGATGCTCTCGCCGCGCTCACCGAGATGCTCGTCGAGGTCGAGCGCACGATCAGCAGTCTGCAGGCCGCGCGAGACGGCATCCTGGCGGTCGGGTCGCGGCTCGCGCTCGACGTGGCCGCGCAGGCGGGGCATCCCGATCACGGAGACATGTCGGCCCGCACGATCGCCGCGGAGTTCGCCACGGCCCTGCGGGTGAGTGATCGAACGGTGCAGCGCCGGATGGCCGACGCGGCCTGGGTCGTGGAGCACTTCCCGCTGGTCTGGGAGGCGCAGGGGGCGGGTCGCATCAGCGCGGCGCACGCCCGAGTCGTCTGCGAAGCGGGCGAGCACCTGCCCGATGCGGCGAGCCGCGCCGCCTATGCGGCTCAGATCATCTCCTTCGCCGAGATCGAGTCTCCCGCTCGTGTCGGCCGAATGGCTCGGCGGGTGGCCGAACGGTTCCAGGCGCGGTCGATCGATGAGCGGCACCTCGATGCGCGGGAGAAGAGATCCGTGTGGGTGAAAGACGTCGGAGACGGGATGACGCAGCTCGGCCTGCTCGGTCCGTCGGCGCTCGTGCACGGGGTCTTCGAACGGCTCACGCAGATGGCCGAGGCGGTGCAGGGGCACGAGTCCCCGGAGCATGGGTCCACCGAGCGTGAGTTCACGGAGCACGAGTCCCCGGGGCATGAGTACCCGGAGTATGAATCCCCGGAGCTCCCGGCTCCGGAGCCGGACGAGCGCACCCTCGCGCACCTCCGCGCCGATCTCGCTCTCGACCTGCTCCTCACCGGCGCTCCGGCCGGACACGATCGCGGCGAGGGGCTCCTGGCGGCGATTCGCGGAACGGTGTCGATCACGGTCCCCGTCACGACGCTGATCGGCGAGGGCTCGACTCCGGCCGAGCTGAACGGCCGCGCTCCGGTCGACCCCGCGACCGCCCGCCGGATCGCCGGCGCGGCGGCGGGGTGGGACCGGATCCTCACCCACCCCATCACCGGCGCGGTCCTCGCGGTCGACCGCTATCGTCCCGGTCCGGATCTGAAGCGGCATCTGAGGGCGAGGGATCAGCGGTGCCGATTCCCGACCTGCGGGTACGCGTCCGTGGACTGCGACATCGACCATCATCACGAGGCCGCGCTCGGGGGAGCCACCGAGGAGTCGAACCTCGGTCACCTGTGTCGTCGCCATCACGTGCTCAAGCATCATTCGCCGTGGGTGGTCGAGCCCCTGGGTGGTGGCGTCTACGCCTGGACGAGCCCGACCGGCAAGGTCTACGTCGACCGGCCCCCTCCCCAGAACACCGTCACGTTCACGGAGGATCCGGCGATTCTCGCGCCCTTCTGAAAAAGTTGAGTCGACTCGTATCAAGTTGATTTGACACCTGCGGAGCGCCGGCGTACAGTTGAGTCATCGCGACTCAGGTTTCCCTGATCGCCGCAGATTTCCGATCCCAACGAACTTCCAACAAAGGAGAGAACACATGGCACGTGCTGTCGGTATCGACCTCGGAACCACCAACTCCGTCGTCAGCGTCCTCGAGGGTGGCGAGCCCAAGGTCATCGCCAACGCCGAGGGCTTCCGCACGACCCCCTCGGTCGTGGCCTTCACCAAGGACGGGGAGGTGCTCGTCGGTGAGACCGCGAAGCGCCAGGCCGTCACCAACGTCGACCGGACGATCGCTTCCGTCAAGCGCCACATGGGCACCGATTGGAGCTTCGACGTCGACGGCAAGAAGTGGACGCCGCAGGAGATCTCCGCGCGCATCCTCATGAAGCTCAAGCGCGACGCCGAGGCTTACCTGGGTGACACGGTGACCGACGCGGTCATCACCGTCCCCGCGTACTTCAACGACGCCGAGCGTCAGGCCACCAAGGAGGCCGGGGAGATCTCGGGTCTCAACGTCCTGCGCATCATCAACGAGCCGACCGCGGCCGCTCTGGCCTACGGCCTCGACAAGGGCAAGGAAGACGAGCTCATCCTGGTCTTCGACCTCGGTGGCGGAACGTTCGACGTCTCGCTGCTCGAGGTGGGCAAGGACGACGACTTCTCCACGATCCAGGTGCGTGCGACCGCCGGTGACAACCGTCTCGGTGGAGACGACTGGGACCAGCGTCTCGTCGACTACCTGATCAAGCAGTTCAAGGAGACCACGGGCGTCGACGTCGCGGGCGACAAGATCGCGCTGCAGCGCCTCAAGGAGGCCGCGGAGCAGGCGAAGAAGGAGCTCTCCTCCTCCACCTCGACGAGCATCAACCTGCCGTACCTGTCGCTGACGGAGTCCGGCCCGGTCTCGCTCTCCGAGACGATCACCCGCGCGAAGTTCGAGGACCTCACGAAGGACCTGCTCGACCGCACCAAGAAGCCGTTCGAGGATGTCATCCGCGAAGCCGGCATCAAGGTGTCCGAGATCGACCACATCGTGCTCGTCGGTGGTTCCACCCGTATGCCCGCGGTCGCCGAGCTCGTCAAGCGCGAGACCGGCAAGGACGCGAACAAGGGCGTCAACCCGGATGAGGTCGTCGCCGTCGGCGCCGCTCTCCAGGCCGGTGTCCTCAAGGGTGAGCGCAAGGATGTCCTCCTCATCGACGTCACCCCGCTGAGCCTCGGCATCGAGACCAAGGGCGGCATGATGACCAAGCTCATCGAGCGCAACACCGCTATCCCGACCAAGCGCAGCGAGACCTTCACCACGGCAGACGACAACCAGCCGTCCGTCGCGATCCAGGTCTTCCAGGGCGAGCGCGACTTCACCCGCGACAATAAGCCGCTCGGCACGTTCGAGCTCACGGGCATCGCTCCCGCTCCCCGCGGCATCCCGCAGATCGAGGTCACGTTCGACATCGACGCCAACGGCATCGTGCACGTGTCCGCCAAGGACAAGGGCACCGGCACCGAGAAGTCGATCGTCATCTCCGGCGGCTCCTCGCTGTCGAAGGAAGACATCGAGCGCATGGTGCGCGAGGCCGAAGAGCACGCGGCTGAGGACAAGGTGCGCCGTGAAGCCGCCGAGGTCCGCAACCAGGCCGAGACGCTTGCGTACTCGATCGACAAGCTGATCACCGAGAACGACGACAAGCTGCCCGAAGACGTGAAGACCGAGGTCAAGGCCGACGTCGAAGCGCTCAAGACGGCGCTGGCGGGCGAAGACGACGAGGCCGTGAAGACCGCGTTCGACAAGCTCAACCAGTCGCAGTCCAAGCTCGGCGAGGCCATCTACGCCTCCTCGCAGGCGGATGCTGCTGCCGACGCTTCGGCTGACGGCGAGGCCCCGACCGGTGACGCTCCCTCCTCCGACGAGGACGTCATCGACGCCGAGGTCGTCGACGACGAGGACGAGAAGAAGTAATCATGACGGACAAGAACTTCGACGAGAACCAGAATCCTGAGTCCGCCGAAGGTCGCAGCGAGGGGTCGGACGCTCAGGCGTCCGGCCCCGCGCCGCAGAACCCGGACTCCACCGAGGCGAAGGCCGCCGAGGGGTCGGACGAGACTCCTGAAGACGGTGTCGATGACCTCACGGTCGATGACATCCTCGGAGCGACGCAGACCGGTGAGGCCGCGGCGGAGGACGCCGTGCTCGCCGACCTCGAGTCGACGCTGCTGAACGACCTCAAGCGCCTCCAGGCCGAGTACGCGAACTACCGTCGTCGCACCGAGGAGCAGCGCCAGGTCGAGATCGAGCGGGCGAAGGGCGAGGCCGCCAAGGGCCTCATCCCGGTGCTCGACGACCTCGACCGTGCCGCTCAGCACGGCGACCTGGTCGAGGGCACGCCCTTCGCCGTGATCGCCGAGAAGGTGCGTGCGGTCGTGGAGCGTCTCGGGGTGGCCGCATACGGCGAGAAGGGTGAGGAATTCGACCCTCAGCGCCACGAGGCCATCTTCCAGCAGCCGACCCCCGGCGCCGAGAAGACGACGATCCTCGAGGTCGTCGAGGTGGGCTACCGCCTCGGTGACATCGAGCTGCGCCCCGCGAAGGTCGTCGTCGCTGTCCCTGCGGAGTAGGTGATCGATGGCCAGCCAGGATTGGTTCGACAAGGACTTCTACAAGACCCTCGGGGTCTCCAAGGACGTCAGTGATGCGGATCTGAAGAAGACGTATCGCAAGCTCGCGCGGAAGTACCACCCGGACTCCAATCAGGGTGATGCCAAAGCAGAGGCGAAGTTCAAGGAGATCAGCGAGGCCTACTCGGTGCTCTCCGACGCCGAACAGCGCAAAGAGTACGACGAGATCCGCGCCATGGGCTCCGGCGCCCGCTTCACGGCGGGCGGCCAGGGTGCCGGCGGCTTCGAAGACGTGTTCAGCCGGTTCGGCCAGCAGGGCCGAGGGCAGACGGCCGACTTCGAGGACATCTTCGCGATGTTCAACCAGGGGCAGGGTGCGAGCTTCGGAGGCGGACGCTTCGGGCAGCCGAGCGGTGGCTACCGCGGCTTCGGCGGACCGCAGCGTGGTGCCGACGTCACCGCCCGCACGACGCTCGACTTCGTCACCGCCGTGCAGGGCGAGACCATCTCCCTGCAGGGCGATGACGGCAAGCCGTTCAAGGTGAAGATCCCTGCCGGTGTGGCAGACGGACAGAAGATCCGTCTGCGCGGTCGTGGCCGTCCCTCGCCCGACGGCGGGGAGAGCGGCGACATCGTGGTGCAGATCTCGGTGCGCCCGCACCCCGTCTTCACGCGTGACGGGCTTAACCTGCGCGTCGTGGTCCCGGTGACCTTCACCGAGGCGACCCTCGGCGCGACGATCGAGGTCCCGACGCTCAGCGGTGACGTGGTCAAGCTCCGCGTCGCTCCCGGCACCCCCTCCGGGCGGGTGCTGCGCGTCAAGGGCCGCGGTGTGGCGACGGCGAAGGGAACCGGAGACCTGCTCGCCGAACTCCAGGTCGCCGTGCCCACGCACCTCGACGACGCCGCGCGGGAGGCCCTGGAGAAGTTCCAGGAGCTCGAGCCCACGGAGAATCCGCGGGCGGAGCTGATGGCGAAGGCGCGTCGATGACCGAGCGTCGAAGTGGGCACCGGGGTCGGAGGCGTTCATGATGAACGCTGACACCCCGGTGTTCGCGATCGCGGCGGCGGCCGAGCTCTCCGGTCTCCACCCGCAGACCCTGCGGCAGTACGACCGCATCGGACTCGTGGTCCCCGGACGGACGTCGGGCGGCTCGCGTCGGTACTCCGCCCGCAACATCGAACAGCTGCGCGAGGTCGCCCAGCTCTCTTCGGAAGGTGTGAGCCTCCCCGCGATCGCGCGTCTGCTCGACCTCGAAGACGAGAACCGGGCGCTGCGCAACCGCATCGCGGTACTCGAGAGCGCTCTGCGCACCGAGCGCGAGAACCGCCCCGGCGTGCGGGTGTTCGCCGCCGGATCCGCGGGGGTGGTGCCCGTGCCGAGCGGCCGTCGCATCCGCCGCTCGACCGACATCGTGCTCTGGGATCCGCGCGGACACGCCTAGACACCGATCTCGTGGTGTGTATCCTGTCAACAGTTAACAGGAGGTCACCATGACGCAGACCGTCACGCGCGGAGAATCCCTCGGCGCCCAGGTGGCACGGGTGCTCCGCCAGCGCATCGTGCGCGGCGAACTCGCCCCCGGCGCGCGGATCACCGAGGAAGCGCTCGCCGAGGAGTTCTCGGTCAGCCGTGGCCCCGTGCGCGATGCGCTCACCCAGTTGAGCTTCGAGAAGCTCGTCGAGGTGCAGCGTCCCCGCGGCGTGTACATCGTGGGACTCACGGGGGATGACGTCGATCAGCTGTACAGCCTGAGGGGTGCGCTCGAACAGCTCGCCCTCGCGCGGGCCATGCGTGTCGACGACGAGGCGCGCTGGGCCGCGATGGCGGCGGCCGTCGACCGCATGGGCGAGGCCGCGGACCGCGGCGACCATGCCGCATTCGTCACCGCGGATCTCGAGTTCCACTCGCAGATCTACGCGCTCGCCGATCACCCGCGTCTCGAGGGTGCATGGAATCAGTACCTCCCGACGTTCACCGCGCTGCTCGAGGTCACGATCAACCATGACGAAGACCTGCACGAGTCTTCCGATGATCACGTGACGCTCATGCAGGTGATGCGCACCGGCACGCCGGCGCAGGCGGCGAAGGTGCTGTCCGAGCATCTCGACGGTGCTCGTCGACGCATGCTGAGCGAGATCGCCACCCACGCCTGAATGCGGAGCCGTGCCTGCGGCCCTCGCGGCGCACGTTTCGTCCGAGTGTTGACTGTTAACAGTCAACACTGCTACGGTCGGGGGAGTCGACAACAAGGTCGACCCACGTAGAGGAGCAAAGATGCCCCGCAAGCGCATCACCCGGGCGGCTGCCGCGATCGCCGCCCTCGCAGCCACCGCTCTCATCGTCTCGGCCTGCACCAAGGTCGAAGAGGGCGAGGGCGCCGAATCGACCTACCCGGAGAAGGACATCCGGCTCATCATCCAGGCCAACCCCGGGGGAGGATCAGACCTCTCGTCGCGCGCACTCGCCACGGAGCTCGAGAAGATCCTCGACGTCAGCGTCATCCCCGAGAACATGCCGGGTGCCGCCGGAGCGCTCGCGATGGAGTACGTCGGTGCGCAGGATCCCGACGGCTACGTGATCGGATTCGCGCCCGTCGAGATCGCGATGCTGAACACCACGCAGAGCGCGGACGTGCTGCCGGACGACTTCGACCTGCTCGGCCAGATCATGCTCGCCCCCGGTGTCGTCACCGTCGGCGCGAACAGCGGGATCGAGACGCTGGAAGACCTCGTCGCCCAGGCGCAGTCCGGTGCCGTCACGGTCGCGAACTCCGGCGCCGGCTCCATCTGGGAGGCGGCGACCCTCG
The DNA here is from genome assembly GCF_004337555.1 of Microbacterium sp. PI-1. NCBI lineage: Bacteria > Bacillati > Actinomycetota > Actinomycetes > Micrococcales > Microbacteriaceae > Microbacterium > Microbacterium sp. PI-1. The sequence continues at coordinate 22,298 of NZ_SJYZ01000020.1, read as the reverse complement.
GACTCGGTGCCGCGACCGACGCCGACTTCACTCCGGTGCCCTACGACGGCGGAGCGACGGCCGTCGCCGCAGCCGCATCCGGCGAGACCGTCGCGGCCGTCTCCGGCCTCGGCGAGGCTCTCGCCCAGGGCGACGCGGTGCGCATCCTCGCCGTCATGAACGACGAGCGCCATCCCGACGCGGAAGACGTCGAGACGGTCGAAGAGGCCATCGGCGAAGACGTCGTCTTCGGAGGCTGGGGCGGCATCTACGCGCCCAAGGGCTTGCCCGACGACGTGAAGTCGACGCTCGAAGCCGCCGTCAAGGAGGCCGTCGAATCCGACAGCTACCAGAAGTTCCAGGCCGACGCCGGAAACCTGGTCGTGTACCGCGACTCCGCCGAATGGACGACGTTCGTCGACGAGCAGTTCGACCTCTTCAAGGACCTCCTGGGCTGAGGAGCCCGGTAGAGAAGACTGCGGGGCCGGGCTCATCACCGGCCCCGCAGTGCTCTCCTTCAGTTCTCGGATCACGAAAGGAGCATCATGTCGACCTCTGCATCGGATGCCTCCGCAGCGGACGGCTCCGCATCGGACGCCTCCGCGGGCGATGTCTCCGCGGGCGATGTCTCCGCGGGCGACGAGTATCAGGGTGCGACCGCGTCGCGACCGCTCGAGATCGTCTTCGCCGTCCTCGCTCTGGCGTTCACGGCCGGATATCTCTTCCTCTCGACGCAGATCCCGCTGCGCCGCGAGGCTGCTCCGGGTCAGATCGATGCCCGCTTCTGGCCGCTCGTCATCGGGGTCACCGGAGTCGTCGTCGCCATCGCGCTGCTCGCCATCGCGATCACCCGCCCCGCACCCGGTCGTGACGACCTCGAGCGCATCCAGCCCGGAGGCTACCTGCGCGTGATCGCCACGCTGGTGATCACGGGCGCCTTCATCGCGCTGTGGTCGCTGGGGTCGGTCATCCTCTTCGGGTACCGCATCGAGGTCTTCCCGATCGCCGCAGCCCTGCTGATGGCCTCCCTCATGCTCCTCTACGGTCACCGCCGCTGGCTGAGCCTGATCATCTACTCCGCCTCCGTCACGGCGTTCGTCTACGTCGTGTTCGGGCTGCTCCTGAGGATCCCCCTGTGAACGCGCTCCTGGAGGGGCTGAACTCGCTCCTCGACATCTCGATCCTGCTCTACATGCTCGTCGGGCTCATGCTGGGCTTCATGGTCGGCGCCTTCCCCGGCATCACCGCGACCATGGCCGTCGCCCTCGCCGCGGGATTCACCATGACCCTCGAGCCCGTGCAGGGCCTCGCCGTGCTGCTGACGATCTACGTCGCGGCGAACTTCGGCGATCGGGTGCCGTCCATCCTCATCAACACTCCGGGAACGCCCGCCTCCATCGCCACCACCCTCGACGGCTATCCGATGGCCAAGCAGGGCAGGGCAGGTCTCGCACTCACCATCTCCGCAATCGTCTCGGCCGTCGGGATCCTCGCCTCGCTGGTGCTGTTCGCGGTCGCGGCCGTCCCGATCGCCAGCTTCGCCCGCGACTACTTCAAGTCCCCCGAACTGTTCGCCCTCGTGGTGTTCGGCATCTCGATCATGATCGGCATCTCGTCGAAGTCGATGCTCAAGGGCATCCTCGCCGGGCTCTTCGGCCTCATGCTCGGCACCGTCGGCACCTACGCCGCGACGGCCGATCAGCGCTTCACCTTCGGGGTGCTCGACCTCGTCGAGGGCGTGAACTTCATCGCCGTGATCATCGGCCTCTTCGGCATCGCGGAACTCTTCGACCAGTTGCTCACGCATCGCGCGTCCCGCGTGCGCCCCATCTCCAGCCTCGGTCGCTGGCTGCCGAACAGGTCCGAGCTGAAGCAGAGCGGTCGTGCCACGGCGGTCGGCGGCGCGGTCGGACTCGGTGTCGGTCTCATCCCCGCCGCGGGCGGTGACATCGCCGGTCTCATCGGGTGGGAACGGGCACGCAAGGTGTCGAAGCGTCCGGAGATGTTCGGCAAGGGATCGATCGAGGGCGTCGCCGCGTCCGACAGTGCTTCCAGCGCGACCTTGGGCGGCTCCCTCACCACGACCATGGCACTCGGCATCCCCGGCGACTCTGTGATGGCCGTGATGATCGGCTCCATGATCATCTGGGGCATCACACCCGGACCCACCCTCTTCACGAACCGCCCCGACCTGGTCGTCTCGATCGTCGGCATCATGCTGATCGCGACGATCCTGTCCCTCGCTCTGAGCCTGGTGCGGATGAAGGGCATGGTGAAGCTGCTCGACGTGCCGCAGCCGTACCTGTGGAGCGGCATCCTGATCTTCTGCATCATCGGCACCTACGCCACCTCCAACAGCCTCTCGACCGTGGTGACGATGCTCGTCTTCGGTGTGATCGGGGTGATGCTCAAGCGCATGCAGGTGCCGGCCGGCCCCGTGGTGCTCGGGCTCCTGCTCGGACCGCTCGCCGAAGAGAACCTCGCCCGCACTCTGGCCATCCTGCCCACGCGTCCGTTCTTCGAGGTCGTCAGCCCCATCGCGCTCGTGCTCCTCGCCCTGGCCGTGCTCTCGATCGTGATGCCGGCGATCCGTGCTGCTCGTCGCCCCCGTGCCGAGCGCGGCTCCCTCGCGGATTCGATCCTCCACGACGACAGCATCCAGCAGATCGAGAAGGCGCACGACGAGCTCGCCGCGCAGCCCGACCTGCTCACCTCCACCGTCCGCAACATCGACGCCCCGAAGCGTCGAGCCCGCACGTCCCGCAAGAACTCCGAGGAGACCGAGAAGTGACCCGCTACGACATCCTGACCGCCGTGCCCACCGCGTTCCACCGCGACGGCACCCTCGACATCGAGGGTTCGCGTGCGATCTTCCGATTCGTCGCCGACTCGGGGAACGAGGGGGCCTTCGTGCTCGGAACGACGGGGGAGTTCCCCGCTGTGGACGCCGGCGAGTTCGCGGCCATCGTGGAAGCCGCTCTGGCCGAGTTGAAGGAGCGGATGCGCGTGGTCGTGCATGTCGGTCGGCCCAGTACCTTCGAGGCCGTGCGCCTGACCCGCATCGCCCGTGAGCTGGGCGCCGTCGAGTTCGCCGCGCTCACGCCCTACTACCTGAAGGCGACGGACGACTCGATCTTCGAGTACTACCGTGCGGTGTCGGACGCCGTCGGCGACGGGCGCTTGTACGTGTACATCTACCCGGCGCGGAGTGGAAACCCGGTGTCGCCGGAGCTCCTCGTGCGGCTCGCGGAGCTGCCCAACGTCGTGGGAGCCAAGATCAGCGAGCTCTCGCTCGACGACATCGCCGCCTACCGTGCCGTCGTGCCCGCCGACTTCGAGCTCTACACCGGCGCCGACCGCGACCTGATCGCCGCCGTCGAGGTGGGCGCCCAGGGTGTCGTCTCCGGGGTGTCATCCGTGACGCCGAAGCCGTTCCGCGCCCTCGCCGACGCCGGGCGGTCGGGGGATGCGGCAGCCATCACCGCTGCGCAGGCCGCGGTCGACGAAGTGGTCGCCCTCATCGGCGGCGACATGGCCCGCATGAAGGAGGCCTACCGCGTGCTCGACGTGGTCGACACGCACTGCCGCATGGCGATCGCCGAGCCGAGTGCCGCCGAGCGCACCGCCGTCGCCGAGGTGGTGGCCGCGCACCGGTGAGGCGGCTGCCGGTGAGACGGCTGCCGGCGCGCACGCGCAGGCGGAGAGCTCTCGGTAGCGGCTTTGCGACCCTGGCATCGATTTCACCCGCGCAAGGAATTCCGGTTCCCGCGCGATACTGTTGCAGCACCGGCCGCGGTCGGTGGGAGTAGGTGTCAGCGGGGAGCAGGGGAGCGCATGGCAACGATCTACGACGTCGCCGAACTCGCGGGGGTCTCGCCCGCGACAGTCTCGCGCGTGTTCAACGGGACGAACGTGTCCGAGGAGAAGGTGGCGGCCGTGCGCAACGCCGCGGAGAAGCTGAAGTTCACTCCCAATCGCACCGCCCGCACGCTACGGCGCCAGAGTTCCGAGGTCATCGCGCTCGTGATCCCCGACATCGAGAATCCCTACTTCACCGAGATGGCGCGCGGCGTGGAGGATGTCGCCTCCGAGGCCGGATACTCGGTCGTGCTCTGCAACTCGGACGCGCAGGTGGAGAAGGAGGCCACCTATCTGCGGATCGCGATCGCCGAGAACATGTCCGGAGTGATCATCGCGACAGCCGATGAGCGCTCCGACCTCGACGGTGTCCTCGCCACCGGCCGCCCTGTCGTGGCCGTCGATCGCAGCACGAGCTACGACATCGACAGCGTCATGATGGCCAATCGGTCGGCGGGGACATCAGCCACCCGGAGCCTGATAGACGCCGGGCACCGCCGCATCGCCTACATCGGGGGCCCCGCGCACATCGACACCGCCGCTGAACGCGCCGCGGGCTGGCGCTCTGTGCTCGCCTCGGCGCACCCCGGTCACGCCCTCGACGAGCTCGAGCGCTTCACGACGTTCCGCGTCGACGGTGGTCGGTCGGCGATGGAAGAGCTGCTCGCGCTTCGCGAACCGCCCGATGCGGTCGTCGCGGGCAACAACCTCATCGGTGTGGGAGCTATCCAGGTGCTCACCGAGCATGGGCTCACTCCGCCGGACGTCGGCGTGGCGGTCATCGGTTCTCTGCCGTTCACGACGCTTTCTCCGACAGCCGTGACCGTGGTGCGCTTGCCCGCGCGGCATATGGGCGTGACCGCGGCGCGGATGTTGCTCGATCGGATCGACGGCGATACGCAACCGGCTCGCACTGTCGTGCTGCGCAACGAGGTCCAGCCGGCCAGCGCCACCCGGCGCTGAGCGGACCGCGACCGGAAGGGTCGATGCGGGAGCGCGCACGCCCTTGCATCATGAAATCGATTTCGCGTACAGTGTCGAACAAGCCACGGACTCGGTCGTCCCGGCAGGAGGAGGACTCCATGCGCTGCACCCTCGGGGTGGACATCGGCACGTCCAGCAGCAAGGGCGTGCTGGTGGGGCCCGACGGCGTCATCGCGGCATCCGCGACCAGGGCGCATGACGTGGAACGACCGCACTCCGGCTGGGTCGAGATGGACGCCGCGATCTGGTGGGAGGAGTTCGTCGCGATCGTGCGCGAACTGCTCGCCGGAGTCCCGGAGGCCGAGATCGTGGGGGTGGGGGTCAGTGGCATGGGACCCTGTGTCCTGCTCGTCGATGAACGGGACGCCCCCGTGCGCCCCGCGATCCTGTACGGGGTCGACACCCGTTCGACCGCGCAGATCGAGCGCCTCACGCATGAGCTCGGTGTCGAGGAGATCACGCGTGTCGGAGGGTCGACTCTGACCTCGCAGGCGGGCGGACCGAAGATCGCGTGGGTTGCGGAGGAGGAGCCCGAGGCCTGGGAACGCGCACGACGTCTGTACATGCCGGCGTCCTGGCTCGTCCGTCGGCTCACGGGAGCGTACGTGCTCGATCACCAGTCCGCCAGCCAGGTTTCTCCTCTCTACGACATCGAGGGGGAGCGGTGGCACGACCCGTGGTGGGAGCGGTACGCCGGGGGCATCGAGCAGCCGCGCCTGCAGTGGGCGGGGGAGATCGCCGGAGAGGTGACGGCTGAGGCAGAATCGGTCACCGGGATCCCTCTGGGAACGCCCGTGATCGCGGGGACGATCGATGCCTGGACGGAAGCTGTCAGCGTCGGCGCGCACGAGCCCGGCGACCTGATGCTGATGTACGGCACGACCATGTTCCTCGTGGCCACCGGTGAAGAGACCCTGCGGACCCCGTCCATGTGGACCACGGCGGGGGCCTTCGCCGGTACGCGCAACCTCGCCGGCGGGCTGTCGACATCCGGGGCTCTGACCGCCTGGCTCAAAGGGCTGACCGGTGCCGACTATCCTGAACTGCTCGCCGAGGCTGCCGCGTCGGGTGCCGGAGCGCGCGGCCTTCTCGTGCTGCCCTACTTCGCGGGCGAGCGCACGCCGATCCAGGACCCGGACGCCCGGGGCGTGATCGCCGGGCTCACACTCGAGCACACGCGCGGCGACCTCTACCGAGCGATGCTAGAAGCGACCGCACTCGGTGTGCGGCACAACGTCGAGACCATGCGGGCGGCCGGCGCCGACATCCGCCGCATCGTCGCGGTGGGGGGCGGAACACAGGGTCGGCTTTGGCTCCAGGTCGTGTCCGACGTCACCGGCCTCGTCCAGGAGGTGCCTGCGACCACGATCGGCGCGAGCTACGGAGCGGCCTTTCTCGCGGCGACCGCGACGGCGGTGCCCGACGAGCGCCCGGCGATCACGGAGTGGAACCCCATGTCAGAGCGGATCCGCCCGGATGACGGGTTGCGACCGTTCTATGACTCCCTGTTCGCGCGCTACCGGCGGCTCTATGAGGGATCCCGACCCGTGGTGCACCAACTCGCGGCCGCACAGCGAGGCGGCTCCCCGCTCACCCCGACCCCAACACCGGAGGAATCATGACCACCTACACCCTGCCGGCCCCGGCATCGCGTCCGGCTGCCGCCCCGAAGACGGCCTACCTCATCACCTCGGGCGATCTGCGAGAGTCGGCGAACGTCGCGGGCTGGCCCACCCAGGTCGAGCTCGAGATCGGGGTCACCGGTGTGCTCGACGACCTCGGGTGGCAGGTGATCCGTCCCTTCGGCGTCGACCCCGCCACCGGTCACGGGTTCATCTCCAGCCAGCGCATGGGGCTCGAGGTCTTCCGGAGCATCCCGGTCGACGCGCCTCTGATCGTCGCGATCGCCAACTGGCAGTACTCCCACCATGTGCTCGCCGGTCTGCGCACCCACGAGGGCCCGATCCTCACGGTCGCGAACTTCGCCGGCGATTGGCCCGGCCTCGTCGGCCTCCTCGGCTTGAACGCGGGCCTCACCAAGATGGGCAAGCCGTACGCCACGACATGGTCGGTCGACTTCACCGACGAGTGGTTCCGCAACGGCATCCGGGAGTGGACCGAGACGGGCTCCATCGCGCACGACGCCTCGCACGTGCGTCCCCTGCCGGAGCTGCCGGACAGCCCCGAGAAGCAGCTGGGCGAGGCGCTCGCCGCGGAGCTGCTCGCCGAGAAGGCCATCATCGGCGTGTTCGACGAGGGCTGCATGGGCATGTACAACGCGATCTTCGACGACGAGCTGCTCAACAAGACGGGCATCTACAAGGAGCGGCTGTCGCAGTCGGCGCTCTACGCCGAGATGCTCACCGTCACCGAAGACGAGGCGGACGCCGCGTACGACTGGCTGATCGATGCGGGCATGACGTTCCGCTTCGGGCCGGATGCCGCCACCGAGCTCACGCGCGAGCAGGTGCAGTGGCAGTTGAAGATGTACATCGCCGCGCTTCGTATCGCGGACGACTTCGGCCTCGACGCCGTCGGGATCCAGTACCAGCAGGGTCTGAAGGACCTGGTACCGGCGTCCGACCTGGCCGAGGGCATCCTGAACTCGACGGAGCGCCCGCCGGTGAGGTCGCGCGACGGTGCCCGGGTGCTGCACGAGGGACGCGCCTTCCCGCACTTCAACGAAGCGGATGAGGGCGTGGCGGTCGACGCGCTGGTGACCGACCGCGTGTGGCGTGCGATGGGACTCGTGCCGGACAACACGCTGCACGACGTGCGGTGGGGTGAGGAGTACGACGGGGAGTTCGTGTGGGTCTACGAGATCTCCGGCTCCGTCCCCGCCTCGCACCTGGGCGGGTGGCAGAACGCGGAGGGATGGCGTCAGGGCCACGTGTTCTTCCCGGCGGGCGGTGCGACGATCAACGGGGTCTCCCAGCCGGGGGAGATCGTGCTGTCGCGGGTGTTCATCGCCGACGGCGTCCTGCAGGCCGACATCTTCCGTGCCTCGGTCGTCGAGCTCCCGGCCGACGAGACGCAGCGCCGGAAGGATGCCACGAACCCGGAGTGGCCGATCGCGCACGTGGTGCTGCACGGCGTCTCGCGGGATCAGTTCATGGCCCGCCACAAGGCCAACCACGCGCAGCTCGTCTACGCACCGGATGCCGAGACGGCCGACCGGGCACTCATCGCGAAAGCCTCGATGTTCGCGGGGATGGGCATCCAGGTGAATCTGGTGGGCGACGTCACCCTCTGAGAGATCAGGGGAAGCCCGGAGGGGTCACTGCGAGCGCCAGAACCGCACGGCGAGGTTCGTGAGCTCCTTGTCGAGGTCGTCGACCTTCGCCTCGATGCGGTCGAGGCGGTCGACCACGGCGTCGATGCGCGCGGAGAGCGTGCCGTGGATGCGATCGGTCTCGGCGCGGATGATGCGACTGAGCTGCGTGGTCATGAGCGTCATCCCGCCGAGCATGACGGCGGCGAACACTCCGATCAGCGTCCATACCTGCGGGTCGTTCAAGCGCATGCCTCCAGTGTCGTTCCGGACGGTCACGATGTCACGGTATTCCGGTTCCGGCGCGTGGAGAACCCGGCGCACGTGTACAACCCACGGATCGCTGACCGGGTGCAGGAACAGACAGGCGTCGTCCTTCGTCCGATCTGTACGGGCTTCTACTTAAGCGATATAGTCGGCGGCAGGTCGCGCTGATGCGGCCTGATCTCGATTTCGATGAAGAGGGAGACGATCTGCCATGAGTCGGCCACATTCCACGAAGCTTCACCGTCTACGACAGGGATTCACTGTCGCCGCGAGTGCGGTGATCGCGATGTCCTTCGTCGCGACCGCCTCACCCGCGACCGCTGCCGAGGGGGTGGAGGCGGACCCCCAGCTCGCCGTCTATGTCGAGGTGAACTCGAACGATTTAGTCAACGTCGCCGACTACACCCTCGCGGATTCCGGGCGCGCCGCCGTCGACCTCGCGATGATCTTCGCCGCCAACATCAACTACGACGGAGAGAAGGCGTATCTGCACCTGAATGATCGGGTCACCGAGACGCTCCAGGACGCGGAGAACCAGATCCGTCCGCTGCAGGCACAGGGCACGAAGGTGCTGCTCTCCGTGCTCGGCAACCACCAGGGTGCGGGTTTCGCGAACTTCACCTCGTTCGCCGCGGCGGACGCCTTCGCCGCAGAGCTGGCCGATGCGGTGACGACCTACGGCCTCGATGGGATCGACTTCGACGACGAGTGGACGAACTACGGCGCGAACGGCACCCCGCAGCCCAACGCGCAGTCGTTCGGCTGGCTGGCGACCGCGCTGCGCGAGCGCCTGGGATCGGACAAGATCATCAGCCTCTACGCGATCGGCCCGTCCTACACCACCACCGACTTCGATGCGTTCGACGTCGACGGCGTGATCGACTACGCCTGGAACCCCTACTACCCGACGTACGACGCCCCCACGGTGCCCGGGCTCGAAGATCGCACCCGCCTCGGTGCCGCTGCGATCGACCTGGCGAACACGAACGCGGCGACCGCCGCGGACTTCGCCCGCCGCACGGTCGCCGACGGATACGGGGTCTACGTGGCGTACAACCTGACCGCGACGGATCAGTCGGCGTACCTCTCGGGGATCACGCAGGAGCTCAAGGGGGAGCCGACCGAGTATCGCGCCGCTCCGCGGGATCGCACGGCTCCGACCGTGACCGTGAAGCCGGGGGAGGCGTTCACGACGGGATCTCCCGACGCGTACTCGAAGGTCAGCTTCAAGCTGTACGACGCCGGCAAGGTCGACAGGCTGTCGGTCAACGGTGTGCCGAAGGACCTGACCGACAACGCCTGGAGCGACCTGAACTTCGTGAAGCCGGGTGTCTTCGGTGCGGTGGCCGGAGCCAACGTGCTCGAGGTGTTCGACGCGTCGGGAAACCGCACCGAGGTGCTCTTCACCCTCACCGGGTGATCACGCGAGGTCGAAGAGCTCGATCTGACGGATCGTGACCTCGGACTCCGCACGCACGCGGAGCGCCGGGGTCACGGTCCGGTCGACCAGGGTGAACGGCGTCGTGCGGTCGGTCCGCAGTTCTTCCCGATGGGTCAGCGCCAGGGTCCGCCAGTGCCCATCCGGGCCGAGGGCCTCCCAGTGCAGGGCGGCCGAGGAGGCGGAGGCGGTCGTCGTCACCGTGACGTCGCTGATCCCGCGAGCCTCGGGGAACCGCCACCCCACCCAGTCGCCCGGGCGCAGGACGACGCCCGGACGACCCGAGGGGGCCCCGTCGTCGAACACCCGCTCGGGGTGGGCGACGAGAGCCGAGGCGATCACCTCGCCCTCGGTCGCGGTCAGATCGGCGCACCACGGGACCGCAGGGAGGACGGGAGAGCGCCCGGACTTCTCGAGTGCGAACGCCGGGTCGTCCCCGAACGTGAGGTCGAGGACGGCATCCTCCACGAGCGCATCGATCGGGAGGTCGGCGGAGACGAGGGGCACGTCGTCGAGAGATGCCTCCTGCAGGATGTGGGCCCCGGCGGACCGTCGCCGGGAGCGGATCCGGAGGGAGGAGCCGTCCCCCCGATCCACCCGGATGTCGTCGAAGAGCGGCGAGCCGATCCGCAGGTGGCCCGATGCGAGCTCCAGCGGGTACAGCCCGAGTGCGCCCCACAGCCACCAGGCGCTCATCTCCCCGTTGTCCTCGTCGCCCGGGAAGCCCTGACCGACGTGGGCCCCGGCGAACAGCCGCCCCGCGAACTCATGGACGAGCGGAGCCGACTGCCACGGGCGGTCGCTGAACGCGTACATGAACGGGATGTGGTGTGCCGGCTGGTTGGAGAGCGCGCACATCCCGGAGCGCAGGGCCCTGGCCTCCTGTTGCTCATGGATCACGGTGCCGTAGGCGCCGGCGAACCGTTCGTCCGCGGTCTCGGGTTCGGCGAACAGGGCATCGAGGTGACGGCCGAGTCCGACAGGTCCGCCGTGGAGGGCGGCGAGCCCGGCTCCGTCGTGCACCGCCCCCACCGACATCCCCCAGGCGTTCGTCTCGACGTTGTCCCCGCCCCAGGCCCGCGGGTCGAACTCCGGAGCGAACGCCCCGTGCGAATCCCGCCCGCGGAAGAACCCGGCGCCGTCGTCGAAGAGCTGACGATACGACCGGGAGCGGTTGGCGAAGTAGCGTGCGAAGCAACGGTAGCGAGCGACTTCCTCGGCCGGTCCGGCGCCGACGGCGAGCTGCAGGGCGAACCGGCCGAGGGCGGCATCGCTGAGTGCGTTCTCGATGCTCCAGCTCATGCCCTCGGGCGTCTCCGACGAGATGTAGCCGGTGAATCGGCCGCGTTCGATGCCCTTGCGTCCCCGTCTCGCATCCGGACCCGGCTCGCACGCGTTGCGCCATCCGCTGTCGAACGCGGTCTCGCGGTCGAAGCTCACACCCCAGCGCGCGGCATCGGCGAAGATCTGGTCGCTGGACGTGCCGACCATGCTGTCCACGTAGCCGGGCGCGCTCCACCGCGCCATCCATCCTCCGCGTCGATACTGTTCGAGCTGGCCGTCGAGGAGCCTGCCGGTCGATGCGGGATCGAGCAGGGCGAGCGCCGGCCACTCGGTGCGGTAGGTGTCCCAGTAGCCGTTGTTCACGACGAGTTCCCCGTCGGCGACCGTGTCGACGGAGTCGGAGAAGACATCCGCGAATCGCCAGCGCGGCACCGCCGCGGTGCCGACGTTCTCCCCGGCGCTGTTGGGGTACAGGTGCATCCGATGCAGTGCTGCGGCGATCCGGGCGCGGTGCTCCTCATCGGCGAGACCGCGGTAGGGGATCTCCTCCGCCGGCAGCGGGGGGATCGACACTCGGCCCAGCAGGCGATTCCAGATCGCGGCGCCCTCGGCGCGCAACTCCTCGAAGGGACGGGTCGGGGGCGCCTCGGTCTCCAGGGCGTGCCGGGCCTGGGCGACGGAGAGGAAGGAGATCCCGATCCGTAGTTCGAGCGATCCGCGTCCGCCCACATACCCGGCGACCCGACCGCGTCCGTCGTCATCGAGCGGGCCGCGCTCGATCACGCCGTCGTCCGTGCGGCGCAGGGCGGTGCCGGCGAAGAAGCACCGCGGCGCGTTGCCCCAGTCCGCCGAGCCCTCCGGGATCCATCCCTCGAACCCGTCTGCGCCGGTCCAGGCGAGCTGGCCCTCATCGGTGAGCTGATCGATGACGAAGCCGATCGGGGCGTCGGGGTCCGCGCACCGCACCCGGAAGGCGGCAGCGTGCATGGTCGCGGTCATCTCGACGGTCAGACCATCGCCGAGGTCCGCCGCGTACTCGTGCGGACGCGCGCGTTCGGACCCCGGCACGATCCAGCGCCGGCGTCGCTCGCGGCTCGACACAGGATCTGCCAGATAGGGCATCAGCTGCAGCACCGAGCGATCGCCGATCCAGGGACTCGGCTGGTGGGAGAACTGGAGGGCTTCGAGTCGGCGTCCCTGCGCGTCGTCGTGCACGAAGGGACGGTACGGCCACCGGGAGTCGGCTGCGTCGGTGGCCGGCGTGACGAAGGTGAACCCGTGCGGGAGAGCCACGGCGGGGATGGTGTTGCCCCGCGAGAAGCGCGGTCCCGCATGCGTGCCGCGTCGGGTATCGACGCGTTCGACGGGGGTGGGGGTGGGATCGCCCGGTGCGATCCGCTCCTCGACCAGGACCTGCACGAAGCCGGTGCCTGCGGCATCCGCCTCGTCGGACAGCGCGTCGGCGCCGAGCACGAGTTCGACCGTGCCGCGTCCTCCGGTGCGGGGAGCGAGCGAGACGGTGTTCGCATTCCACTGCTCCGGCATGCTCCAGCGCGCGGCGAACTGGGCATCGGCGGTGATCGGGAAGTCGTAGCGGTCGCGGACCGCGGAGTCGTCGCTCAGCCGTGATCCGTCGTCGAAGCGCACGTCGGCCGAGACCGCGAGGGCGGCGTGTGGCGCCAGGGTCGCTGCCGGGCCGTCGGCGTAGAAGGCCCAGTGCAGCACCGTGTGGGGTGTGATCTCGATGTCGGCGAGACCCGGGGCATCGATCCGCTGCACCCCGCCGGCCGGGTCGAAGGCGAAGGCGAACACCGCACACGGGAGCACTCCCGAGCGCGGGCGGGAGGACGGGGGATCGGCCGGCCCGTCCGCCGGGAGGAGCTGCACGGCGTTCACCCCTTGATCGCGCCCTCCTGCACGCCCTTGAAGAAGAACCGCTGCGTGAAGGAGAACATGATGACGATCGGCACGAGGGCGATCATGGTGCCGGCCGCGATGAGGCGCGGATCCACGGAGAAGCTGCTGTTGAGGTAGGCCATGCCCACCGTCAGTGTGTACTTCGAGGGATCGGACAGGACGATGAGCGGCCACAGGTAGTCGTCCCAGGCACCGATGAAGGCGAAGATCGCGACCACGGAGACCATGCCGCGGATGTTCGGCCAGACGATGTGGCGGATGCGCTGCCACGTGGTGGCCCCGTCGACCGTCGCGGCGTCCAGTACGTCCTTCGGGATCATGCGGCACGCGGTGGCGATCAGGAGCACGTTCATCGCGCTGATCGCTCCGGGGAGGAAGACGCCCCAGAGGGTGTCCGCGAGTCCCAGTGCGCGGATGGTGAGGAAGTTGCTGGTCACCGTCACCTCGCCGGGGAAGAGCAGAGTGGACAGGAGGATCCCCATCACGATCCACTTGCCCCGGAATCTCATGCATCCCAGCGCGTATCCGGCGAACGTCGACAGCACGACGTTGCTCACGACGGTCCCGACCGAGACGAGCAGCGAGTGCCAGGCGTAGAGGTAGACCGGGACGATGTCGGCGACCTTGCTGTAGTTCTGCAGCGTGGGTTCGCGGGGGATGAGCTCGGGTGGGAAGGAGTAGATGTTCTCCTGAGGGCCCTTGAAAGAGGTGGACAGCTGCCAGACGAACGGCCCGATCACGAGGAACAGGACGAACAGCAGCAGCGCATAGCGCCCGATCAGTCCGCCGAGGCTGGGTGTGCTGAAGTCTCCGGAACCGCGACGGCGGAAGATGCGCTCGCGCGTGGGCGACACAGGGCCGTCGGTGGACCGGGTGTCGTCGGCCGGGCGCTGCGGGGTGAGGGTGCTCATGCGGAGACCTTCGCCTTCTTCTCACGGTTCATGACGGCGATCGCGGCGAGGGGCACGAGGGTGAGCAGGAACAGCGCCACGCTGATCGCGGAGGCGTAGCCGATGTTCCCGTTCAGGCCGGACCCCACCTGGCGGATGAGCATCACGAGCGACATGTCGTACCCGCCGGGACCTCCGGTGCTCTTGGACAGCACGTCGAGTTCGGCGAAGACCCGCATCGCGGACACGGCGATGAGCACCGCGATGAGGAGCATGGCTCCTCGCACCGACGGGATCGTGACCGAGAGGAAGCGGCGGAAGGCCCCGGCTCCGTCGAGCATCGCGGCCTCGTGCAGCTCCTTGCCGACGTTCCCGAGCGCGGCGAGGTACACGACCATGTAGTAGCCCAAGCCCTTCCAGACCGTGAGCAGGATCGCGCAGCCCAGCAGCAGCCAGCGATCGACGAGGAAGGCCATCGGCTTGTCGATCAGACCGAGGAACTCCAGCGTCTGGTTGATGATGCCGCGGCTGTCGAAGAGCCAGGTCCAGATGAGGGCGACCACGACCACCGAGGCGATCACGGGGAAATAGAACGTGGTGCGGAAGAACGAGATGCCCGGGAGCTTCTTCTGCACCAGCAGGGCGAGGAGGAGGGGGAGGATCGTGAGCAGGGGCACGCACACGACCACGTAGATGAGGCACGTGGTCAGCGCATTCCAGAACATCTCGTCGCCGAACATGCGCTCGTAGTTCGCTCCCCCCACGAACTCCGGCGTCCGCAGCGGCCGGGCGTCGGTGAAGCTGAGGAAGACCGTGTTGAGGAACGGCCAGAGCGCGAACACCAGCACCCAGGCGACGGCGGGGCCCAGCAGCAGCCACGGAGTGAACCATCGGTGGGATCTCATCGACGATCCGCGGTCGCGGATGCCGGTGTTCGCGCGCATGGCTTACTGGTCCACGCGGTTGGCGTTGGCGTACTCGACGATCTTGTCGAGCTGGGCCTTGGCGTCCGCTTCACCGTTGACGGCGAGGGCGATCTGCTGGGTCATGTACGTCGCCATGTCGGAGGTCCACTGGAACGGCAGGGCCTTCGCATCCTTCATCGCGCCGAACACGGTGTCGATCGCCGCGAGCTGCTTCTCGTCGGTGACGGAGGACGCGATGTTCTCGACGACCTCATCCCCGCCGTCCGCGGTGCCGGGAGCCGTGCCGACGGCGAGCGACGAGAAGGCCACCTGGTTCTCCTGGTTCGTCGCGAACTCGGCGAACGCGAGTGCGGCCTCCTTGTTGTCGGAGCCGGCCGAGACGTTGAGACCCTGCACATAGAGGGGTGCGACCCCGAGGCGAGGGGTCGCCACCGTGTTCTCGAGCAGTGCGGGTGCATCCTTCTGCAGGTCGGTCGTGAAGCCGGTGCCGCCCGTCGTGAAGGCCACCTTCTCCTGGATGTAGGCTTCGGCGTTTCCGCCGTAGTCGCCGGTCAGGGCCTCGGCGGGCATGGCTCCGGCTGCGTAGGCGTCGGCGTACTTCTGGATGATCGCGGCGGCTTCGTCGGTGTTGAAGTCGAACTCGCCGTCGGCGTTGATGACCTCCATGCCCGCCGCCGTGAAGGTGTCGAGCGCGGGGATGGAGGACAGGAGCTGGACCTTACCACCGGATTCCGTGGCCACGTCCTCGGCGAGGGTGAGGAGCTCGTCGACCGTGGTCGGGAGGTTGTCCTCCGTGACGCCGTACGGGGCGAGCTGTGCGAGGTTCCACCACGAGGCGTCGCTGGAGAGGTACCAGGGCAGGCCGTAGGTGCCGTCGATGCCCGGGTACGCGCTGTACGCCTCCCACGCGCCGGCGTTGTAGGCGGACTCCAGCTCGGGATCGGCGGTCTGGAGGTCGACGAGCTTGCCCGCAGCGACCAGGGGATACGCGATGTCCGGCGGCAGGTTCAGCACGTCCGGGAGCGTGTCGGCGTTCGCCTGGCTCAGGATCTTCTCCTGGTAGCCGTCCCCCGGCTGGTCGAGCCACTCGACGGTGACGTCCGGGTGCTCCTTCTCGAACGCATCGATCAGATCCTCGAAGTACGGGGTGAACTTCTCGTTCTTGAGCGACCACGTCTGGAACTGGATCGTGCCGCTCAGCTCGCCGGACGTGTCGATGGGGCCCGAGGCGCCGGATGCCCCTCCGCCTCCCGTGCAACTGGTCAGCGCCAGAACGCCGATGCTGAAGGCTGCCAGAGCGACAATGCGTGTGGGAGATTTCATCGTGCTTCTTCCTCGAGGCGGGCGATTCCGCGTGGTGTCCGGTCGACGGACTACAACGCTTTAGCAGATGAAACCATCCGATTCTCCTTCTGTCAAGAAGTGTGTGCGATCGTCGGCGCTCAAGCGTTATAGTGGTGCAGATCCGTCCCCCCCTCGGGGCTTGTCCGAAAGGTCCTACATGACGCAGCGCGGCGCCCTCGATGCTCCCCTGAGGTTCGGGGCGAACTACACGCCGTCGAAGAACTGGATGCACTCCTGGCTCGACTTCACCCCGGACGATGTGCGTCGCGACTTCGCGGCTCTCGCGGAGCTCGGGCTCGATCACGTCCGGGTCTTCCCGCTGTGGACCGTGCTGCAGCCGAATCGCACCCTCATCCGCGAGAAGGCGGTCGACGACGTGCGTGCGGTGGTCGACATCGCGGGCGAGTTCGGGATGGATGCGAGCATCGACGTGGTCCAGGGCCATCTGTCGAGCTTCGACTTCGTGCCGTCGTGGCTGTACACGTGGCACGACAAGAACATGTTCACCGATCCCCGAGCGCTCGAGGGTCAGGTCGCGCTCGTCGACAGGCTCGGCCGGGCGCTGCGCGATGCCCCCAACTTCCTCGGGCTCACCCTCGGGAACGAGACGAACCAGTTCTCCGCGCACACCCATCCGTCGCCCTGGCCGGTGACGCCGGACGAGGCGGGCGGCTGGCTCTCCGCCCTGCTGTCGGCAGCCGACGCCGCAGCGCCCGGCTTCCCGCACGTCCACAGCGAGTACGACGCCGTCTGGTACATGGACGGCCACGGCTTCACGCCGGCCCACGCGTCACGCTTGGGTGCCATGACCACGATCCACTCCTGGATCTTCAACGGCACCGCCCAGCGCTACGGAGGACGATCGATCGCCTCCGACCGGCACGCCGAGTACCTGATCGAGCTCTCCCGCGCGTTCGCGACCGATCCGGACAGGGTGGTGTGGTTGCAGGAGGTCGGCGCCCCGTCGAACTGCCTGACGGAGGACGAGATGCCGGACTTCCTGGAGGCGACCGTGCGCTCCGCGCTGCGCACCGACAACCTCTGGGGCGTCACGTGGTGGTGCTCGCACGACGTCAGTCGCGACCTGGGTGACTTCCCCGAACTCGAATACACCCTCGGCCTGATCGATCAGAACGGTGCGGCGAAGCCCCTCGGTCGACGCTTCGCCGAGGTGATCCCCGAGCTGCGGCAGCGTGTCGCGGCACCGGCGCGGGAGACGGCGATCGTGGTGGAGGTCGACGAGCGCGAGGTGCCCGTGAGTCGGGCCGCGCTGAGCCCGGGTGGTCCCGTGTTCCAGGCCTGGGTCGACGCCTGCGCCGCGGGGCTGGACCCGGCCGTGATCACGTCGCGTGACGCGCTCGATCCCGCCGTGCGGGAGGCCCGTGGCATCCGCCGGCTCATCCGCCCCGATCTGCGGGCGGTCGCGGTCGATCCCTATGGGTCGGTCAACACCGTGGTCGACGCCTGACGTTCAGGACGCCTGACGTTCAGTCGGTGCGCGTGGGCGGGGCCGTGCTCTCGCGCGCCGTGAGCACAGGAGTCGGGCCTTCGACGCTCGGCAGGTTCGCGCCCGCTTCAATCTGCTGGAGCAGCAGGGTGGCGGCGCGCTCGCCGAGTTCGAAGGTGTCGCGCGTCATCGCCGTGATCGACGGGTTGATGAGCCCCGCGATGACCGAGTCGTCGAAGGAGGCCAGCGAGACGTCGCGGGGAACCCTGCGTCCCATCTCCTGTGCGACGCGGAGACCGGCGACCGCCATCACGTCGTTGTCGTAGACGATCGCGGTGGGCCGCCGCCGTCCGGAGAGCAGCGCCCGCGTCACCGCGGAGGCGCGGGCGGGGGAGAAGTCGGTGGTGATGACCTCGCCCTCCACGCCGTCGGCCGACAGGCGTTCCAAGACCTCGGCCCGCAGCCGGGTGTGTTCGAGCTCCGCCGGTCCTGCCACGTAGGCGATGTGCACGTGCCCGAGTGCGGCGAGATAGGAGTAGAGCGTCTCCGCCACCGTGTCGTCGCCGATCCACACGCTGGGCACCGTCCCGTCGGGAGACGGCTTCGACCCGATCATCACGGCGCGGGCGTCGAGGGCGGCGATGCGGTCGGCCCGGGGATCGTCGTCGCGCGGGTCGATGAAGATGAAACCGTCGACCTGGTTGGACGAGCGCCACTGCCGATGCACCTCCATCTCCTCCGCGATGTCCGCCACCAGACGCAGCTGCAGACTGACCTTGCTCTCGGAGAGACGCGATTCGATACCGGCGATGAGGTCGGTGAAGAAGGCCTCCGATCCGAGGGACCGCGCGGGGCGCGCGAGTGCGAAGCCGACGGTGTTCGCCCGCGCGCCGACGAGGGCGCGTGCCGCTGAACTCGGCTGCCAGCCGTTCTCCTCGACGACGGCGAGGATCCGTTGCCGGGTCTCCTCGCTCACTCCGGGGCGCCCGTTCAAGGCGAAGGAGACGGCGCCGGGGGAGACGCCGGCCATGCGCGCGATGTCGGCGATCGTGACGCGCTTCGCCGGACTCATAGTCCCTCACCCTACTTGATCGGTTTAGCCCCGTGGAAGGCGGATCGGGTGTGTTCTAGACTCTTCACTAGATCGTTTTAGTAAATCGGATAGCATTCATCACACGGGTTCGCGGCGACGTCCCGCGAACCTGCCCTCACCGTCGAGTCGGAGATCCCCTATGCATGACGACACCTCGCTCACCGTCGGCCGCGTCAAGCGTGTTCTGGAGGAGCGCATCCGCCCGTCGATCCACTCGGCGTCTGTGCCGCTGCAGGTCGAGATCCACGAACTGCCCGGGGAGCCGATCGCACCGGCGGAAGGGCTCGCCCTCGACTACACCGCCGGTTCCGTGGGCGCCCCGTGGGGACCGGCCTGGGGAACCACGTGGTTCAAGCTCACCGGGCGGGTGCCGTCCGAGTGGGCCGGCCGCAAGGTCGAGGCGCTGATCGACCTTGGGTTCGACGTGAACATGACGGGCTTCCAATGCGAGGCCCTCGCCTACCGACCGGGCGGCACGGGGTCCGACCCGATCCCGGTGAAGAGCATCAACCCGCGAAACCAGTGGGTCCCGATCGTCGAGACGGCAGCGGGCGACGAGCCGGTCGAGCTGTACCTCGAGGCGGCTTCCAACCCGGTGCTCCTGGACTACCACCCCTTCCTCCCGACGCAGGAGGGCGACATCCTCACATCCTCGAAGGAACCGCTCTACCGCGCCCGGCGGATGGATCTGGCGGTGTTCGAGCAGGAAGTGTTCGACCTGGCGCTCGACCTCGAGGTGCTCTTCGAGCTGCAGGCGGAGCTGCCGGCGACCTCGCCCCGTCGCATGCGCATCCTGCAGGCCATGGACGATGCGCTCGACGTCCTCGACCTGCAGCACATCGTCGCCACGGCGTCCGACGCCCGTGCCCGCCTGGCCGAGGTGCTGGCCGCGCCCGCCGAGGCGAGTGCGCACCGGATCTCGGCCGTCGGTCACGCGCACATCGATTCGGCGTGGCTGTGGCCCGTGCGCGAGACGATCCGCAAGGTCGCACGCACGACCTCGTCGATGACGGCTCTGCTGGAGGAGCAGTCCGAGTTCCGGTACGGCATGTCCAGCGCACAGCAGTACGCCTGGATCAAGGAGCACCGCCCCGAGGTCTGGGAGCGGGTCAAGGCCGCGGTCGCCGAAGGGCGCTTCCTGCCCCTGGGTGGCATGTGGGTCGAGTCCGACACCGTGATGCCGACGGGGGAGTCGCTCGTGCGGCAGTTCTCGCAGGGGCAGCGGTTCTTCGAGCGGGAGTTCGGCATCCGGTCCAAGGGCGTGTGGCTCCCGGACAGCTTCGGGTACTCGCCCGCCCTGCCGCAGCTGATGCGCCGCGCCGGGTTCGAGTGGTTCTTCACCCAGAAGATCTCGTGGAACCAGCAGAACGTCTTCCCGCACCACTCCTTCCTCTGGGAGGGCATCGACGGGTCGCAGGTGTTCACGCACTTCCCGTCGATGGACACCTACAACTCGCAGTTGAGCGGCATGGAGGTCGCGAAGGCCGCCCGGCAGTTCAAGGAGAACCGGGTCAGCTCGCGCTCGATCGCCCCGGTCGGCTGGGGTGACGGCGGTGGCGGCACGACCCGCGAGATGACGGGCAAGGCCGAACGCCTCCGCGACCTCGAGGGCAGCGCGCAGGTGGTGTGGGAGCATCCGGACGACTTCTTCGACGCCGCGAGGGCCGAGCTGCCGCATCCGGCGGTGTGGGTGGGGGAGCTTTACCTCGAGCTGCACCGCGGAACGCTCACCAGCCAGCACGCCACCAAGGCACTGCACCGCTGGGCCGAGCACGCGCTGATCGAGGCGGAGCTGTGGGCGGCGACGGATACGGTGCGCACCGGTGCCGCCTACCCGCAGGCCGAGTTCGACCGCTTGTGGCAGGCCGTTCTCCTGCACGAGTTCCATGACATCCTCCCGGGGACCTCGATCGCCTGGGTGCACCGCGAGGCCGTCGCCGTGCTGACGGACGTGCTCTCGGATGCGCAGGACATCGCGGGTGCCGCCCGACGCTCGCTCGCGGGCGAGGGCGATCGCGAACTGCGGTTCGAGCCGACCTCGGTCGGGCGCGCGGGGGGACAGGGGCACGCTCTCGGCGCGGCGTTCCTTCCCGAGGCGACCTCCGCTGCCGTCTCGCTCTCGCAGGAGGACGACGGCTGGCGGCTGGAGAACGAGCTCGTCTCGGTGCGCGTGTCCGCCGACGGTCTGATCGTCTCCGCCGTCGACAAGGCATCGGGGCGCGAGGCGGTCGCTGCGGGAAAGGCCGCGAACCTGTTCCAGCTCCACCAGGACTTCCCGAACATGTGGGACGCCTGGGACATCGATCGCTATTACCGCAACAGCGTCGACGACCTCACCGCCGTCACGTCGATCGAGGCGACCATGGTCGGCACCGTGGCGAAGATCGTGGTCGTGCGCCCGTTCTCGGAGTCGACCATCACGCAGACGATCCTTCTCGCCCCGGGCTCGCGGACCGTGCTGCTGCGCAATGAGATCGACTGGCACGAGACCGAGAAGCTGCTCAAGCTCGCCTTCCCGCTCGACATCCAGGCGGCGCACACCGATGCCGAGACGCAGTTCGGCTACCAGTCGCGGGTGACGCACACGAACACCAGCTGGGAGGCGGCGAAGTTCGAGACGTCGATGCACCGGTTCGTCCTGGTGCGCGAGCAGGACTTCGGCGTCGCACTCGTGAACGACTCGATCTACGGCTACGACACATCCCGCGAGGTGTCGGATGATGCGGTGACGACAACGGTGAGGCTCTCGCTGCTGCGTGCCCCGCGGTTCCCCGACCCCGACACCGACCACGGCCACCACGAGATCGAGGTCGGCTTCGTGATCGGGGCTGACGCCGAGATCGCGACGGCCGAGGGCATCCGGATCAACGCGCTCCCCACCGTCGTGCGCGGTGCGCGGGAGGTCGAACCCCTGGTGTCGGTCCGGGGCGAGGGGATCGTCGTGTCGGCGGTCAAGCTCGCCGACGACGGATCGGGTGACGTGATCGTGCGCGTGTACGAGGCGCTCGGGCGACGCACGGCCGGCGAGCTGACGGTCGGGTTCGAGCACCGCGGGGTGCGCGAGGTGAGTCTGCTCGAGGACGACATCGAGGACGCGCGTACCGGTGGCGACCTGAGACTGCGTCCGTTCGAGGTGCGCACGCTCCGCATCGCCCGCTGAGCAGAGATCCGCCGCGTGCGGGATCGAAAACGCGCCGGAAAACCGGTGCGGAGGAGCGGTTTCGATCCCGCATGCGGCGCGGGCACGTGCACGACACGCCCGGCGGTTGAGCCTGATTTGCCCGATCCCCGGGATCCGCGTAACTTATTACCTGTTCGCCCCAAACGGTTGAGCGGAGGTCCTCGGACCGGCTCCCGTCAAGCAGCTAACACCTCCCGAATCCCAGACACTCACTGAGTGAACAGGATGAAGGTGCTGACTCGTTCCCTCACTCAGGCCGAAGAAAATCGGACTTGACAACGGAGATGAGATCGGTAAGATAGAGAAGTTGCCCTGCGGGCCTGGTTGTGATGACTGGGTCGTGGGAGCATCCGATCCTTGAGAACTCAACAGCGTGCACTTGTCAAATGCCAAATTATCCTCGTCTAGCTTCGGCTGGG
>NZ_SJYZ01000001.1:0-397296 GCF_004337555.1 Microbacterium sp. PI-1 | reverse complement strand
CGAGATGTGCAACGGCTCGGCGGGCGTTGGCGTGCTCCCGGTCGTCGAGGGCGGCGCATCGGCTACATGCGGGCCGGTAGTCGTCGGCGTCGAGGGAGTACCAGGCGGGAGCGCCGGAGCCGGAGACGCCGCGGATGCGGTCGCCGAGCGGGGCGATGCACGACCACACACGAGCACGACGGCCACAGCGCCAGCAGGCACGGGCCGAGGCCGGCCCTTGGTGTCGGCGGATGCGGGCGTGCATGGCGAGGTAGCCGGGTGTCTCGGCTCGGTAGCACGTCGCACGGACGATGACGGGGCGGAATGCCGCCGGACTAAGGCGCGGCGGGGTCGTCTGCGAGCGAACGGGGCCGGGGTGCGGTGATTGGCCGCCGGAGGGTGTCGGGCCGTCTACGGGGCGTACAGCGCTTCGATTGTCGGGGGGCGCGGCGGGCCGGGGTGCTCGCACAGTTGCACGGGCGTTGCATGAACCGGGTTCCGCGGGTGATGGATCGCCGAGGGGCGCGGAATCACGGGGCAGAATCGTCGCCGGGGTGCTGGTATCAAGCCAGTAGCGCGTGCTCATCGGGTGCCCTCCGGCCTGAGGTGGTCGAGCACGTCGGCCAGCACCTCGGCGCAGACATCCGCGAGCAGGCGATACGCGCTCTCGTGTTCGTCGTCGGGCCGTCGCCACGGGTTCGGTACGGGTCGATCCCACACACGGGCAGTCGCCGACGGCATGGTGCTGAGCCCGCGCGTCATCTTCGACGCTCCGGGGTCGAGGCTGACCACGAGGTCATGCTCGCGGAGGTCATCGAGATAGAACCGGCGGGCGGCGTGATCGGAGCCGTCGAGGCCGTGCCGTGCCGCCGTGGCGAGCGTCCCGGCGTCCATCGCATCGCCGTGGTTCGCGGCGGTGCCGGATGACGCGACTATGACGGGTACGCCGTGCGCCTCGGCCATCCGCCGCAGGATCAGGGCGGCGAGCGCGGATCGGCAGATGTTCCCCCAGCAGACGAACATGACGCGGTACGGTTCGCCGGGCCGTGCCACGTAGGGGCGGATCGCCGAGCGCGGGACATCGGCGACGATTTCGGGCACGTCGAACGGGAATCCCGTGCGCCAATGCCCGAGCATCCACGCGGGCTCAACGTCGGCGACGTACAGGCGATGATCGAGCGCTGACGGGCTCCGCAGGAACACGCGGGCGTCGGCGAGGCTGAGCGCCCAGCTCAGGCCGTCGCGATAGTCGGGAGTCGCGACGCGGTACAGCCGCAGGGGCTCCGCGGGGCGCTTCTCCGGTGCCCGAGCGATGTTCGCCATGTAGCCGACGCGGCGGAACATCGCCGCCCAGTCGCCACGGGGGAGAGCGAGCAGGGGCCGCGGATGCCCGTTCGTCTCCAGTGTCGGGGCTCCGTGTCGCCACGAGGCCATGAGCACGACGCCGAGTACGTCGAGCGATGCCGACGGATCGGCGAACATCGCGCGGAGCGCGGCGGGCGGCGTCGTCTCGCGGCGTTCGGCTTGGAACCGGGCGGCGAGTTCGCCAGGTGTCGGCGCGGTCATCGTCGGCTCCAGAGTCCGGCGGCGTGCGCGGCGAGCCCTCGGCGCTCCAGGGAGCGGAGCACGCCCGCCGCGGTGCCGGGGTTCCATCCGGCGAGGTCGGCGACTTCCTCGCGCGTCCGGGGCCGGGCCGTGAGCAGGACGAGGGCGGCGCGCTGAGGAGCGGTGAGACCGGGTGTCGGCTCGGCCAGCGATCCGGGCGCGTCGCAGTCGCCACAGGGCGGCGTCGTCGCGGTCACGGTGTATCCGTTCAGCACGTGCCACACGTCGTAGATGGCTTCCGCGCCGTAGGCGTCGAGGTGAGCCATCACGGCGGTAGCCATGTCCGCCCACGATGCTTCGCGGCTCATCGCTCCCACCTCGCTACGGCTTCGGCGGCGTCGTCACGCCGGGCGAGCAGTGAGAGTCCGAGCGGGAGGTTTCCCGGCATCTCGGCGCGGGCGGCTTCGATAACCGCCGCGGGGCTCCCGCCGACGCGACGTGAGAGTGCCTCGACGGCGGCGGAGTCGAGTGTCTGGAGAGCGGCGGCGCGGCGGGTGCGCTCGCTCTCGGCGTCGGCGACGGCGGTTGCCTCGGCGGCGAGCCGAGCATCGCGACAGCCTCGGCACGCTGGTGGATCGGCGACGCCGATATGTCGAGAGCATCGGTCATCGAGGGCGGGCGCGCTCGCGCGCGTCTGGTTCCTCTGACTCTTGTTCTCGTGGTTCTCGTTCCGTGTCTCAGGCTGAGACGGGGGTGAGTCTCTATCTGAGACGGGGGTGAGTCTCAGCCTGAGACTCACCGGAGTGTCCACGGCCAAGTTATCCACAGGCTCGGCGGCAGTGTCCGCGAGTGCGGCGGGAGCGTTCGCCGGGTCCATTGCGACGGTGTAGCGGTTGCTCGCCTGCCCGTCGGCGTCGTGCTGTTGCTTCCATGTCACGACGCCGAGCGCGCGAAGGGCTTCGAGCCCACGAGCGACAGTTGCTCGGCTGAGCCCCGCGGTGTCGGCAATTGCCGCGAGCGACGGCCAGCATTCGCCCGTGCGGAGGTCGGCGAATGCGAGCATCGCGGCGTAGGTGCGGAACGCGGTGTGGCTTGGGATGCAGAAAGCCCACGCGGGCAAACGGACGAACGGCAGTTGCCGCGCGTACGTCGTGAGGCTCGCCACGGCGAACGCCCGTCGCGGGGCGATGT
The DNA here is from genome assembly GCF_004337555.1 of Microbacterium sp. PI-1. Taxonomy (NCBI): domain Bacteria; kingdom Bacillati; phylum Actinomycetota; class Actinomycetes; order Micrococcales; family Microbacteriaceae; genus Microbacterium; species Microbacterium sp. PI-1. Next base: position 394,581 of record NZ_SJYZ01000001.1, on the reverse strand, counting down.
GCGCGACGAACGCGGGTTCGGAGGTCACGGCTCAGCGCTCGCTCTCAGCGCCGTTACGCACAGGGCGCGCCCAGCGGTCGAGGTCGGCGACGTGCACACGCAGATCGCCGCGTGCGCCGAGGCGGACGGCGGACAGTTCGCCTCGGTCGATGGCGCGGCGGATCGTCTTGCGGCTCACATCGAACCGGGCGGCGGCAGAGGTCAGCGACAGATAGACGGGTGCAGTCGTTGCCGGAGAGGGGTCGGGCATGAGCGGCGCTCCGAGGTAGGCGGGATCGGGGTCGCGTTCACGGGACTAGAGCCCGCTCCGTTGCGTCCGGTGTAGCCGGGTCACGCGCTACGCGAGCCGTCGCGCCCGCTCGGGCTCGATGCCCGCCTACAGGTCAAGTTACACCACATCGGGACAGATAGAAAGTCCAGTTCAGAGGGCTTTAACTATAGGGATCAGTCCTAGTTTCTAGCGGTGCAAGCGAAAGCGGCTCGCTAGTGTGACGGGCATGGACTGGTCGCCGTGGTTCCCACTCATCACCGCCCTGATCGGTGCCGCTGTCAGCCTTGGCACCGTCTTGCTGACGCAGGGCCTCGCAGAGCGGCGCGAGTCTCGCCGCGAGAAGCAGAAGCGCGAAGACGATGCGGTCGCTGATCTGCGTACAGAGGCGCGGCGCGTGGCAGACCTGTTCCTTGCCGAAACTATCGAGTACGAACGCATCGCAACGGCGACAGTTGAAAACGACGAGTTCGACGCCCGATACGGGGAACATCTTTACGCCGAAAGCCTGTATCGACTAGGTCAAGCCATCAACATGCTCCCCAACGCCGAGGCGCGGGCGCAACTGCGGATGATCGTCGGCAATCTTCCGGATCGCGAGTCCTTTCCGTCCATCTTGATTGGCACGCCAAGTTGGATTCTGACCGTCCCGCTTCTGCTGAACGCCGCGCTCGACATCGCCAGCGCATACGCGCGCGGTGAATCACCGGACCTAGACGATGGGAAATGGTTTCGACGTATCGAGGCGGCATCATCGCAACTCAGCGATGAAATCGCCAGGGCAAAGGCGATGCACCCCGCGTACATCATGCAGGCCGTGAAGGCTCAGGAAGAAGCCGCCCGCGGCGACGGGTGAGGATCGAGGGAGGCGCGGGGGGCACCGGGTCCAACGTGTTGCGGTTACGCCGTGAGGGCGGCGGCGTCGAGCGCTTCGACTAGCGACGCCTCGCGGCCCGTGCCGTGCGTGTACCTGAGTGCGATGCCCTCCGAGGCTTGCCCGAGCCGGTCGGCGACTTCGCGAGATGTAGCGCCCGCGGCGCTGTAGTGACTCGCGGCGTAGTGCCGGAGCCCGTGCAACGGCAAATCAGGACGGCCCGCCGACTCGCGGGCGTTCTTCCAGTGCCGGGCGAACGTCGATTGCCGCATGTTCGCCACGCCGTCAGCGGCGGGCCACAGCAGGGCATCAGGGTTGAGCGGCACGCGGTCGGCCATGTGCGACAACAGGGGCCGGTAGGCGACTGCGGGGAGCGGCACGACGCGCACGCCAGCGCCCGTCTTGGGAGCGCCGATGTGTGGTTTCGTCGCGCCCGTGGTGTGGGTGACGGCTCGGGAGACGCGGAGAGCGACGCCGACGACAGCGCCCGCATCGCGCGTCACGACGACATCGCCGCGCCGTAGTTCCCGCATCTCGCCGGATCGCAGGCCAGACCACGCGGCGACGATGACGAACGACCGCAGACGCTCGGGCATCTCGGCGATGATCACGGCTAGTTCCTCGGGCGTTGGCGGCTTGACGGGCTTGCCAGTCTTGGCCGATGCCGCGCCGCGGATCGGCTCGGGAGCCTCGGCGAGCATTCCGCGCGACACTGCGGAGCGGAGGATCGAGGACAGCAGGGCGTACGCGCGGGCCGCCTGGGTGACGCGGCCTGTCGCGAGTGCGGCGGCATGCCAGTCCTCAACGGCGGCGCGGTCGATAGACGACACGGGTATGTCAGCCAGGGATGCCAGCGGGCCATCGAGCAGACGCCGGTACTCGGCGCGCGTCGTCTCCCGGATCGGCTTTCCGCTCGCGCTGTAGCGCTTGCTCAGCCAGTCGGTAGCGAACGCCGAGAACGGCAGGGCGCGGCGCTCGGCGTCACGTTCGGCGGCGGCGCGTTCATCGGCGGCGGCTTGACGGGCGGCGGCGGCGTCCTCCTTGCTCAGCCAGGTTCCCGCCGCTATCTCGGCCTGAGTGCGCGAGAGGTAAGCGCGGGCGGCTCCCTTCGTGTCGAACGTCGTGGGGCCGGTGTGTCGTACGCCGTCCACGATGAACGATGCTTGCCAGCGCTTCGACGGCAAGCGGCGGAGAGCGCCCCACGCCTCGCGGCTCATCGGTCCGCCTGTCGGGCGTCGGTAGTGTCGTGCATGGGTCGATCCTTCCTATCGGCCTCTGACGGCCTCGCGGTGGCATCCGCGGGGCCGTCGCTTCGTCTCCGGCGTGCAATAACGTGCAACATCGGTAGTCCCTGTTTGGGTTCGTTAGGGACAGTCTAGCGTGCCAGTAACGCCTGAGAGGGGCGGATTAACGGGGGTTCGGACCCCTCTATTACGCGCGCGCGCACGAGAACGCGCTACTGGTTCGATCCCAGTATCGCGCACAGACAAACCCCCGGGATTTCCGGGGGTTTTTTCGTGTTCCCACCGAGTTGGGCAACATCTGGGGAATAAGAACCTGCGCGTCTCCCGCGACGGACTGTGGGTTCGAAACTACCCGCCGGGCGTGGCGGCTCACCCTGTCTATCACTCGCTCCCGCATGCCTCGGGGGGAGGGCAGTCTAGTGGGCTACACGTGTACGCGTCTGTAGGCCGAAGAGGGGACAGCGCTCGGCGCTCATCTGTTCGTAGGCTTCAGACCATGAGCGACCTAACGATTGGCGTCAGCGCGGTAACCGTGATGGACGGTGACCAGTTGACCACCTTCAGCTACAACGATCCTGACGCGCTGATTCAGGCGCTCACCGATGCGTTCGGATCCTCACCGAGCATCACTGAGGATCCGAACGGATACGAAGTGACTTTCTACGATTGGCAAGGCGCGCGGGTGCTGCGCCTAACTGACGCTCGTGCGAGCATTACGATCTCCGCTCCGGGTGTGGGTGGTGTGAACGCCGCAACGCTCGAGGGGATCAAAGTCGGTTCGGATCGTGCTTCGGCGCTGGCAGGTGAGGCGCGTGACGTCGGAGAGGGCGCGGACTTCCTCGGCATCACCGCCCGTGAGGCAACGAACACTCAATCGCTCACGAGGCCAGGCGAAGTGGGACTCGACTTCGTGAGGCTTCGCTTCAGCAGCGATCAGGTAACTCACATCCAAGCGCCCGCCTTCGACTACGGAGACGTATGACGGTCAAAGAAACTCACATCCTTCGAACAGCGAGATCGAGAGCATGACTGAATCGAGCGCACCTGTGTCCCCTGACATCCCGATGATGAGCGCGCACGGGATCTCGCGTCGAACGCTCCTATCGTCTGCCGGGGTTTTCGTCGCCGCATCGTCAGTCGGAGCAGACCTCTTCTCCAGACCTACGAGCGCGAGCGCAGCCTCTCTCGTGGTCAAGGCGGGCGCATGGGGCGGGCATGCGAACGGCAGGATCCCACTGTCAGCGCTGTCCACCGTGCCGTGGAACACTGCCCGACGGTTGCGTTCGGATGCTGTGACGGCATTGATCGCCTTGAATAAGGCCTTCCGGGCCGCATTGGGACGAGACCTGCCGCTAAGCGATGCCTACCGCGATTTCGCGGGCCAGGTTGAAGCCCGCAATTACTGGTGCGGTCAGGGGAACTGCGGGCTGGCAGCCGTGCCGGGGACATCCAACCACGGCTGGGCACTCGCGATCGATATCGGCGTCGGACGCACGGATTGGAGTAATCCCATCTACGTGTGGATGAAGGCCAATGCGCAAAAGTTCGGATGGTTCCATCCCTCCTGGGCGGAACCGAACGGAGCTCACCCAGAGGCGTGGCACTGGGAGTACTCAGGATCAACCACGCCCACACCACTACCGGAGGATGACGTGCCGATTTACCACCGCAAGCAAGGCGACTACACCGTGCCGATTGGTACGACATCGAACACTCGCCTGTACTTCTCATCGGGTGTGTTCGATATGGCCGGGGGAGCCGGAGGCGCGGGACTCTATCAGATCACCACCCATGCCTACTTCACGGGTCTTACGCCCGAAAAGACGCTCATGCTCCAGTACTACCTTCTGCACGCTAGCACTGGCGTGTACAGCGGTGGGTTCGCGGCAACATTCCCGGGCGTGACGGATGGCGTCGCACAGATCGAATTCAGCACGATCATTCCGGTGCCGGCGGGAAACTACTTGTTCGTGGCGGCGCGATCCCCGCAAGGTGGCGTCAACCAGACCCGAGTTGCCAAAATGAGCCTAAACTACGGCTCCGTCTAGAGAGCGCATCGGCGGCCCCATTCAACTTCGGTTGGGTGGGGCCGTTGCTCATTGGTGCCGGATCGGCGCGGAGGGGTCCGCATGCGGCGCCGCGGTTGGAGCGTGTTTGCGGGGCTTCTCTGACCTCCAATCCCATCGGTGACAGCAATCACAGATCGACCGAACCAATTGATTTCGCGCTTTCTCACGCTGGCTCAAGAACGCGAAAGGGCGACACGAGGATCGCGGCGCGGGCGCCGGTACGAAAGAACCTGTGCGTGCCGGAGCGCGCGTGGGGATCTCTCAACGTATCTCGCGTCGCATGGCATGTCTGTAGGCAGAAGAGAGGACAGCGCCGCGTGCACGCCGATCGGTAGCGTGAACGTGAAACGCCCTCGGCCGCGGGTACCCATCCAACTTTAGGAACTGAAAATGAAGAGAACCCAGGCGCTTCGTCGCGCCCGAATCGGAATCATGACGGCTCTCGCGGTCGTCGTCGGTGCGCTCGTACCCTTTGCGGCACCGCCCGCTGCGCAAGCCGCATACGGCGTGATGATTCAACCGGCAACCGGATACATCGTGTCCCGCGTCGCCGATGGCTGCGGAGGCGAGCGGCCCAGCCACACTGGCATCGACATCTCGCACAACGGAGGAACGCCGATCGTTGCCGCCTACGGTGGGACGGTCAGCACTCGCACGTTTAGCAGCGGGTATGGCAATTATGTGGTGATCTCCCACCCGAGTGGATACACCACGTTGTATGCGCACATGGCGTCCCCCGGCTCAGTGAACCCTGGGCAGACGGTGACGAAGGGCCAGCAGATCGGCGTCGTGGGAAGCACCGGAAACTCAACAGGAGCCCACCTTCACTTCGAGATCTATCGCAACGGTACCAACGTCGCCAACCAGGGGTACACCTGCAAGACGAACGTCACACGAGGCGCCGCGATCCCCATGGACTTTCCGGGTCTCGGAGGCAGCAGTACCGGCGTCAATGCTGACTACAACGGGGATGGCAAGGCCGACGTGCTCGCAGTGTCGACCACCGGTCAGATGACCGCCTACAACGGCAATGGCAACGGTGGGTGGGCCACCGACACACTCGGCGGCGGCTGGGGAACGACTCGCGCTCTTATCCACGGTGACTACAACGGGGATAGCAAGGGGGACGCGATCGCTGTGCGGGACGACGGCACCCTCTGGTTCTACCGAGGCGTAGGAGGCAACTCGTTCCAGGCCTCTCAGGTTGGGCACGGCTGGGGAACCATGCGGCTAGTGACAGGGGGTGCCGACTTCAACAGTGACGGACGGGCCGACCTCGTCGCCATCGGCAATGACGCCAACCTCTATCTGTATCCGGGGAACGGCGCGGGCGGGTTCAACGGCGGAGCTATACAGATCGGAAACGGCTGGGGCAATTTCAGCATGATCCTCGCGGGAGACTTCGGGACTGACGGCAAGGGTGACATCCTCGCACGTGACACCAGCGGCAAACTTCTCCTCTATCCTGGCAACGGGTCAACGCTCAACAACCCTTACCAGGTCGGTCACGGCTGGAACACCATGACGGCGATCACGGGTGGCGTCGACTTCGGTGCGGACGGCTATGCCGACGTCCTCTCGCGTGACGAAGCAGGCGATCTCTGGCTCTACCCAGGGCTCGGTGGATCCGGCTTCGGCACTCGCATCAAGGTCGGACACGGCTGGAACATCCACCGACTGATCGCCTGACCTAGGCGTGACGAAAGACCCCCACCCGGGCGAAAGCCTAGGTGGGGGTCTCTCTCGCGAGTCGATCGCAGGCTGCACACCCGCGTGGGTCGACCCTCCTACGTGCGCCATGCGCTCACTCCAGAACGTCGCCTCATGTCAGGAGCGTCTCACCGATGAACCCGCCCTCCGCGCAACCCGGCGGGATCGCGAAGACGGCCGAGCCGATCGGGACCGTCCACTCGTTGAGCAGGTCGAGTTCGTCGAGCCTCCGCTGCATCGGGACGAACTGCGCGTCGACGTCGGCCTGGAAAGAGACGAAGAGCAGGCCCGACTCCGAGACGGAAGCGCCCGAAGGGCGTTCGTCGTAGTTGTACCCGCGCCGGAAGATCCGTTCGGCACCGTCGCCGCGGGCACGGCGGATGTGAGCGAACTGCGGGATGACGGGGAAGCCGAGGGATGTCTTCGCCTCGAAGTCCGGTTCATCGAACTCCTCGGCGCCGGTCAGCGGCGCTCCATTGGCGAGTGTCCTCCCCACCGATGCATCCCGTCCGCTGCGATCCAGCCGGTCCCACTTGTCGAGGTCCATGTGGATGCGTCGGAGCACCATGCCCGTCCCGCCGGCGAGCCAGCCGTCCGCACTCCACACGACCTCATCGAAGTCCGCCGTGCCGGGTTCCGGGTTGGTCGTGCCGTCCACCTGGCCGAAGAGGTTCCGCATCGTCGTGCCGGGGCGCTCCGTTCCGTACGCGCGGCGGAAACCCTGCTGCGTCCACCGGACGTCGGCGAAGCCCCGGGCGTCCTTCAACAGCATCCGGGTCGCGTGGGCCACGGTCAGCGGGTCATCGGCGGCGATCTGCAGGAGGAGGTCGCCGTCGGAGAATTCCGCTTGCAACCGGTCCACCCCGAAAGCAGGCAAGGTGGCGAGCCACGATGGACCCACGCCGCCTGCACGCGCGACGAAGTTCGGGCCGAAGCCGAATGTCACGGTCAGCCTCGCCGGAGCGAGCGCGAGCTCCGGCTCGGAGTCGGCGAGCGCGGCGCGGCCCTGCGTCAGGCGTGCGGCGTCATCGGTCAGGAGTCCCATCAGCCGGGCCAGCCCGTCGCGATCGACGTCGTCATGCAGGTCGAGGGCGACGAAGAGCCCGTGCGCCTGCGCAGCCGTGTCGATACCCGCTTGATGGTCGCCGAAGAACGGTACGGTCTGCTCACCGTTCATTGGGGTGGAGGCGGGCGCCTGGTCAGCGTCCGCGCGGTTCAGGGCGAGATCCACTCCGACGGCAGCGACTGCGCCGACACCGGCGACAGCTCCTCCGAGAAGGAACTGTCGCCGGGTCGACCCGGAGCGTCGGGAGCGGGCGCCCTCAGAGGGCGCCGACATCAGTGATCCATACCCTCGTGCTCTTCGCCGTCCTCATAGTTCTCGTTCGCGCCGGAGTAGTCCTTCACCGGGGCCGTGAACTCGTAGGTGGAGTCGTCCGAGAACGTCACGGTGAAGGTGACGTCGTTGCCGGCGGTGAGCGGGGCGCTCAGATCCATCAGCATGATGTGGTTCGCTCCCGGCTCCAGCGCGAGCGTCCCTCCGGCGGGGATGACGAATCCGCCGGCCTTCTCGCGCATGACCATCTCGCCTGCCTCGTTCTCGACGGTCTCGTGCAGCTCGATCATCGGCGACGCCTCGGACGTCACCGACACGACGGTCACGTCGTCGTCTCCGCTGTTGACGAGGGTTCCGAAGCCGGCGGACATTCCCTCTTCAGCCGACTTCACCCACGCATCCTCGATGGTGATGGTGTCACCGGCGGGACGCGTCGTGGGCTCACTCGTGGGGCTCTCAGGAGCGCACCCGGTGAGCGCGAGCAGGGAGACCGCGATCACAGCGGCGAGTCGGGGGAGGTTCTTGGTGGTGTTCACAATGGTGCCTTTCACAGGTCATCTGCTGTCGTCCGGGGACGACGAAGGAATCGAATGAGCACGAGGAGGAGGACGGCCACAGCCGCTCCACCTGCGCCGATGAGCAGCACCCGGAGGGTGGTGCTCGAACCTGTTGCGTTCTGATCCGGTTGTTCTTCGCCTGCGGAGGATGTCGTCGCCGTGTCACCGGATGTCGGGACCTGCATCGGTTCGGCATCGCCGACCGTGAAGGGGATGACCCCGGCGATCGGGTGACCGTCTTCTGACACCACCTGCCATCGCACCTGGTAGCCGGCAACGGGCATCCCCGCTTCGAGTCTGGCGGTGACCGTGCGCCCGGCGACCGTGACGTCGCCGGAGACCCAGTCCTTCCCCGAGGCGTCGACGACCATGACGACAGCCCCGGTCAGCGACTCATCGAGGACCAGGAGCTCACCGGTGAACGACATCGTGATGTCTTCCGGCGCGGCCGCCAACTGCTCGTCAGCGGCCGGGGAACTGGATACCAGCTGGTCGTGGGCGGACGCGGGCGTGGCGATCGCGAGGGTCGCGATCGTCGCCAACGCCAACCCGGCCGCAATCCTGCGGACAGGGGACATGGGATGACCTCTCATCAGACGCCGCGTGTGCGGCGTTCATGCATGCGTTCAGAACCCGCGCGCGACGATCGCGCACGGTGTGACGCGCCTCTGGACCGTGAGGGTCCAGGGCACGGATCAGATCGCAGCGGAGAGAGGAGGAGCGCGGCCCCGAAGGGTCGCCAGTAGGATGAGGCCGCGGCTGCAGGCGAGGTCGAAGACGCCGCGCAGACGGCGGGGCAGACGGAGCGCCGGGAGGAGCAGGACGTGATCGACACGGCGGCGCAGCCATCGACTCAGCTGCCGGGCGAGGTCTCGCACGGCGAGGACCAGACGCTCGCCCCGGTACAGCGCGGCCACCGTCAGCAGTGCCGCGACCGTGTGGCCGAGCCACATCGAGGTGTCAGCGGCGACCGCCTCCGGGATGCCAGGTCCCGTGGGGATCACGAGCGGTCCGCCGTGCACGTGCGGCGTCGAGACTCCGGAGGGCGTGACGGTGCCGAGCACGAACAGCGCATGGAACAGGAACTGACTCACTGCGACGGACACTCCGAGGCGGATGAGTGACAGGGAGCGTCCGGCGAGGAGGACGCAGACCATGAACGAGAAGACCCACGGGACGAGGATGCCGAGCGCGCCGGGTACCTGCCCGCCGCCGGTCACGTGGCCGGCGAGTGCGACGAAGATCGCGAGTGACGACGCAGCGAAGCCGCGGATGACGGCTGGCTTCCTGGATTCGGTCACGCTTCCAGTCTGGCACGGACGGCGCGAACCACCGTCGCACGCCTACCGATCGCGGACGCCGTCGTTCCCCTCGCGCCGTGTCTTCGGGGCCCGCTTGACGGCGTCGTACGCTGCGAGCGCAGCCTTCCGTGTCTCCGCGAGGTCGACGATAGGCTCGGTCGGCGCCTTCGATGCCCAACGCGAGATGTAGACGCCCTGCGGGTCGAACTTCTTGGCCTGCAGTTCGGGGTTGAATACGCGGAAGTACGGCGCGGCATCCGCTCCGGAACCCGCTACCCATTGCCAGTTGAAGGGATTGCTGGCTTCGTCGGCGTCGACGAGCGTGTCCCAGAACCACTCCTCGCCGAGTCGCCAGTCGATCAGCAGATTCTTGATGAGGAACGACGCCGCCACCATCCGCACCCGATTGTGCATGTAGCCGGTATGCCAGAGCTCTCGCATCCCGGCATCCACGAGCGGCACACCCGTCTCCCCGTGCTGCCAGGCATCCAACTGCGACGGGTCGAGCGGCGGCCAAGGGAAGGCGTCGAACTCCGGCCGCAGGTTCTTCGCCGCCAGATCCGGGAAGTGGTACAGCGTGTGCCAGGCGAACTCGCGCCAGCCGAGCTCCGAGAGGAAGCGGCCGCTGCCGTCGACGCCGACTGCCTCGTGCCAGACCGTGAACGGGCTCACCTCGCCCCAGCGGAGCCGCGGTGACAGCAGCGAGGTGGCGCCCGCAGACGGCTCGTCACGGGCGCTGTCGTAGCCGGGAAGGTCGTTCTCGAGGAACTCCTTCACACGGCGCCGCGCGGCCGGCTCACCCGGCTCCCACGTCTCGCGGAGTCCCGCTGCCCAGTCCGGTGTCGTGGGGAGAAGCGCCCAGTCGTCGAGGGCGTCGGATGCCGGCGGACGCGGTGCTCCCGGGATCTCCCGGGGCTCGGGGAGGGGAGCGCGAGGCGCAGGGAGGGCGAGGCACGCGCGCCAGAACGGCGTGAAGACCGAGTAGTGGGTGCCGCTGCCGGTCGTGACCGTCCACGGTTCGTGGAGGAGCGACGCGGCGAAAGACGCGACCGTGACGCCCTCCGCGCGGAGGGCCGACTTGATGCCCGCGTCGACGGCGCGTTCCGGGCCGCCGTAACGACGGTTCCAGAACACGGCCCCGGCTCCGGCATCCGTCACGAGCTCTCTCAAGACGCCGGCTGCAGCGCCCCGCTTCAAGACGAGCGTCGCCCCCTTGTCATGCAGGCGTTCCGCGAGGGAGGCGAGCGAGTGGTGCAGCCACCACCGGGCTGCGCCGCCGAGCGGACGGAGCCCCTCGGATTCCTCATCGAGCACGAACAGCGCGATGATCGGCTCGCCGTGCTCGATCGCCGCACGGAGTGCAGGATTGTCTGCCAGGCGAAGGTCGTCACGGAACCAGACGATCGAAGGAGAGGACATCGCCCCATTGTCCCTGACCCCGAGGACGATGGGCGCTGTCCGCGGAGGCGGGTTCAGCGGCCGCGCGGGGGACGCTCGCCCGTCGCCCAGAGCGCCCACAGCACGAGCAGCGGCTGCAGGAAGAGGCGCCCGAGTCGTCGGGCATCCGTATCGAGTCCCGGGGTGGATCGTCCGGTCCGCCACTGATGGACGTTCCCGGGGAAGACGGCGACGAAGAACGCGGCGGTCGCCCAGCCGATCCGGCGACGTTCGCGGGGGAGCGCGATGAGGCCGGCGGACAGGGCGATCTCGGCGGCACCGGAAGCGAGGACGATGTCGTTCTTGTCGAGCTTCGTCACCTGCACCGCCCAGTCGGGCACGACGATACGGAAGCCGCGGGTCGAAGTGAAGTGCATGATGCCGATCGCGCCCAGCGCGATCGCAAGGATCCATCGGGCGACTGCTCTCATGCCCTCACGCTACGTGATGGTCCGGCGATCCGCGCCCTGTGAACTCATACCGAGGGGGCATACGAGGTCCGTACCCCGGTGGGTGGCGGACTCCGCCGGACGCTTCGTACGCTGAGACCATGCGCTCACGTCTCGTCGGTTCTTCCGTCCTCCTCCTCGCCCTCTCCGCATCGGCGCTGACGGGGTGCGCGTCGTTCGACGCGGGACCGGTCGTCTCGCAGGAGCGTGCGGTGCCGGATGTCGCCGCGGTCGAGCTCGACACCTCCGGCGATCTGACCGTGACTCTCGGCGCGACGCCCGCACTCACCGTGACGGCGGGCGAGCGGGTCATCGAGCACCTGACCGCCCACGTCGAAGGCGGCGTCCTGCGGCTCGGGATGAACGGCGAGCCGGTGCTCCGGAACGGCGAGATCCGCTACGAGCTGACCGTGTCGTCTCTCGAATCGCTCGTGGTGCAGGGGTCAGGCGATGCCCGCATCGACCTGTCCGGTGCGATCGCCCCGACGGTGACCGTGCGCGGCTCGGGCGACGTGGAGGCCACGGGGATCGATGCTGCGACGGCTGTGCTCCGGGTCGACGGCGCCGGCGAGATCGTCGCCCATGACACCGTCGTCGAGGACCTGACCGTGCGCATCGACGGCTCCGGCACGGTGGCGATCGACGGCACGGCGCGCTCCCAGGACGTCTCGATCCGCGGTTCCGGCGAACACACGGCCGAGGATCTGCGCAGTGAGGACGCTTTCGTCTCGATCCGCGGTTCAGGGAGCGCAGATGTGACCGTGGACGGAAACCTCGCGGTCGTCATCGACGGCAGCGGCGACGTCTCCTATGGCGGTGAAGCCCGTGTCACCCAGGAGATCGCAGGATCGGGAGATGTCCGGCGCCGATGACGAAGAGCGGGTGCGACGCCGTCGCGTAGCGGTCCGGAGCGCCCGACCGTACCGGTAACCTGGGTACCGACCCAGATGGAGAGTTTCTGTGCCTGAAAACGCCCGGCCGAATGACGGCTTCGCCCTGTTCACTGACCGAAACGTCGTCGCGATGCGCGTCAACGGCGAACTCAAGGATCTCGCCACGACCCTGACCGACACCGACGAGGTCGAGCCGATCACGATCGACAGTCAGGACGGGCTGAACATCCTCCGCCACTCCGCGGCCCATGTGCTGGCACAGGCGGTGCAGCGCATCAACCCGCAGGCGAACCTCGGCATCGGTCCGCCCATCACCGACGGCTTCTACTACGACTTCGGCGTCGAGACCCCGTTCACGCCCGAAGACATCAAGGCCATCACCAAGGAGATGCAGCGAATCGTCCGCGAGGGCCAGCGCTTCGTCCGCCGGGTGGTGACGGACGACGAGGCGCGCGCCGAGCTCGCCGACGAGCCGTTCAAGCTGGAGCTCATCGGGCTCAAGGGCGGGAAGGAAGCGGCGGAGGGTGCCTCCGTCGAGGTCGGCGAGGGCGAGTTGACGATCTACGACAACACCACCCGCGACGGCGAGGTCGTCTGGAAGGACCTCTGCCGCGGCCCTCATCTGCCCAACACGCGCATGATCGGCAACGGCTGGGACCTCACCCGCATCGCCGCCGCGTATTGGCGGGGCAGTGAGAAGAACCCGCAGCTGCAGCGCATCTACGGCACGGCGTGGCCCACCAAGGACGAGCTGCGCGCGTACCAGCACCGGCTGGAGGAGGCCGCCAAGCGCGACCACCGTCGCCTCGGCAAGGAGCTCGACCTGTTCTCGTTCCCCGAGGAGATCGGCTCCGGCCTCTCGGTCTGGCACCCGCGCGGCGGCGTCATCCGTGGCGAGATGGAGCAGCACGCGCGCAAGCGCCACATCGAGGGCGGCTACACCTACGTGTACACGCCGCACATCTCGAAGGAAGACCTGTTCCTCACGTCGAACCATCTCGTCACGTACAAGGAGGGCATGTTCCCGCCGATCGTGATGGACGAGGAGCGCGACGACGAAGGCAACGTCACCAAGCAGGGCCAGGACTACTACCTGAAGCCCATGAACTGTCCGATGCACATCCTCATCTACAAGGAGCGCGCGCGCAGCTACCGTGACCTGCCGTTGCGGTTCGCCGAGAACGGCACGGTCTACCGCAACGAGCTCTCCGGCGCGCTGCACGGCCTCACCCGCGTGCGGGGCTTCACCCAGGACGATTCGCATCTGTTCGTGACACCCGATCAGCTCGAGGCCGAGGTCGCCAAGGTCCTCGAGTTCATCCTCTCGATGCTGCGCGACTTCGGTCTGACCGATTTCGAGCTCGAGCTCTCGATGAAGGACGACGAGAAGTCGAAGTGGATCGGCACGGACGAGTTCTGGGAGTCGTCCACCGATGCGCTGCGCCGCGTCGCCGTCGCCTCCGGCCTCAAGCTGACCGAGGTCCCCGGTGAGGCTGCGTTCTACGGTCCGAAGATCGACCTCAAGACGCGCGATGCGATCGGTCGCACCTGGCAGCTCTCCACCGTGCAGGTCGACCCCAACTTGCCCGAGCGCTTCGACCTCGAGTTCATGGACAAGGACGGGCAGAAGAAGCGCCCGATCATGATCCACCGCGCGCTGTTCGGCTCGATCGAGCGGTTCTTCGCGATCCTGCTCGAGCACTACGCGGGCGACTTCCCGGTGTGGCTCTCGCCGGTGCAGGTCGTGGGCATCCCGGTCGCCGAAGACTTCGCCGACTACCTGGGCGAGGTCGTCGACACGCTGCGCTCCCAGGGTGTGCGCGCGGAGCTCGACACTTCGGACGACCGCATGCAGAAGAAGATCCGCACGCACACGACCGGCAAGGTGCCGCTGCTGCTGATCGCGGGGGAGAAGGACCGTGACGCCGGCACCGTCTCGTTCCGCTACCGCGACGGCGCCCAGGAGAACGGGGTTCCGATCGCGGACGCCGTGGCTCGGATCCGCGCAGCCATCGACAGCCACGCCCTGGTGCAGACAGCAGGGGACCTGGCGTGACCGAGGGGGAGCAGCCGCTGGAGGACGCCGGACATCTGGCCGGTGTGCCCGACGAGTTCCAGCGGCTGTGGACCCCGCATCGGATGGCGTACATCCAGGCCGGGCCTGAACCCCTCCGTGAGGAATGTCCGTTCTGCGAGGCGCCGAAGTTCCCGGACACCGAGCGCCTCGTGGTCGCTCGCGGCGAGACCGCCTACGTGCTGTTGAACCTGTTCCCGTACAACTCGGGCCATCTGCTCGTCTGCCCGTACCGTCACATCGCCACCTACGACCAGGCGACGCCGGAGGAGGTCGCCGAGATCGGTGCTCTCACGCAGACCGCGATGCGCGTGCTGCGGGAGGTCTCCCGGTGCGACGGCTTCAACCTCGGCATGAATCAAGGTGCGGTGGCAGGAGCCGGTGTCGATGCCCATCTGCACCAGCACGTGGTGCCGCGGTGGACGTCGGACGCCAACTTCTTCCCGATCATCGCGAAGACCAAGGCGCTGCCGCAGCTCCTCGGCGAGGTGCGTCACGCCGTGGCTGCCGCGTGGCCGCAGCCGGAAGGGCCTACCGAGAAGGTCAGCGCACCTGACGCGCCGTGAACTGCATCTGCGGGTTCGCGTAGAACTCCTGCGCCTCGACCAACTGGAGCTCACGCTCGCCGGACTCCAGCGTCGCCTTCAGCAGGTCGTACACGCTGGACGCCGTGCGTTCGAGCGCGACCTTCGCGCTCCCGGTCTCGACGTAATGCGCGGTGAACAGTGCTGCCGTCACGTCACCGGAGCCGTTCGCCTTCATCGGAAGGTGCGGGGTCTGCACGACCCAGGCACCCTTCTCGTCGGCGGCGAGCATCTCGATCGTGCCCTCTTCGCGGTCGGGTCGTTCGACGCTCGTCACGAGGACGGTCCGCGGACCCATCGCGTGGGCGAGGTCGACCGAAGCGAGCGTGGACTCCAGCGTGTCCGGCTCGGTGTCGGTGAGGAAACCCAGTTCGAACTGGTTCGGCGTGATGATGTCCGCGACCGGCACCACGCGCTCGCGCAGGAGTACGGGGATGGCCGGGGCCACGAAGCACCCCGACTTGGCGTTGCCCATGACCGGATCGCACGCGTAGACGGCGTTCGGGTTCGCCGACTTCACCCGCGCGACGGCGTCGATGATCACGTCGCCGATGCCCTCTCCGCCCTGGTAGCCGCTGAGGATCGCGTCGATGCCCCCGAAGACGCCACGCTCTTCGATCCCGGTGATGACCTCACGCACGTCATCGGGGGCGATCAGCGGTCCGCGCCACGCGCCGTAGCCGGTGTGGTTGGAGAAGTTCACCGTGTAGACCGGCAGCACTTCGACGCCGATGCGCTGCAGCGGGAACACGGCCGCCGAGTTGCCGACGTGTCCGTAGGCGACGGCGGACTGGATGGAGAGGATCTTCATTCTCCGACCCTTTCGTTCAGGGCGGGGCGTTGCCCGCGACAGGTGGTGGTCATCGTCCGGCGGCGACGAGGTCAGCGACGAGCGTCTCCGCGTCGGCATCGGACAGGTCGTGAACGGTCAGACGCAGGTGGTGCGAGGGCTCCGCGCGTTCGTCGAGCGCGAAATCGTCTCCGGTGCGGGCCAGCCACCCGCGTCGCATGAGTCGATCGGCAACCGTCCGCGCGGGTCGCGACAGCTCGACCCACAGGCTGAGACCGTCGGACTCGGTCGCGTCGATCCCGTTCGCGCGCAGTCTCTCGACGAACGACGCATTCCGCTCGGCATAGTGCGCAGCCGCCGCGGCGACCTCGGTCCTGACCGTCTCGTCGGTCAGCTGCGTCAGCGCGAGGCGTTGCAGGAGGTGACTGACCCACGTGGTTCCCGGACTCAGGCGCATCGCGAGCCGTTCCGCGGTCTCGGCATCCGTCGCTGCGATCGCGAGGCACATGTCGGGTCCGAGGAACTTCGACACCGACCGCACGAGGGCGAACCGTCTGTGCTCGGCGCCGATGAGGGACTCGTAGGGCCGCTGCGACAGCATCGAGAAGTGGTCGTCCTCGATGATCAGCACGTACGGATGGTCGGCGAGGATCGCGCGGAGCTCGGCCGCCCGCGTCGCCGTGAGGCTCGCCCCGGTCGGGTTCTGTGCGCGCGGGGTGCAGATGATGGCACGGACGCCCGCGTCCAGCGCCGCTCGCAGTCCGTCGACGGTCATGCCTTCGCCGTCGACGGGCACGGGGACCGCCCGGTAGCCGCCCAGACGCACCGTGTGGATGCTCGCGAGGAAGCAGGGGTCTTCGAGCGCCACGGCGTCGTCGCGCATGAGTGCCTGCGCGAGCAGACGCTCGACCGCGTCGACGGCACCGCTCGTCACCGTGATCCGGAAGTCGTCGGCGCGGAGATCGGACGAGATCCACTGCCGGGACCATTCTTCGAGGCCACGATCGATCACGGGCTCGCCGTAGAGCACGGGACGGGAGGCGATCGTCATCAGCGCGGGTGCCGGGTCGGGGATGAGCCGGGGATCGGGGTTACCCGTGCCGATGTCGCGAAGGACCGTGTCGGGCGCGTATCCCTCCTGGGCCACCGATTCGAGACCCGCCACGACGGTGCCCGCACGCCCGCGCGAGACGACGAGGCCGGCCTGGGCGAGCTGCCGGTACGCGGCCACAGCCGTGTTGCGGTTGACGCCGAGCGTGGCAGCGAGCTCGCGCACCGGGGGGAGGACAGCACCGACCCGGAGGATTCCGCGGTCGCGCAAGGAACGCACGCTGTCGGCGATGTCCGCTGCGGTCGTCCCGGTGATCTGGTCGCTCATGGTCCTCCTCTGTGATTCTAGGTCGAATCGGACAGTGCTATGTTTGACCTAGATCAAACCCGACTTCGGTGCATCCGACAGGAGTTCCCCATGGCAGAGCAGACAACCACCGGATCCGCGCGCGTCAAGCGCGGTCTCGCCGAGATGCTCAAGGGCGGCGTCATCATGGACGTCGTCACGGCAGAGCAGGCGAAGATCGCCGAAGACGCGGGCGCCGTCGCCGTGATGGCTCTCGAGCGTGTGCCGGCGGACATCCGTGCGCAGGGCGGTGTCTCCCGCATGAGCGACCCCGACATGATCGACAGCATCATCGACGCCGTCTCCATCCCCGTGATGGCCAAGGCCCGCATCGGGCACTTCGTCGAGGCGCAGGTGCTGCAGGAGCTCGGCGTGGATTACATCGACGAGTCCGAGGTGCTCTCACCGGCCGACTACGTCAACCACATCGACAAGTACGGCTTCACCGTCCCGTTCGTGTGCGGTGCGACGAACCTCGGCGAGGCGCTCCGCCGCATCAATGAGGGAGCGGCGATGATCCGTTCCAAGGGAGAGGCCGGGACCGGCGACGTCTCCGAGGCGATGAAGCACATCCGCAAGATCCGCGGAGAGATCGCCGCGCTCACCGCGCTTCCCAAGGACGAGCTCTTCGTCGCGGCGAAGGAGCTGCAGGCGCCGTACGAACTCGTCGCCGAGATCGCTGAGACCGGCACGCTCCCGGTCGTGCTGTTCGTGGCCGGAGGGGTCGCGACCCCCGCCGATGCCGCCATGATGATGCAGCTCGGTGCTGACGGCGTCTTCGTCGGCTCCGGCATCTTCAAGTCGGGCCACCCGGCAGAGCGGGCCAAGGCCATCGTCAAGGCGACGACCTTCTATGACGACGCCAAGGTCATCGCCGAGGTTTCGCGTGGGCTGGGCGAGGCGATGGTCGGCATCAACGTGAGCGACCTCCCGGCACCTCACCGACTCGCCGAGCGTGGCTGGTAGAGGCAAGGTCGGCGTCCTCGCATTGCAGGGCGACGTGCGCGAGCATGTCGCCCTGCTGACGGAACTCGGCGCCGATGCCACTCCGGTGCGTCGCCCCGACGAGCTCGCCGCGGTCGACGGACTCGTGATCCCGGGGGGCGAGTCGAGCGTGATCGACAAGCTCTCCCGGATCTTCGGCATGCAGGAGCCGATCCGCGACGCGATCGCCTCGGGCATGCCGGTGCTCGGCACCTGCGCGGGCTTGATCATGCTCGCGGATGACATCGTCGACGCGATCGACGGGCAGGAGTCGTTCGGAGGGCTCGACGTCGTCGTGCGCCGGAACGCCTTCGGTCGCCAGGTCGAGTCGTTCGAGGCGGAACTCGAGGTCCCTGCGTTCGGCGGGGGCCCGGTGTCGGCGGCCTTCATCCGTGGGCCCGTGGTCGAGTCGGTCGGTCCGCGCGCGACCGTGCTCGCGGCGCTGCCCGACGGGCGTGTGGTCGCGGTGGAGCAGGGGAATCTGCTCGGACTGAGCTTCCACCCCGAGATCACGGGGGAGCGCCGTTTTCACGAACGCTTCCTCGCACGGGTGGAGTCGCGGCACCGCACGAGGGCGCCGCAGAGCGCCTAGGTCCGTCCGAGCGTCGCGGTCAGACGTGGCGCCGGTGGGAGAGGAGCCAGTCGTACAGCTCGGGGTTCTCATAGGTCTCGGTCCAGGAATCGTGACCGACGCCTGCGTATCGAGTGAACCGGGCGTCGGCACCGAGGCCTCGGAGTTCGCTGATGATCTGTTCCGTGGCGGAGAACGGCACGACATCGTCGGCATCACCGTGGAAAGCCCAGACGGGGACGTCACGGAGCGGCGCAGCGCTCTGCATCCAGAGTCCTCCGCAGATCGGCGCGATCGACGCGAACCGGTCGGGATAGCGCACCGCCAGGCTCCAGGCCCCGAATCCGCCCATGCTGAGTCCTGTCACCGATATGCGGGACGCATCGATGCGGTGCTCTGCGACGACTTCGTCGAGCAGCACGGACAACGTCGAGAGCTCCGCGACCCACTGGCTCGATTCGCCACACTGAGGCGTGACGAGGACGAAGGGGAACTCCTGCCCGGCATCCGCCAGACTCGGCGGACCGTGCACGGCGGCGAGCTCGACGTCGGTACCGCGCTCACCCGAACCATGCAGGAACAGGACGAGTGGCCACCGTCGGTCGGGGTCGGCGTCGTAGTCGTCCGGGAGATGGAGCAGGTACCGCAGGGAGTCGGCCGGCGTCGGCTCGCCGTTCCGCACGTCCGAAGAGCGGGAGGCAGGAGTGATGTGTCGCGATCTGCGCATGTGTCCATCCTGCGCCATGTGTGCCGTCTTCCGAGGGAACGATGTGCGGAGCGGGCAGCCGGATGTGGAGCCCACGGTCTCGGTCAACCGGCGGGTGACCCTGCGGCGACCAGGCCGCGGATGGCTTCGACCGTGCGGACGATGTCTTCCGGGGTGGTCGCCCAGGACGACATCGAGCACCGCAGAGCCGCACGACCTTCCCATTCGGCACCCGTCATCGCGGCCGTCCCGTCGACGAGGATCGCCGCGCCGAGCGCACGCGTCGCTTCGTCGGAGCCGAGGCGGAACATCACCTGTGTGTAGTCGACGTCGTTGATCACTTCCACCGACTCCACTGTTCGGAGCCCCGCCGCCATCGCGACGGCGTTCGCATGCAGGCGGTCGATCAGGTCCGCGATGCCCGACCGACCGAGACTGCGCAGTGCGGCCCACGCGGGAACCCCGCGGGCGCGTCGTGAGAGTTCCGGGGTGACATCCCACGGGTCGAGCCCGGAATAGATCAGATAATCGCCTCCGGTGCGGAATGCGGCGATCGAGTCGGCCGGGTCGCGCACGATCGCCATGCCGCAGTCGTACGGCACGTTGAGCGTCTTGTGCGCGTCGGTCGCCCAGGAGTCGGCGTCCGCCATGCCGGCGGTGAGGTGGCTCAGCCCGGGAGACGCCGCAGCCCACAGTCCGAACGCGCCGTCGACGTGGATCCATGCACCGTGCCGGCGTGCGAGGGGGATCAACGCCGCGAAGTCGTCGAAGGCGCCGGTGTGCACCTCTCCCGCCTGCAGGCACACGATGAGGGGTCCCTCCGCGCCGACGAGTGCCTGATCGAGCGCCTCCGGGCTCATGCGCCCTTGGCCGTCGGTCGGGACGATCGTGAGTTCCGCCCGCCCGACCCCGAGGAACCGGGCGGCGCGGTCGATGGACCCGTGCCGGTGGCTGCCGACGACGAAACGCAGCGGCGGAGAACCGTGGAATCCCTGCTCGGCGATGTCCCACCCCGCGCCCGCCAGCACAGAGTGTCGCGCGGCGGCGAGGCAGGTGAAGTTGGCGAGCTGCCCGCCCGTGACGAAGCCGACGCTGGCGGTCGCGGGGAGCCCGAAGGCCTCGAGCATCCATTGCCCGGCGATGCGTTCCATCGCCACAGTGGCCGGCGTGAGAGTCGACGAGCCCGAGTTCTGATCCCACGCCGAGACGAGCCAGTCCGCGGCCAGGGCTGCCGGATGTGTTCCGCCGATCACGAAACCGAAGAACCGGCCGCCGGGGATCGCGACGAGTCCGGGGTCGGCGAGCACGGACATCTCCTCCACCACTGCCGCCGCGTCCACGCCATGTTCCGGGAGCGGACCCCCGAAGGCGGTGAGCATCTCGTCGAGCGAAGCCCTCGGCCACACCGGCCGCTCGGCCACCGAGTCCAGGAAGCGGAGCGCGGCATCGTGCGCGGTCTCGAGTGCGCGGGTCCGGTCGTCGGGAGCCGTCTCTTTCATGCCTCAGGCCTACACCCGGAGGCCCCATCGCACCAGTGGTCACGCGAGGCCGGCACGGTCGCAGTGGCTGCCCGCGCGAGACCCGCGCGACTGACGGCCGCGCGCTCGGCCGCAGCGGACGCCACTCGGGCAACCGTGGCTTTTCGATAGAATGGTCGATGCCCTGGGCACGCTCCGGGGCGGATACGACGAGCGGAGACTTATGTCCGGGCATTCCAAGTGGGCGACCACGAAGCACAAGAAGGCCATCATCGACTCCAGGCGCGCGAAGTCCTGGGCCAAGCTCATCAAGAACATCGAGGTCGCGGCGAAGCTCGGCGGACCCGATCTTGCGGGCAACCCGACGCTCTTCGACGCGGTGCAGAAGGCCAAGAAGACCTCGGTCCCCAAGGACAACATCGACCGTGCGGTGAAGCGCGGTGCGGGCATCGGCGGCGAGGCCGTCGAATACCTCTCGATCATGTACGAAGGCTATGGACCCAACGGCGTCGCCCTCATGATCGAGTGTCTGACCGACAACAAGAACCGTGCGGCCGCAGAGGTCCGTACGGCTCTCAGCCGCAACGGCGGCACGCTGGCCGATCCGGGTAGCGTCGCCTACAACTTCAGCCGTAAGGGCGTCATCGTCGTCGGCTCCGAGGGCACCACCGAGGATGACGTCATGATGGCCGCGCTCGAGGCGGGCGCCGAGGAGATCGAGCCGCACGCGGAGGGCTTCGAGATCATCACCGAGGCGACCGACCTGGTGGCCGTGCGCACCGCGCTCCAGGAAGCGGGGATCGACTACGAATCCGCTGACGTCGAGTTCGTTCCGAACCTCAAGGTCGAGATCGACGCCGACACCGCACGCAAGGTCTTCCGTCTCATCGATGCGCTCGAAGACAGTGAAGACGTGCAGAACGTCTTCACGAACTTCGACCTGAGCACCGAGGTCCAGGCCGAGCTGGAGAACGACGAGGCCTAGGCGCGCCGGACCCGCGGTGTCCGCTCCGCCGCCTAGCCTGGGGGAGTGGCTTCCTCTCTGCGCGTGCTCGGCATCGACCCGGGCCTGACCCGGTGCGGTGTCGGTGTCGTGGACGTCGACCGTTCCCGTCGGGGAACCCTCGTGCACGTGGGGGTCATCCGATCGTCGCCGGATGCGGAGATCGGTGATCGCCTCGCGATCGTCGCCGCAGGGATCCGCGCCGTGATCGCTGAGCACCGGCCCGATGCCGTCGCCGTCGAGCGGGTGTTCGCTCAGCAGAACACGCACACGGTGATGGGCACGGCGCAGGCCAGCGGGATCGCGCTGCTGATCGCGTCCGAGTCCGGGTTGCCGGCCGCCACGCATACCCCGAGCGAAGTGAAGGCAGCCGTCACCGGATACGGCGCCGCCGACAAGCGGCAGGTGCAGACCATGATCGCGCGGATCCTGCGTCTGGATGCGCTGCCCCAGCCCGCCGACGCGGCGGATGCTCTGGCGATCGCGCTCTGTCATGCCTGGCGTCGCGGAGGACCGACCGCATCCGGTCAGAGCGCGTTGACGCCCGCGCAACGCGCCTGGGCCGCGGCGGAGCGTGTCGCTCGAACATAGCTACGAGCGACACCGTAGGCTGAGACGATGATCTCCTCTCTGCACGGCGTCGTTCTGCACGCGACGTCCGATCAGGTCGTCATCGATGTGGGCGGGGTCGGGTTCGCCGTCGCCGTCCCGGCCGATGTCGCGCACACCGCCACGGTGGGGGAGAAGCTCCTCCTGCACACGAGTCTCATCGTGCGAGAGGACTCCCTGTCGCTGTTCGGCTTCGCGGACCGCGGTGAACTCGAGATCTTCGGCCTCCTGATCGGGGTGACCGGAGTCGGGCCGAAGTCGGCGCTCGGCGTGCTGTCGCACCTCACCACCGATCAGATCGCGGAGGCCGTCACCGCCGAGGACGATGCGCCGTTCCGGCGTGTCTCCGGGATCGGCCCGAAGACGGCCAAGCTCATCGTGCTTCAGCTCGCGGGCAAGGTGCAGGCGTTCGCCGCCCCGTCCACGTCCGTCGCCGCGGGGAACACCGATGTCGTCACCCAGGTCTCCGCCGCCCTGGTCGGCTTGGGGTGGTCGGAGAAGATCGCCGCCGAAGCGGCAGCCCAGACGGCGGAGGAGGCCACGGAGGCGGAGCGTGCATCTGTCGCGGCGCTGCTCCGACGCACCCTCGCCCTGTTGGGCCCGGCGAAGGGAGCCCAGCCGCATGTCTGACCCTCTCGACGCGTCGGAACCCTCGGACGAGACCGAACTCGCGATCGAGGGCGCACTGCGCCCCACGAGCCTCGGAGACTTCGTCGGGCAGCAGAAAGTCCGAGGACAGCTGCAGCTGCTCCTCGAAGCGGCGCGACTCCAGAGCCGGCCGGCCGATCACATCCTTCTGGCGGGCCCGCCGGGGCTCGGGAAGACGACGCTCGCGATGATCGTCGCGCACGAGAGCGAGCGGCCGCTGCGTCTCTCGAGCGGCCCCGCGATCCAGCACGCGGGCGACCTGGCGGCGCTGCTGTCGAGCCTGGTCCCGGGGGAAGTGCTCTTCATCGACGAGATCCATCGCATGGCCCGCTCGGCGGAGGAGATGCTCTACCTCGCGATGGAGGACTACCGGATCGACATCATGGTCGGGAAGGGCGCGGGCGCGACCAGCATCCCGCTCGAGCTCTCGCCGTTCACTCTCGTGGGGGCGACGACCCGCTCCGGCCTGCTGCCCAACCCGCTGCGGGACCGCTTCGGGTTCACAGGGCACCTGGAGTTCTACGAGGAGTCCGAGTTGGAACAGGTCATCGCGCGCTCCGCCGCGGTACTGGGCGTCGACCTGCCGACCGACTCGCTGTCCGAGATCGCGCGCCGTTCTCGGGGCACACCGCGTATCGCGAACCGTCTGCTCCGCCGAGTCCGGGACTATGCGCTCGTGCACGGCCACGGCGCGGCCACGATCGGCGACGTGCGGGCGGCGCTGGAGCTCTATGACGTGGACGCGATCGGCCTCGATCGGCTCGACCGGGCGGTCCTCGATGCCCTCGTGCGGCGCTTCCGTGGAGGTCCCGTCGGCCTGAGTACCCTCGCCGTGGCCGTAGGAGAAGAGGGCGAGACCGTGGAGAGCGTGGTCGAGCCGTATCTCGTGCGCATCGGCTTCCTGGGCCGGACTCCGCGCGGCCGTGTGGCGATGCCCGACGCATACACCCACCTGGGCGTTCCTCATCCGGACGGGATGCTTAAGTTGGATGACCTATAATCACTGAAGACTTCCCGGATACCTTCGCGCGCCCAAAGGCTGGAGCGTGCACCTGAGAAAGGCGCTTCCCCCATGCCCATGGAATTCCTGCTCTTCGGCCTTCTTGCCGTCCTCCTCGTCTTCATGATCTTCAACACGCGCAAGCGCACGAAGCAGATGAAGGCCGAGCAGGAGGAGAAGGCGACCAAGACCGTTCCCGGCGCCAAGGTGCTCCTGCAGGGCGGCATCTACGGCACGATCGTCTCCTACGACCCCGAGGACCTCGACACCCCGGCGCTCGTCGAGATCGCGCCCGGCACGATCATCGACGTCCACAGCCAGGCGATCCTGCGCGTCGTCGAACCGAAGGACGCCGTCGTCGAGACGCCCGTCGACGCCGTCGAGGAGCAGGATGCGGACGAGCCGGCTGCGCCTCCGGTCGAGACCCCCGAGGAGACCCGCGCCCGCCTCGAGCGGGACGCCGACGACAAGTAAGTCCGCGGCCGACACGGCCCGCCGGATCTCCGTCCTTTCAGAAAGCTGAACACACGTGGCTTCATCCTCTCCCGTCCGTCACGCCTGGCGGGTCCTCCTCGGCCTGCTCCTCGTGACCGGCGTGCTCTTCGGCATCAACTCGCTCGGTGTGTACGTCTTCAAGGACGCTGAGGGGGCGCCGGCGAGTTCGTGGACACCCGAGCTCGCGCTGGACCTCCAGGGCGGCACCCAGATCGTCCTGAGCGCCGAGACGGAAGATGGAGCTGCTCCCACGCAGGAACAGCTCGATCAGGCCGCGGCGATCATCCGGCAACGTGTGGACGCGTCGGGGGTGGCCGAGGCCGACATCACGACCGAGGGCGGGCAGAACATCGTCGTCCAGATCCCGGGCGAGGCCGACGCGCAGACCCGTGAGCGGATCCAGGCGAGTGCACAGCTCGAGCTTCGGCCCGTGCTCTACACGAACGCGGCGGGCACCGAGTTCGTCGGGGAGGACGGGAACTCCACGCCGTTCCCGACCCCGGATCCCACCCTGAACGCGACGCCGACCGCGACGCCGACCGATGCGAGCGATCTCTCCTGGGTGACCGAGAAGCTCGCGGCGGAGTTCCAGGCATACGACTGCGCGAACCCCGACAACGACCCGGCTCGGGCGCCGAAGGATGAGCCGGTCATCGCCTGCTCGCCGGATGACACGCAGAAGTTCCTGCTCGGTCCGGCCGAGCTCGACGGCACCGCCATCACCGACGCTTCCGCCGGTCGCGACCAGCAGTCCGGCGCCTGGATCGTCCAGCTCACCATGAACGGCGAGGGCGGAGACGCCTTCGGCAAGGTCAGCACGCGCCTGAACCAGAACCGCATCGATGGGCTCTCGCCGCGCGATCAGTTCGCCTTCGTGCTCGATGGAGACGTGATCAGCGCGCCGCGCATGAACGGCGTCATCCTCGACGGACGCCCCAGCATCTCGGGCAGCTTCACGCAGGAGACCGCGACCACCCTCGCGGATCAGCTCAAGTTCGGTGCGCTGCCGCTCAGCTTCACCGTGCAGAGCTCCGACACGATCTCCGCGACGCTCGGTACCCAGCAGCTGCAGATCGGTCTGATCGCCGGTCTCATCGGTCTCGCCCTCGTCGCGATCTACTCACTCATCGTCTATCGCGCGCTCGGATCGGTGATCATCGCCTCCATCGCGGTGATGGCGATCTTGACTTACATCATCATCTGCATCCTGGCCTGGCGCATCGGCTTCCGCCTGTCGCTCGCTGGTGTCGCGGGCCTCATCGTCTCGATCGGCTTCACGGCCGACTCGTTCATCGTCTACTTCGAACGAATACGTGATGAACTCCGCGACGGCAAGTCCATCACGGCTGCCGTGGAAGACGGCTGGGGTCGCGCGAAGCGGACGATCTACATCTCGAAGTCGATCAACGTCCTCGCCGCTGTCGTGCTGTACATCCTCGCCGACGCCACCGTGAAGGGCTTCGCGTTCACGCTCGGACTCACGACCCTGATCGACGTGTTCATCTTCGTGATCTTCACGCACCCGGTGATGCAACTGCTCGCCCGCACGCGCTTCTTCGGCGGGGGACACAAGCTGTCGGGGCTCGACCCCGAGGCGCTCGGCGCCGTCTATCGGAGTCGCTCCCAGTACCGGGAGGTCTCGACGGCCTCGGCCGGGCGCGGCGCGAAGAACTCGCGGTCCCGCGGCGAAGCAGAACGTCGACAGACCATCGCCGAACGCAAACGCGCGGAAGCGCTCGCGGGCGACAGACAGACCAACGCCGGAAGTGAGGGAGACGCCTGATGCCTTCCATGAATGAGTTCGGCAACAATCTGTATTCGGGGAAGACCTCCTTCCCGTTCGTCGGCAAGCGTCGGCACTGGTTCATCATCGCGATCGCCCTCGTGGTCGGTTCCGCGCTCGTTCCGCTGTTCCGTCCCATCCAGTTCTCGATCGAGTTCACCGGCGGGTCGCAGTTCACGGTGCAGGCCCCCGAGACGCTCGACCAGGGCGCCGCGACCGAGGCCGTCCAGTCGGTCGTGCCCGGCGCTTCGACCAAGGTCGTCGTCGTGAACAACGCCGACATCCGCGTGCAGACCGACCAGATGAGCGCCGCCGAGACGCAGCAGGTCGCCGACGCACTCGCAGACGCCTACGGCGTCGAGGCCGCCAACGTCACGTCGTCGTTCATCGGTCCGGCGTGGGGTGAGAACGTCACCAAGCAGTCACTGTGGGGTCTCGCGATCTTCCTCGCCCTGACCTTCCTGATCCTGGCGATCTACTTCCGCACCTGGAAGATGTCGGCCGCGGCGATCATCGGCCTGCTCGACGTGCTCGTGATCACGGTGGGCGTCTACGCCCTGGCCGGATTCGAGATCTCGCCGGCGGCGGTGATCGGCTTCCTGACGATCCTCGCCTACTCCCTGTATGACACCACCGTCGTCTTCGACAAGATTCGAGAGAACACGACGGAGGACGGGGAGAAGTCTGCCCGCTTGTTCGGTGAATCGGTGAACCTCGCGGTGAACCAGACGCTCGTGCGCTCGATCAACACGTCTGTCGTCGCCGCCCTTCCGGTCGGCGCGGTGCTCTTCATCGGTGCCTTCTGGCTCGGTGCGGAATCGCTCACCGACATCTCCCTGTCGATCTTCGTCGGCATCCTGGTGGCCACCTACTCGACGCTGTTCGTGGCCGCGCCGCTCTACTCGCTGTTCCGCGAGAACGAGCCGCAGCTCAAGGAGCGGGACGCACGCATCCGCGACGCCCGCAGCAGGGCATCCGTCGAAGCCTGATCGGCTGCCCGCAGCGGGAGCTCGGCCCGCACAGCACGCGTAGGATGAACTGATCGGGAGGTGAGTTGATGGCGGAACCGCAGACGTCGACGCAGGGTTCTAGTCTGCGACGACTGGTTCCCCGGATCTTCTCCCGCGCGTCGAGGATCAACGACCTCGACAATCTGATCCGTACGGTGCGTGTGAACCACCCCAAGGGTGACTTCTCGGTCATCGAGCGGGCCTATGCCGTCGCCAAGGAGAAGCACGAGGGGCAGAAGCGTCAGAGCGGTGAGCCGTACATCACCCACCCTCTCGCGGTCGCTCAGATCCTCGCGGAGCTCGGTCTCGGCCCCCGAGCGATCGCGGCCGCCCTTCTGCACGACACGGTCGAGGACACGGGCTATGCGCTCACTGATCTGACTGCCGAGTTCGGCGACGAGGTCGCGATGCTCGTCGACGGCGTCACCAAACTCGACAAGGTCAAGTACGGTGAGAGCGCCCAGGCGGAGACCGTCCGTAAGATGATCGTGGCGATGTCGAAAGACATCCGCGTCCTGCTGATCAAGCTCGCCGACCGCCTGCACAATGCGCGCACCTGGGGCTTCGTCCCGCCGGAGAAGGCGGCGAAGAAGGCCAAGGAGACCCTCGAGATCTACGCGCCGCTGGCGAATCGACTCGGTATCCAGGCGATCAAGTCGGAACTGGAGGATCTCTCCTTCGCGGTCCTGCACCCGAAGATCTACAACGAGATCCACAGTCTCATCGCCCAGCGCACGCCTCAGCGGGAGAAGTACCTGAACCAGGTCGTCGAGGAGATCGACGAAGACCTGCGCGACCTCCGCATCCGCGGCAAGGTCGTCGGCCGTCCGAAGCAGCTCTACTCGGTCTACCAGAAGATGGTCATCCGCGGCCGGGAGTTCGACGACATCTACGATCTGATCGGCATCCGCGTGCTCGTCGCGTCCGTGCGCGACTGCTATGCGGTCCTCGGCGCGATCCACGCACGGTGGACACCGCTGCCCGGACGGTTCAAGGACTACATCGCCACGCCGAAGTTCAACCTCTACCAGTCGCTCCACACGACGGTGATCGGTCCGTCGGGCCGAACCGTCGAGATCCAGATCCGCACCCACGAGATGCACCAGCAGGCCGAGTACGGAGTGGCCGCGCACTGGATGTACAAGGAGCGGATGAACGGCGGCGGCAAGACTGAGGTGCGCGCCTCCGACACCGACATGGCGTGGCTCGCCCACATCTCGGACTGGCAGGCGGAGACCGCCGACCCGGGCGAGTTCCTCGAGTCCCTGCGTTTCGAGATCGGCGCGAAGGAGGTGTACGTCTTCACGCCGAAGGGGCGCGTGATCGGTCTCCCGTCGGGTGCCACTCCGGTCGACTTCGCGTACGCCGTCCACACTGAGATCGGCCACCGCACCATGGGGGCCAAGGTCAACGGCCGACTCGTGCCGCTGGAGTCCGAGCTCAAGAGCGGCGACGTCGTCGAGGTCTTCACGTCGAAGAACCCCGACGCCGGCCCCAGCCAGGATTGGCTCGGGTTCGTCGCGAGCACGCGCGCCCGCAACAAGATTCGTGGCTGGTTCACGAAAGAGCGCCGCGAGGAAGCGATCGAGCAGGGCAAGGAGGCCATCGCACGGGCGATGCGTCGACAGAACCTGCCGCTGCAGCGTCTGATGAGCCACGACTCTTTCGCCGAGGTGGCTCGGGGGATGCACTACGAAGACGTTTCCGCGCTCTACGCCGCCGTCGGTGAGGGTCATGTCTCGACGCAGTCGGTCCTGGAGAAGGTCACCGCTCTGGTGGCGGCAAACGACCCGACGACCGGTGCCATCGACCTGCCGGGCAGCGTACCGAGCCGGGAGCCGCGTTCCGGTGATTCGGGCGTGCTCGTCCGGGGAGCCAACGACATCCTCGTGAAGCTCGCGAAGTGCTGCACCCCGGTGCCCGGTGACCAGATCGTCGGCTTCGTCACTCGCGGCAGCGGAGTGTCGGTCCACCGGGCGGACTGCGTGAACGTGAAGGCGTTGGAATCCGAGCAGGATCGTTTCGTCGAGGTGTCCTGGGCTCCGACCACGAAGAGCGTGTTCCGCGTCCAGATCCAGGTCGAGGCTCTCGACCGGTCGGGGCTCCTCTCCGACGTGACGCGTGTCCTCAGCGAACACCACGTCAACATCCTCTCCGCCACGGTGACGACGACGGACGAGCGGTTGGCACTCAGCCGCTTCGTGTTCGAGATGGGTGACGCGGTGCACCTGGACCGCGTGCTCAACGCCGTCCGACGTATCGACGCCGTCTACGACGTCTATCGCGTCACCTCCTCCTGAGCGCGAGTCGCTCCAGCGCGGCCAGCCCGACACGGCTCCCCGGTACCCTCCGCAGATCGCGCAGCGCGGCGACAGCCAGCTCCGCAGTACCGGGGGCCGCGACGGCGAGTCGGTCCATCCAGACCAGGACGCGGGGGTCGCGATGGAGGGTCGTGGCGAGGTCGAGCATCGTGCGCCCCGGTGTCGAGACCGGAACGCCGCCGATCAGCTCGACATCGGCGTCAGGCAGCACGGTGTCGTGGAAGACCAGGCGCGCACTCGTGATCGGTCGGATCCGACGTTCGATACAGCGCCTCACATGATGAACGACCGGGGGAGCGTCTCCGGCGCCGTGGATCCATGCGGCCGTCTGCGTGCAGGCGGCCGTGCCCGGCTGGACGAGCGCGGCCACCGAGCTCGCGCGGACGTCGGGTCCTGCGACCAGGTCGGCCGGGATGTAGGCGTCACCCACCTCGACGACATGGCCGTCGATCCGTGCGGCGCTGAGCTCGCTCTCGCTCAGACGTTCGCCGGGTAAGTAGAGGAAAGCGGGGTGCATGACGTCAGTCTGACGTCTTGCACCCCGCCTGCGCCGTGGGCGCGGAGAACTGTGGAGAAACCGATCAGCCCCCGAGAGCGCTCAGCCAGGCGCGACGAGCCTCGAGGGCGTCCGTCGCTTCCTTCGCGGCCTTCTTGTCACCGGCCTTCTCGGCTGCGGCCACCTCGGCCTCGAGCTTCTCGATGGCCTCGAGCAGCTGCGAGCTCATGTCGTTCGCGCGCGCCTTGGTCTCGGGGTTGTTCTTCTTCCAGTCGACGTCCTCGCGGGCCTTGAGCGCCTGCTCGATGGTGCGGAGCTTGTCGTCGAGAGCACGCTCCTTCTCGCGGGGGAAGATACGACCGATCTCATCCCACTGCCGCTGGATACGCGTGAGAAGGGCGCGAGCGCGCTTGATGTTCGACTCGTCAGCGACAGCCTTGGCCTCTTCGAGGAGAGCTTCGCGTGCTTCGATCTTCGGCGCGGACTCGGCTTCCTCGGCGGCGGACTGTTCCGCGCGGGCGGCATACAGGGCGTCGCCTGCGGCCTTGAAACGGGCCCAGAGTGCGTCGTCCGCCTTGCGTCCTGCGCGTCCGGCGGCCTTCCACTCGTCGAGCAGAGTGCGGTACGCCGGAATGCCGTCCGTTCCGCGCGGGGCGAGAGCCTCGGCGCGCTCGACGAGACGTGTCTTCGCGTCGCGAGCGAGCTTGTGCGCATCGTCGAGCTCCGAGTAGAAGGCCCGGCGCTGCTTGTCGACCACGGCGCGTGCGTCTCGGAAACGCTTCCACAGCTGCTGCGAAACGCCCTTCGACAGACGAGGGCCGTTCTGCTGCTGGGCCTGCCAGGCGTCGAACAGTTCCCCGAGCTCGGCGGTCACCTGCTTCCACTGCACCTTGCTGAGATCGCGGGCGGCGATCGCCTCCGCCTTCTCCACCAGGGCGGTGCGCTCGGCGATCGCCTGGTCGACGAGCGCCTTGGCCTGTTGTGCCTCCTGCTCGGTGGCCTCGGACAGTGAAGAGGTGAGGGCGTTCAGGCGGTCGCGGAGTCCTTCGAGGTCGCCGACCGCGGCGGCATCCGTCGCTTCATCGATCAGGTGACCCGCCTGCTTGACGAGGTCGGCGGCCGATGCGCCACCGGACTGATGGCGCTGTTCGAGCGTGTGCACCTTGAAAGCGATGTCGTCGAACTTGCGCACGAAGTAGGCCAGAGCCTCCTCCGGTGTGCCGTCGGGGTACTGTCCGACGACGCGCCAGGCGTCGCCTTCGCGGACCTCGACGGTTCCGTCGTCGGAGACGCGGCCCCATTCGGCGGATGTCGACGATGCGGCCGGCACCGAGGCGACGGGCGCGACGGCGGCCGGCGTCGGCGCCTTTCGCGGCATCGGCACGGCGGGCGGTCCGGGGACGGGGGGAGTCGGCTTCGAAGGCTCGGTGGCAGACACGTGATTCTCCTTGCGCGGTAGGGCCGCGGGAGGCGGAAAGGACGAGGCTCAGCCTAGTACGCCCGAGCACCGGGGGTGAGGCCGTCGTCCCCGATGCCGCGTCGTTACCGTTCTGTGAGCAGAAAGTTCGACGGAGGAAACATTCGACGTCACCTCCGGGAAACACGACGCTCCTATCGTGACCAGGACGACAGTCTTCCGGTCGACAGGAGCACGATGAACGGCACGGCACCCGCGGCGAGCGAGATCCTGGTCGTCGGAGCAGGTGTCGCAGCCCATCGGTTCGTCGAACAGCTGCTCCGCGATCCCGATGCGCCGGTGCGGGTGACCGTTATCGGTGACGAAGGATCGGGCCCGTACGACCGCTCGGCGCTGGTACGCGTGTTCTCGGGTGTCGGTGCGGAGGAGATCCAACTCGAGCGAAGCGTGTTCCGCGACGACCGGGTTCGGCTGATCCGCGACGACCGGGTTCTCCGGATCGACCCTTCGGGACAGACCGTGCGGACGCGAGCACGGCGCACCTACGCCTACGACACGCTCGTGCTGGCGACCGGTTCCTTCGGGGCGAAGGTCGCCGTGGACGGCGCGAACCTTCCCGGGTGCTTCGGGTTCCGCACCGTCGAAGACGTCGAGTCGATCCGAGCGTTCGTGGGGTCGAGGTCCCGGCAACTCGGGCGTCCTTTGCGCGGGACCGTGGTCGGTGCGGGGTTGCACGGTCTTCAGGCCGCCGAGGCGTTGAGCGAGCTGGGGGTCGACACGACGGTGATCGAGTTCTCGGACCGCGTGATGCCCCGCCAACTCGATCGGTCGGCCTCAGCCGTGGTGCAGGGCGTCTTCCGAAAACGAGGCATACCGGTGCGCACGGGCGTCCGCACGACGCGACTCGATCCGGACGAGTCGGGCTCGGTCGCCTCGCTGGAGTTTCAGGACGGCTCGTTCCAACGCGCCGACGTGGTGGTGTTCACCGTCGGGGTGCGTGCCCGCGATGAGCTCGCCCGCAACGCCGGTCTCGGTGTGCATCCTGAAGGGGGCGTGCTCGTCGACGAAAGAGGTGAGACCTCGGTTCCGAGCATCCTCGCGATCGGAGAGGTGGCGCGCCTCGAAGGACGAGGCCCCGGGTACGTCGGCGCGGTGCGGGTCACGGCTGACGTCGCCGCAGCGCACGTGCGAGGCAGGGACGCACGTCTCCCGCGCGACCTCGAAGGCGGGAACGTCGCGGTCGCCGGGGTCGACATCGCGACGTTCGGCGATCCGCTCGCCTCGCCGGCATCCGCGGTCGAGATCGTCACCCACGATGATCCCCAGGCGGGGATCTATCGCAAGCTCGTGGTCTCCGACGACGGACGCACAGTGGTCGGGGGGATCCTGGTCGGCGACACGAGCGGGTATGCGGCGCTCCGGGCCCTGGTCGGAGAAACGTGGCGGCCCGCTCACGCCGCACGCCTGCTCTCGGCGGTCGGTGGCGCGGATGCGGTGGAGAACTGCGATCACGCCACCCGGAGCGCGCAGGACCTGCTCGCTCACGCGGCTGGAGCCGGCGAGGCGACGTTCACGTCGATCCGCGACCGTTTCGGCTTCGCACGTGGCTGTCGGCGATGCACACTGGCGATCGCTCGGGTTCTCCTGCAGATCGCCGTCCAGCGGGATCTCCGGCATGCGACGGCGGCGCCCGAGGCGCAGAGGGAGGGTCACAGCCGGGTCCTGGCGGACGGAACGCACGTCGTCTCACCGGTGATGCGCGACGGCACGCTCACCCCGAAGGAGCTGCTGGCCATCGGGGAGCTCGCCGAGCGGTACGGATTGCGAGCACGGATCACGGACGCGCGGATCGAGTTGCGAGGGGTGCGGACCGAGCACCTGCGGTCCGTGCGTGCCGGTCTGGCTGCGGTGGGACTCGCGTCGGCGTCCGGCGCCGGCGAACAAGCGGTGCTCCTCGTCGCCGAGGATCTGCCGCGGCTGGACGATCCGCGCGTGGCATCGGACGTGCAGGAGAAGGGCCTGCCGCATCAGGGGAAGCCGGGGAAAGCTCGCGCGGGCGAGGGGAGCGCCCGCCGAGTGCCGCTTCGTCGAGTGGGGAGTCCTGCCTCATGACCCCGGTGACCGGTCGACGCCCGCCGCTCGCGGGATGCAGGATCATCGTGTCGGATGATGCGAGATCTGCGGAGCCCCCGCGCGATGGGGTTGCCGACGGACGATCGGAAGGTCTCATCGGGGTGTTGACGGATGCGGGGGCGGCGTTGTTCCGCGTCGCGGTGCCGCGAGGGGGCGCGCGGACGTCCGCCTCGCTGCGGAGCGTCGTCCAACGTGCGGCGCGAGGCGGGATCGACGCCGTGCTGTTCCTGGCCCCGACAGCTCCCTGGCTCGAGACGGCCGAGAGCACAGGAGCGCTCGAGGCCATCCGCCGAAGATCGGATTCGGGGAGGTTGCTGCTCGGAGCGCTCCATCGGGAAGATGCGGACCGACTGCGCCTCGCCGGCCTCACCGTGATGCGCACGGAGGGATCGAGCGTCACAGCACTCGCCCGGGGGGTGGTCGCGCACTACGACAGCGGTACGGCAGCGCTGGTCACCGACGCGGGCCGCCTCGAGGTCCGCAGCGGTGGTGTCGTCGTCGACGAGCGGTTCATCCCCCTCTCTCGTGGGGCCACGGGCGTCATGGAAGCGCTGTTCCTCGCAGGTGGTCGGGTCCTCTCGCGCGCCGAACTCGGCCGAGGTCTCCCGGGTGGGGAACGCAGCGGCCGGGCGGTGGAGGTCGCCGTGGCGCGCCTTCGCGAGTCGCTCGACGGTATCGATCTGGTGCAGACCGTCGTCAAGCGCGGCTATCGCTTGGCCGTCACCGAGCAGTGATCAGGTCGCGGAACCTGCTATCCGGCCGGGGTGTCGGAGGGGAGCGGCGTGGGAGTCTCCGACGGGGCGTCCGTGGGAGGGGTCGTCGGTTCCACGGTGGGAGCGGGCGTGGGTTCCGGCTCGGGTGCGGTGACCTGTGCATGCACGACCTGGCTACCGATCGCGGCGACGACGATGAGGCTCGCGGCGACCGCGGCGATCGTGTTGTCCCGGACGCGACGACGGATCTGGCCCTCGTGCCACTGCGTGCGGGCGGCGTGCAGCCGTGCGCGCTCGGCTGACGTGCGCGACTGTGCCTTCTTGGAACCGCGTGCGGCCATGCCTCGATCTCCCATCCCGACGTCATGACACGACGTCGCCTGAGAGCCTACCGGGATGCGCGCGGTCGCCCGAAGTGTCCGAGCCCGCCGGTAGCCTGGATGGATGACGTCCCCCGCCGCGCTGCTCTCCGGGCAGACGCCCCTCGCCGTGCGCATGCGCCCGGTCTCCCTCGATGAGGTCGCGGGGCAGCGTCATCTTCTGCGAGCCGGTTCCCCCATCGTGGCCCTCGCCGACCCGCAGGCGACCTCGCCGGGTGCCGTGTCGATGATCCTGTGGGGCCCACCGGGCACGGGCAAGACCACGCTCGCTCAGGCGATCGCACGGTCCTCAGGGCGCCGCTTCGTCGAGCTCTCGGCGATCACCGCTGGTGTGAAGGACGTCCGGGAGGTGATGCAGGAGGCGATCACGCAGCGCGATCTCTACGGGCAGACGACGATCCTCTTCCTCGACGAGATCCACCGCTTCACCAAGGCGCAGCAGGACGCGCTGCTTCCCGGTGTCGAGAACGGTTGGGTCATCCTGATCGCGGCGACGACCGAGAACCCCTCCTTCTCGGTGATCTCGCCGCTGCTTTCGCGCTCCTTGCTGCTCACGCTCCAGCCCCTCACCGATGAGGACATCGGGGTGCTCGTCGATCGTGCGGTGACGGACGCGCGGGGGCTGAACGGCGCCGTGGTCCTGAGCCCCGAAGCGCGTGCATCCTTGATCCGGCTCGCGTCGGGGGATGCCCGGCGTGCCCTCACGGGTCTCGAAGCAGGCGCGGCGGTCGCCGTCTCGCACGTGGCCGGCACCGGCGAGGAGGACGAGTCGGACGACGGGGCCGCAGCGGCGCATGCGTCGTCGGGCGCCGCGGAGATCACCGCCGACCACATCGCGCAAGCCGTCGACAAGGCTCTGCTGCGATACGACCGTCAGGGTGACGAGCACTACGACGTCATCAGTGCGTTCATCAAGTCGATCAGAGGATCCGACCCCGATGCCGCGCTTCACTACCTCGCTCGCATGATCGAAGCAGGGGAGGACCCCCGCTTCATCGCTCGGCGTCTTGTCATCTCGGCCTCGGAAGACGTGGGCCTCGCCGATCCCCAGGCTCTCGGCATCGCCGTCGCGGCGGCAGATGCGGTCGCCTTCATCGGCATGCCGGAGGGGCGCATCCCGCTCGCTGAGGCGACGGTGTATCTCGCGACCACGGCGAAGTCCAATGCGGCCTACGTGGGCATCGACGCGGCGATCGCCGACATCCGCTCCGGCGGGTTCGGACGGGTGCCGCTGCACCTGCGCGATGCCCACTATCCGGGAGCGAAGCGTCTCGGACACGGCAAGGGATACGTGTACTCCCACGACAGCGAGTACGGCGTGGTGCCGCAGCAATACCTGCCCGACGAGCTCGACGGCAAGCACTACTACGAGCCGAAGAATCTCGGTGCTGAGCGTGACATCGCCGCGCGACTCGAGCGCATCCGCCGCATCCTCGGCGACCGCTGAGCCGCCACGCAGCTGCGGAACCGCGATCTGTTAGACTTGAGCGGCTCGAAACCGAGTTTTCGGGCATCTCCTCGTTCACACCCCACCTTGCTGGCGCCCCGGCGTGCGCTCCAAGGCAGAACGCGGACGATACGTCCGTGAGTCGTGAAAGACGCGACCACGTCATCGGAAGGAAAGCTTCGTGACCACGAAGTCCCAGGACCGTCGCAAGGTTCGTCTGAGCCGCGCCCTCGGTATCCCGCTCACCCCGAAGGCCGCCCGCTACCTCGAGAAGCGTCCCTACGCTCCCGGCGAGCACGGCCGCACCAAGCGCAAGGCAGACAGCGACTACGCCGTCCGTCTGCGTGAGAAGCAGCGTCTTCGCGAGCAGTACGGCATCCGCGAGAAGCAGATGCGCAACACGTTCAACGAGGCCCGTCGTCACGACGGCCTGACCGGTGAGAACCTGGTCGAGCTCCTCGAGATGCGTCTCGACGCTCTGGTTCTGCGTTCGGGCTTCGCCCGCACCACCGCGCAGGCTCGTCAGCTCGTCGTGCACCGTCACATCCTCGTCGACGGCCAGCTCGTCGACCGCCCGTCCTTCCGCGTGAAGCCGGGTCAGCTCATCCACGTCAAGGCCAAGAGCGAGGGCACCGAGCCCTTCCAGGTGGCAGCAGCCGGCGGTCACGCCGAGGTTCTGCCCCCCGTTCCCGGCTACCTCGAGGTCGAGCTCGACAAGCTCCAGTCGCGTCTTGTCCGTCGCCCGAAGCGCGCCGAGGTCCCCGTGACCTGTGAAGTGCAGCTCGTCGTCGAGTACTACGCAGCTCGCTGATACAGCGAAAGAGCAATCAGGCAGGAGGCGTCGGGATTCCCGACGCCTCCTGTCGTTTCCGCATACGATGGTGACACCGCGCCTTCGCGGGTCAAAGGCAAGGATGACGACATGAAGAACGTGCTGTGGTTCCTGATCGGTGTGATCGGCGGCTTCGTCGCGGCTCACTTCATGAACAAGGACCCGCGTGGTCACGACATCCTCGCTGAGGTCGACGCCCGGATCAACGGATTCACCGCGATCCTCGGCGACGCCTACCGCGAGCAGGAGGCACGGCTCACGGAGCCGGGCGACAACTGAACCACCGCAGCAGCGCCCCGGCGCGGCATCTTCACGCAAGGACACCCGGCACTCTATGAAAACTGCGGAGATCGCGCAGCGTTACCTCGACTACTTCGAGAAGAACGACCACCTCATCGTCCCCTCGGCCTCGCTCGTCAGCGACGACCCGTCGCTGCTGTTCACGGTCGCCGGCATGGTGCCGATGATCCCGTACCTCACGGGCGTCGTCCCTGCGCCGCATCCGCGGATCGCGGACGTCCAGAAGTGCATTCGCACCAACGACATCGAAGAGGTCGGTCGGACCGCCCGTCACGGCACCTTCTTCCAGATGCTGGGCAACTGGTCGTTCGGCGACTACTTCAAAGAAGGCGCGATCCGTTACGCCTGGGAGCTTCTGACGGGTTCCGAGTCGGACGGGGGGCTCGGCTTCGACGAGAAGGACCTGTGGGTCACCGTCTACGAGACGGACGACGAGGCCGAAGCCATCTGGCGCGACATCATCGGTCTCAAGCCGGAGCGCATCCAGCGCCTCGGGCGCGCGGACAACTACTGGAACACAGGGCAGCCCGGACCCGGCGGTCCTGATTCCGAGATCTTCTTCGACCGCGGGCCGGCCTACGGGAAGGACGGCGGTCCCGCCGTCGACGACTCACGGTTCCTGGAGATCTGGAACCTCGTGTTCATGCAGGACTTCATCGAGAACATCCGCAGCAAGACGGAGTTCGACATCGTCGGCGAGCTGCCGATGAAGAACATCGACACCGGGATGGGACTCGAGCGTGTCGCGTTCCTCAAGCAGGGCGTCGACAACATGTACGAGTCGGATCAGGTGCGTCCGGTGCTGGATCGCGCCGTCGAGCTCTCCGGCCGCCCGTACGGTGTGCAGCATGAGGACGACGTGCGATTCCGCGTTGTCGCCGACCACGTGCGTTCCTCCCTCATGCTTCTGTCCGACGGGGTGCGTCCATCCAACGAGGGGCGTGGGTACATCCTCCGCCGTCTGATGCGCCGCACGGTCCGCTCGATGCGACTGCTCGGCGTCGATGAGCCGGTGTTCCCCGAGCTGTTCGCCGCATCGCGCGATGTGATGAAGACGACCTATCCGGAACTCGAGAGGGACTGGGCGGTACTGTCCGCCTCGGCGTTCGCCGAAGAGGAGACGTTCCGCCGGACCCTCGTGGCCGGCTCCACGATCCTCGATCTCGCCCTCGACGAGACCAGGAAGGGCGGGGGGAAGACGCTCAGCGGTCCCGAGGCGTTCCTGCTCCACGACACTTACGGCTTCCCGATCGACCTCACGCTCGAAGTCGCTGAGGAAGCGGGACTGGACGTCGACCGCGCCGCTTTCGACACGCTCATGCAGGAGCAGCGTCAGCGGGCCAAGGACGACGCTCGCAACCGCAAGCGTCAGCTCGCCGACGTATCGGTCTACCGGGAGCTGCGCTCCCTGGGCGAGACCGGTTTCGACGGATACACCGCCCTCGAGGTCGAGTCCCGTGTGCTCGGACTCCTCGTCGACGGAGTGCCTGTGCGCAGCGCATCCGAAGGGCAGATCGCCGAGGTCGTGCTCGCCGAGACGACGCTGTATGCCGAGTCCGGTGGTCAGGTGGCCGACAAGGGCACGATCGTCGGCCCGGGCTACGCGCTCGAAGTGCTCGACGTTCAGAAGCCGGTCCCCGGACTCATCAGCCACACCGTCGAAGTCACGCGCGGAAGTGTGGCCGTCGACGACGTCGCGACGTCGGTGGTGGACGCGGCGAACCGCCGTGCAGCCCGCCAGGCGCACTCGGCCACGCACCTCGTGCACGCCGCGCTCCGTGACACCCTCGGTCCGACGGCGACGCAGGCCGGTTCTTTGAATCGTGCCGGCTACATGCGCTTCGACTTCGCCTGGTCGCAGGCGCTCTCGACCGATACGCGCAGCGAGATCGAGGAGATCACCAACCGCGCAGTGCAGGACGCCTTGGAGGTGACCACGCGTATCGTCTCGCTCGACGAGGCCAAGGAAGCCGGCGCCATGGCGCTGTTCGGCGAGAAGTACGGCGACGTCGTGCGCATGGTCGACATCGGTGGGCCATGGTCGCGGGAACTCTGCGCCGGGACGCACGTGACCACCAGTGCCGAGATCGGGCTGGTCAGCCTGGTCGGGGAGTCCTCGGTGGGCGCCTCCAACCGTCGTATCGAAGCTCTCGTCGGCGCCGATGCTTTCCGTGAGCTCGCGGCTGAGCGGGCGATCGTGTCGCAGCTGACGAGTTCCCTCAAGACGCCGCGTGAGCAGCTGCCGGAGCGGATCGCCGACCTGACGGCCAGCCTGAAGGCTGCCGAGAAGCGCATCGCGCAGTTCGAGGCGAAGGAGAGAGCCGGACAGGTGCCGGCCATCGTCGACGCCGCGACGCGCGTCGGTGCGTTCCGACTGGCCGCGCAGAGTCTGGGCGAAGTCGCATCGGCGGATGACGTGCGAGACCTCGTCAACGGCGTGCGCGATCGGCTCGGCTCGGATGCTGCTGTGGTGGCACTCGGCGCGGTCGTGGGCGGGCGGCCCGTCGTCGTCGTCGCGACCAATGACGCGGCACGCTCGGCGGGAGCGAAGGCCGGTGCGCTCGCGAAGCGGGCGGCCGGGGTGCTCGGCGGCGGCGGTGGCGGGCGCGATGATGTCGCGCAAGGTGGCGGCGCCGACACGGCGGCTCTGCCGTCGGCGCTCGAAGCCATCGCACAGGAGCTGCGCGGCGCGTGAGCACTTTCCGCCGCGGTGTGCGGCTCGGCATCGACGTGGGGCGCGCGCGGGTCGGTGTCGCGCGCTGCGACCCCGACGGGATGCTGGCCGTCCCCGTGGAGACAGTGCCTCGCGACGAGGCCTCGATCGCCCGGATCCTTCAGATCGCGAGCGAGTACGACCCGTTGGAGTTCGTGGTCGGTCTGCCGGTCAACATGCAGGGTGCGGATACCGCGTCGACCACGGACGCGCGGGAGTTCGCCGCCGAGCTCTGCCGGCGCAGCGGCACTCCGGTGCGGCTCGTGGACGAGCGGTTGAGCACCGTGACGGCGCATGCCGCATTGCGCAGTTCCGGGAGATCTCAGAAGAAGTCTCGTAGCATTGTGGATCAGGTCGCCGCCGTGGTGCTTCTGCAGCAGGCGATCGATATGGAGAAGAGCACCGGAAACCCGGCCGGTGCCGTCATCTCGCCTGACGAGGAGCACGCCTGACGATGTCCGAACGCGACAACGAAACGCCGCGGCACGACGCAGATTCCCGCCTGGGGGATCTCTTCGAGAACCTGCCCGAGCCGACCGCGCAGATTCCCACGGTCGACAACAGCGCGCCCGTTCCGGGCTCGCGTCGGGCGGCCAGAGAAGCGGCCGCGGGGGAGTCCCGCCCCGTCACCGGTGCCGATACTCCGGCCGAGGCTTCTCCCGTGCCGGTTCGCGCTTCTGCGGACGACGCCGTCGCCGCCGCCGGTGCGGTGCCCTCGCCGACTCCGCTCCGTGCCTCGGCGGATGCCGCGGACACCCCCACCCGTGCCGTGCCCCGGATCGAGTCGCCCTCGGGTGCCGCGGCGACACCGGAGCCTGTGCTCGGCGGTGGGCTGGACGACCTCTTCGTCCCCCATGACGATCACATCGACGCCGCGCCGAAGAAGAAGCGCCGCAAGGGGTGCTTGATCGCGCTGATCATCGTTCTGGTGATCTTCGGTGGTATCGCGGCGGCCGGAGTCTGGGTGGCGAACACCTACGGCGAGAAGATCAGTGACGCGATGGGCTGGGGCGATTCGAAGGACTGGGAGCCGGGTCTGGCGACCGGCGAGGCCTTCGTCACGATCAAGGAGGGCGACACCGGCTCTCCCGTGTCGACCGCACTGTACGAGGCGGGGGTGACGAAGACCGAGAGCGTCTTCTACGACTACCTCGTCGACGAGAACATCGCCGTGATCTTCTACCCGGGCGTGTACAAGCTGCAGACGAAGATGACGGCCGAGGCCGCCCTCGCGGCGCTCCGGGACGACGCGAACAAGCTCGAGAACACCGTCTCCGTCGCTGAAGGTGGAACCATCGTCTCCTCCCTCCCTGCCATGGCCGAGACCCTCGGTCTGCCGCTGGCGGACTTCGAGGCGGCCGTCAAGGATCCTTCGCAGTACGGGGTGGAAGCACAGAGCCTCGAAGGCTGGTTGTTCCCGGCCGTCTATACGTTCGATCCCGAGGTCACGGCCACGCAGGTCATCCAGCGCATGGTCGATCGCACCCGCGAATCGCTGGCCGCTGCGGGGGTCCCCGCCGGTGACGAGGAGCGCATACTGACCATCGCCTCGATCATCCAGCGAGAAGGTCGGCTCGACGACTTCGCGAAGGTCTCGCGCGTGATCCAGAACCGTCTCGATATCAATATGAAGCTGCAGATGGACTCGACGGCGCAATACGGCTACGGCTCGCTGCACGAGGGCGTCGTCTCGAGTTCCAAGGAAGCGCTGGAAGACGACAACGCCTGGAACACATACGTCCGGGAGGGCCTCCCCGCGACGCCGATCGCGAGCCCGAGTGACGCCGCGATCTCGGCGGCGATGAACCCCGTCGATGGCCCGTGGCTCTACTTCGTCACGATCAACCTCAGCACGGGGGAGACGCAGTTCTCCGAGACCATGGCCGAGCACGAGCAGGGGATCGAGAAGTGGCGCGAATGGTGCCG
This sequence comes from Microbacterium sp. PI-1, assembly GCF_004337555.1. Lineage (NCBI taxonomy): Bacteria > Bacillati > Actinomycetota > Actinomycetes > Micrococcales > Microbacteriaceae > Microbacterium > Microbacterium sp. PI-1. The sequence goes on along the minus strand of NZ_SJYZ01000001.1, from coordinate 352,634 downwards.
CGCGAACCCCGACGCCGGGTGCTGACTCGGTGACGCGCACGCGACTCGCGGTCTGGGGGGACCCGATCGCGCACTCCAAGTCCCCTCACCTGCATGCCGCCGCGTATCGGGTCCTCGGTCTGAGCTGGGAGTACGGACGGCGTCAGGTCTCTGCGGAGGCCTTCACCGTCGCACTCGGTGGACTCGACGACACGTGGCGCGGTTTGTCGCTGACCATGCCGTTGAAGGGGGAGGGCTACCGCGCCGCTGCGACGAGGGATCGCCACGCAGACCTCACGGGCGCCGTCAACACCCTGTTGCTCGGGGCGGCGCCCGCCGGTTTCAACACCGATGTCGGCGGGATCATCGACGCGCTGTCGGAGGCGGGGATCACCGCTGCGGAGACGGCGCGCATCATCGGTGCCGGCGCCACTGCCGCGTCCGCGCTCGTCGCCGCCTCCGAGATCGGGGTGAAGCACGTGGAGGTGCGGGCTCGACGCCCGGAGCGGGCGAAGGCACTCGTCGCCCTCGGCGACCGCTTGGGTATTCCGGTCGAAGTACGCTCCCTCGACGGCGGGCGCGACGCGGTCGACCTGACCCTCTCGACCTTGCCCAGTGCGACCGCCCTTCCTGTCGAAACCGCGGTGGGGTTGGCCGAGACCGGCGGAGCCTTGTTCGATGCTGCCTATGCGCCCTGGCCCTCCGCCCTCGCGTCCCGCTGGAGCGACGGCACGGTGGTGTCCGGCTTGGGGATGCTGCTGCATCAGGCCGTGCGCCAGATCCGGATCTTCCGGCACGGGGATCCGGCGCTCCCGCTGCCCGCCGAAGCAGAGGTCGTCTCGGCCATGCGCGCCGCGCTCTGAGCGGACGGCGTCGAAACGCGGCGCGGCGAGGGGGCCAACCCGTGGGAGACTGGAGCAATGCTCCGCGTGCTCACGGCCGGCGAATCGCACGGCCCAGAACTCATCGCCGTCATGGAGGGCCTGCCCTCCGGCGTCCCTGTGTCCTCCGAGGCCATCCAGGCCGATCTCGCTCGTCGCAAGCTGGGCTATGGCCGTGGCTCGCGCATGAAGTTCGAGCAGGACGCGCTGACCATCTCCGGCGGTGTGCGGCACGGCAAGAGCCTCGGCAGCCCGATCGCTCTGCGCATCGGCAACACCGAGTGGCCGAAGTGGATCGAGGTCATGAACCCCGAGCCCGTGGAGCTCACCGACAAGTCCCGTGGGCGCAGCGCGCCCCTCACCCGTCCACGTCCGGGGCACGCCGACCTCGTGGGCATGCAGAAGTACGACTTCGACGAGGCGCGTCCGATCCTCGAACGAGCGAGTGCTCGGGAGACGGCTGCGCGTGTCGCGCTCGGGGCGATCGCCCGATCGTTCCTCGGTGAGCTCGGTATCCGCCTGGTCAGCCACACCCTGTCGATCGGGCCGGTGCGGGTGCCCGAGGGGTCTCCGCTCCCCACGCCCGACGATGTCGAGGCGCTCGATGCCGATCCGCTCCGGTGCTTCGACACCGCGACCTCCGCTCTGATGGTGGCCGAGGTCGATGACGCGAAGAAGGACGGCGACACGCTGGGCGGCATCGTCGAGGTGCTCGCGTACGGCCTTCCTCCGGGACTCGGCTCCCACGTGCACTGGGACCGACGCCTCGACGCGCGTCTCGCTCAGGCGCTCATGAGCATCCAGGCGATCAAGGGCGTCGAGGTCGGCGACGGCTTCGAGACCACGCGCCGCCGAGGTTCGGCCGCCCACGATGAGCTCTTCGCCACCGCGGACGGCATCACGCGCGGCTCGGACAGGGCCGGAGGCACGGAAGGCGGCATGTCCACCGGAACCGTGTTGCGCGTCCGCGCCGGGATGAAGCCGATCGCGACCGTTCCGCATGCCCTCCGCACGATCGACACCGCCACGGGTGACGACGCCACCGCTCACCACCAGCGCTCCGACGTGTGCGCTGTGCCCGCCGCCGGAGTGGTCGCCGAGGCGATGGTCGCCGTGGAGCTCGCGAACGCCGTGCTCGAGAAGTTCGGTGGCGACAGCATCCGCGAGACCCGTCGCAACCTCGAGGGCTACCTCGAAGGCATCCCGGCGGGGCTGCGGACGACACCGGCGTCCGAGGCGGCGCTCATCGCGCATGACGAGCGCGGCTGATCCGCTGACGCTGGTGCTGGTCGGCCCGATGGCCGCAGGCAAGACCAGCGTCGGACGCCGCGTCGCTCGGCGACTCGGCGTCGCTTTCGTCGACACGGACAAACGCATCGTGGCGGAACACGGTCCGATCTCCGGCATCTTCGCCGAGTACGGAGAGGCGCACTTCCGGGAGCTCGAACGCGCCGCGGTCGCCCAGGCCCTCGCCGACGGGGGCGTGATCTCCCTCGGTGGAGGCGCGGTCACGCAGGCGGCCACCCGCGAACTCCTGAAAGCGCATCCGGTCGTCTTCCTGACGGTGAACCCAGACGCAGTGGCGGACAGGCTCCGCGGCAGCAACCGCCCCCTCCTGTCAGGGGATGAGGATCCGGTGGAGCGCTGGAAGAAGATCTTCGAGGAACGCCGGGGGTGGTACGCCGAGGTCGCCTCGACCACCTTCGACACCTCACGTCGTCCGATGCAGAAGATCGCGGATGACATCGTGACATGGAGGAGAGAACAGCGATGAGCACGACGACCATCAGCGTCACGGGGAACGACGCCTACGACATCACGATCGGACGCGGGATCCTGGATCGGGTCTCCGCCGCGCTCGCGCCGGGCGTCCGCAAGGTGCTGGTGGTGCATCCGCCCACGCTCGCGACCCGCGCGGCCGAGCTGCGCGACAGACTTCTCGCCGACACCACCGACGGTCCGCGCGAGGTACTGCTCGCGGAGATCCCGGATGCCGAGCAGGGCAAACGGATCGAGGTGGCGGCCTTCTGCTGGCAGGTGATGGGCCAGGCGGACTTCACCCGCAGCGATGCGGTCATCGGATACGGCGGGGGAGCGGTGACCGACCTCGCCGGGTTCGTCGCCGCGACCTGGCTGCGAGGCGTGCAGCTGATCCAGGTGCCGACCACGGTACTGGGCCTTGTCGATGCGTCGGTCGGTGGCAAGACCGGTGTCAACACCGCGGAGGGCAAGAACCTCGTGGGGGCGTTCTGGGCGCCGAGCGCCGTGGTCGGCGACCTCGACGAGCTCGCCAGCCTGAGTCCCAACGAGGCGACCGCAGGATTCGCCGAGGTCGTCAAGGCCGGATTCATCTGGGCTCCGGAGATCCTGGACATCATCGAGGCCGATCCGCTCCGCGCCGTCGACACGACATCCGAGGAGTTCCGCCGCGCGGTCGAACTGGCGATCGACATGAAGGCGAAGGTCGTCTCGGACGACTTCCGCGAGGCCGGACTCCGCGAGATCCTCAACTACGGGCACACGCTCGGACACGCGATCGAGCATGCGGAACGGTACCGCTGGCGGCACGGCGCCGCGATCTCGGTCGGGATGCTCTACGCCGCCGAGCTCTCGCGGCTTGCGGGTCGTCTGTCCGACTCCGCTGCCGAGCGGCACCGGACGATCCTGGAGTCGCTGGGCCTTCCGACCTCATACCGTGCGGGGGCATGGCCGCAGTTGCTCGCCACCATGCAGCGCGACAAGAAGAGCCGCGGCGGGATGCTGCGCTTCATCCTCCTCGACGACCTCGCGAAGCCCACCGTCCTGCAGGCTCCGGACGAGTCGCTGCTGTTCGCCGCCTATCAGGAGGTCGGGGAGTGAGCCGCCGGATCCTCCTGGTCAACGGGCCGAACCTGAATCTCCTCGGTACCCGCGAGCCCGACGTGTACGGCACGGCGACTCTCGCGGACGTGGAACGGATCACCACCGAGGCCGCAGCCGCGGTCGGATTCGAGGTCCGGGCGCTGCAGAGCAACCACGAGGGCGTGCTGGTCGACGCGATCCATGCGGCACGGGAGGACTGCGCCGGGATCGTGATCAATCCGGGCGGACTCACGCACACGTCGGTGGTGCTGCGTGACGCGCTCACCGGGGTGGCGCTGCCGTTCGCGGAGGTCCACATCTCCGATGTGCTCGCGCGTGAGGCCTTCCGCCACCATTCCTACCTGGAAGATGTGGCGGCCGTGCGGGTCGCGGGCCGTGGCGTCGACGGCTACGCAGACGCCGTGCGACAGCTCGCCGCACTCATCCCGTAGAATCGACTGTCGGTCTCGTCCGACCCCGCAGACACACGAACGGAACTCGCAGCGCATGGCATCTACCGCAGACATCAAGAACGGCGTCGTCCTCAGCATCGACGGGCAGCTCTGGAGCGTCATCGAGTTCCAGCATGTGAAGCCCGGCAAGGGTGGCGCGTTCGTGCGCACCAAGCTGAAGAACGTGGTGTCGGGCAAGGTCGTCGACCGCACCTACAACGCCGGCGCCAAGATCGAGATCGAGAACGTCGACCGCCGCGACTACACCTACCTGTACACGGACGGCGACGGCTACGTGTTCATGGACCAGACGGACTTCGACCAGATCACGGTCGGGGCCGCCACGGTCGGCGACGCGAAGAACTTCCTCCTCGAGAACCAGGCCGTCACGATCGCCCTGAACAACGGCAACCCCCTGTACCTCGACCTCCCGGCCTCCGTGATCCTGGAGATCACCTACACCGAGCCCGGCCTGCAGGGTGACCGCTCCTCGGCAGGCACCAAGCCCGCCACGCTCGAGACCGGTTACGAGATCCAGGTGCCGCTGTTCGTCGAAGCCGGCACCAAGGTCAAGGTCGACACCCGCACGGGTGACTACCTCGGCCGCGAGAAGTAAGGCGTGAGCGCCCGGACGAAGGCGCGCAAGCGCGCTCTCGACATCCTCTTCTCCTCCGACGTGCGCGGGGATGACCTCGCCGTGACCCTGGCCGCCGAGGCCAAGCGCGCCGCGAGTGAGCCCGCACGCGAAGCCTCGTGGCTCTACGCGCGCGAGATCGTCGACGGCATCATCGACACCCGCGACGAGATCGACGAGCAGATCACGACGCACAGTCGGGACTGGAAGCTGGAGCGCATGCCCGCGGTGGATCGCGCGCTGCTCCGGATCGCGGTGTGGGAGATCCTGTACAACGACGAAGTGCCGACTGCTGTCGCGATCGACGAGGCCGTCGAGCTCGCGAAGGAGTTCTCGACCGACGACTCCGGGGCCTTCGTGCACGGCGTCCTCGCCCGGGTGGCTCGCGCGGCCTGACCCGTCCGACGCGTCGTACTGTCGGCGGTGGCGGAGAGGATGGAAGCATGGCTCTTCCGTTCGAACCGTCCCGATCCGAGGGGCCGCCGTACGCAGACTGGCGTACAATCCTCGGTCCTTCGCGTGACGACGCGAAGACGCCCCTCGCGCTCGGTGTCGAGTTGCGGGTGCGCGACGGACGCGGGGCGAACCCCTGGGCCTCGCGCCCGCAGCGTACGGCCACCGCCCGCGACGTGGCGAAGCGCACGGGGGAGATCCTTCTCGGGATCCGCCCGCTCGAGCGAAGCGCCGCGACGGATGCCTGGGTGCAGGGGTCTGCGACGTGGGACGCGGTGCGGCGTTCGTCTTCGCAATATGGGCGGGATCGATCGCGGTGGTTCGCCGACCTGCTGAGCATCGCCCGGGACACTCTCTTGTCGGGTACTGCCGGTGACTGGCTGGTCGCCGATCTGATCGAATCCGGCCTGCTGTGGGGGCACCTGCGAACCGCTGCGGACCTCGGGATACCGCTCGTCGCCACGCAGAAGAACACGAGCGTCGCCGTGGCGGAGCAGGCCATGATCGGCGCGACGATCGGACGCGCCGAGGACGGAGGACTCGTGGTGCGCCCCGACATCACGATCGACGGCCGCAAGGTCGAGCCCCGGGACGTCCGGGCGATCGGTCGCAGCGGCGTGTACGAGATCGCGCAGCACGGCACGCGCCTGCACGTGACACTCGCCGAGGTGCCGCTCAGCGAGCCCGTCCACGCCCTGATCGGTCCCGCGGCGGGTCTCGAGGTTCCGGCGGGCGACGAAGCGGCGTTCTTCCAGGATGCGTATCCGCTGCTCGGGCGTCGGATCGCCGTGCGCTCCGCAGACCGTGTCGAACTGCCTGCGCTGCCCGCACCTCATGCCGTGCTGGAGCTGTCGTTCCGTCGGGGTGACACGGTCTCCTATACCTTCGCGTGGGAGTATCGCGGATTCGGACGGGTTCCGTTCGCCGCCAGCGACCATGCGGTGCGCGACACCACGGCGGAGGCGGCGCACCGCGACGCGCTTCAGAGCGTCTGGACCGAGCATCTGGGGGAGGCTCTCCAGGCAGCGGGCTCGTTCCACGACGTCGCGGCAGCCGAGTTCGTCACCCGGATCGTCCCCGCTCTCGAAGCCCAGGGCGTCACGGTCGTGGTCTCGGGTCGGCGCAAGAGCTATCACGAGCTGACGGGCGAACCGGAGATCACCGTGTCGACCGTGGAGAGCACGGATCCGGACTGGTTCGACCTCGGTGTGCTGGTCAAGATCGATGGGCGCACGATCCCGTTCGAACCGCTGTTCACGGCGCTGAGCACCGGTCGGAAGAAGCTCCTCCTCGTCGACGGCAGCTACTTCTCGCTGAACCATCGTGCCCTCGATCACCTGCGTGAGCTCATCGACGAAGCGGGCGCGCTCGACGAGTGGGAGACGGGTCCTCGGATCAGCCGGTATCAGACCGACCTCTGGGAGGAGTTCGAGGACCTCGCCGACGAGGCTCTCCCGGCCGTCACCTGGCGCGCCACCGCCGACGCTCTGCGTCGTGCTTCCTCCGTGCCCTCGGTTCCGGTGCCGCCGGCGATGAACGCCACGCTGCGGCCGTACCAGAAGGAGGGGCTGGATTGGCTCGCATTCCTCTGGAACCACGGCCTGGGAGGAATCCTCGCCGATGACATGGGACTCGGCAAGACGCTCCAGCTCCTCGCACTCATCGCACACGCCAGGGAGGCGGGGGAGCATCGCCCGTTCCTGGTCGTCGTACCCACCTCCGTGCTGGCCACCTGGCGGAGCGAGGCCGCTCGATTCACGCCCTCGCTTCGGGTGCTGCTCCGGGCGAGCACCCAGGGTCCCGGGTTGGTCGACCACCTCGGCGAGACCGACCTCGTGATCACGACCTATGCCGTCGCCCGGCTCGACGAGGCCGAGTACGCGGCTGTGGATTGGGCGGGGCTCATCCTCGACGAGGCGCAGTTCGTCAAGAACCCCGCGACGAAGCTGCACCGCGCCGTCGCCTCCTTCTCGGCCGATGTGACCTTCGCCGTCACCGGAACCCCGATGGAGAACAGCCTCAGCGAGCTATGGGCACTGTTGAAGCTCACGGCGCCCGGACTCTTCCCGTCGGCGCGGAAATTCCGCGAGCGGTACATCCAGCCGATCGAGCAGGGCAAGGTGCCGGAGAACGAGGAGGGCGGCGAGTACCGGCAACGACGCCTCGCGCAGTTGCGACGACGGATACGCCCGTTGCTGCTGCGGCGCACGAAGGAGATCGTCGCTCCGGAACTCCCTGCGAAGCAGGAGCAGATCCTCGAGGTCGAGCTCGGTGCCTCCCACCGTGCCCTGTACGAGACGGTGCTGCAGCGGGAACGTCAGAAGGTGCTGGGCTTACTCGAAGACCTCGATCGCAACCGCTTCATCGTGTTCCGCTCGCTCACCCTGATGCGCATGCTCAGCCTCGCTCCCGGTCTCATCGACCCGGAAGACGCGAAGATCGGTTCGCGCAAGCTCGACGTCCTCCTCGAGAGGGTGATCGAGCTCCAGGCCGAGGGCCACCGGGCCCTGGTGTTCAGTCAGTTCACGTCCTTCCTCGACCTGGCCGCAGCCCGCCTGGATGCCGCGGGAATCCCATACGCCCATCTGGACGGGACGACCAGGCATCGCCAGAAGGTGGTCGACGGATTCACCGCCGGGGAGCAGCCGGTGTTCCTGATCAGCTTGAAGGCAGGGGGATTCGGCCTCACGCTGACCGAAGCCGACTACGTGTTCCTCCTCGACCCGTGGTGGAATCCCGCGGCGGAGGCGCAGGCGATCGACCGCACGCACCGCATCGGACAGGACCGTCAGGTGTTCGTCTACCGGATGATCTCCACCGGGACCATCGAAGAGAAGGTGCTCGAGCTGCAGCGCCGCAAGGCCCGATTGTTCACCGCCGTCCTCGATGAGGAAGCGCTGTTCGCACAATCGCTGACCGCCGACGACATCCGCGGCTTGTTCGAGGGGTGAGATGAATACTCCCGGCTCGGTCGACCGGCCGCACAGGGAGCCCTCGGTACAATCGAACGGTTCACTTTCGGGAGGAATGCAATGCGGATCACCGGACTCGGCCACGCCGGGATGTTCATCGAGACCGTGGGCGGGAACATCATCTGCGACCCGGTTCTCGGACCCTCCTTCTACGGATCCTGGTTCCCGTTCCCGGACAACCGGGGGCTGGATTGGGAGCGATTCGGCCGCGAAGCCGACTTCCTCTGGATCTCGCACCGCCACCGCGACCACTTCGATCCGCGTCTCCTCGAGCGCTACATCCGCAAGGACATCGAGGTGCTGCTCCCGGAGTACCCGACCGATGATCTCGAGAAGGACATCCGCGCGCTCGGCTACACGAACATCACCTACGCTCCGGCAGGTCAGGTGATCCAGCGCGGCGACCTCAAGATGATGATCACGCCGCTGCGCGCTCCCAGCGACGGACCGATCGGCGACTCCTCGTTGAGCGTCGACGACGGCACCGGTTCGGTGCTCAATCAGAACGACTCGCATCCGCTCGACCTCGAGAAGCTGCTCGACTTCGGCACGCCCGACGCCTACTTCACCCAGGTCTCCGGTGCCATCTGGTGGCCCATGGTCTACGACCTGCCGCTCGACGCGAAGCAGAACTTCGCCCGCCTCAAGCGCGAAGCGCAGAACAAGCGCGCCATGTACTACATCGAGAAGGTCGATGCTCCGCACGTCTTCCCGATGGCCGGTCCGCCGATGTTCCTGCGCGACGATCTGTTCGACTTCAACGGTCTGGGCAAGAACGGCGAATCGATCTTCACGGACCAGAAACAGTTCCTCGCGCACATGAAGGAGCTCGCTCCGCAGTACGACGGTCAGCTGTTCATCCCCGGGACCGTCGTCACGGTCGAGGGAGGCAACGTCACCTCCGAGCAGACGCTCTACACCGACGCCGAGATCGCTCACATCTTCGACGAGAAGTGGGAGTACCTCGAGGAGCAGCGCGCGAGCCGGCAGCAGGAGATCCGCGACGAAGAGGCGTCTCGTGCCGAGATCATCCCCCCGGCCGAGATGCTCGAGGCGATCAAGACCTGGTGGGAGCCGCTGCTGAAGAAGTCCCGCACGATCCGGTTGGGCGTCGGCGGATGTGTGCGCTTCCGCATCGGCGAGCTCGACATGGTCGTCGACTTCCCTCGTGCGAAGGTCCGCGAGTACGCGGGGGAGGAGTGCGTGTACTGGTACACCATCCCCGCAGATCTCGTCTCCACGAACATCGTCGATCACGAGATCGACTGGTCGAACTCGATCTTCCTCTCGATGCAGTTCTCGGTGGGGCGCAGCGGCAAGTTCAACGAGTTCCTCACCACGTTCCTCAAGTGCCTCTCGGTCGACCGGATCGAGTACGTCGAGAACTGGTATCAGGAGCAGACGGATCAGACGGAGGATGCGGAGATCGGGGACTGGGTCGTCCAGCGGCGCTGCCCGCACCTGCGCGCCGACCTCACCCGAACGGGCACCGTCGACGAGGACGGGATCCTCACCTGCAGCATGCACGACTGGAAGTGGGACCTGAAGACCGGTCGATGCCTCTCCACGGCCGGGCACCCGATCCGTTCCGCCAAGGTCGACGACGTCACCGATCCCGTGCTGCAGGAGGCGAGCTGATCGCGGAGAGTCCGCGCTCCGATAGACTGGCCTGACTAGCAACCTTTAACACCGTCCTGTGAGGCGGAGAAGGGAGCGGCCGATGAGCATGCGCACCGTGCTGCACGAAGCCGACATCTCACGCGCGCTGACCCGTATCGCGCACGAGATCCTCGAATCCAATCGAGGAGCCGAGAACCTCGTGCTGCTGGGAATTCCGACCCGCGGCGTCACTCTCGCCCATCGCCTCGGGCTGCTGATCAGCGAGATCGCTCAACAGTCCGTTCCCGTCGGCGCTCTCGATGTCACCCTCTTCCGGGATGACCTCGCCAAGCACCCGACCCGGTCGCCGCAGCCCACGGAGATCCCGGTCGGCGGCATCGACGGCAAGACGGTCGTGCTCGTCGATGATGTGCTCTTCTCCGGGCGGAGCATCCGGGCCGCACTGGACGCGATCCAGTCGATCGGCCGCCCCGCTGTCGTCCGGCTGGCGATCCTGGTCGACCGCGGGCATCGTGAACTTCCGATCCGGCCGGACTTCATCGGCAAGAACATCCCCTCCGCGCGTACGGAGCGCGTCAATGTGCGCCTCTTCGAGAACGACGGGGCCGAGGAGGTGACGATCGGCGAATGAGGCATCTCCTCGACACCCGCACCCTCGATCGGGCGACCGCACTGCGCATCCTCGATGTCGCCGAAGACATGTCGGACACGCAGTCCCGCGAGGTCAAGAAGCTCCCGACACTGCGCGGCAAGACCGTCGTGAACCTCTTCTTCGAGGACTCGACCCGCACGCGCATCTCGTTCGAGGCAGCCGCCAAGCGTCTCTCCGCCGATGTGATCAACTTCGCCGCGAAGGGCTCCAGCGTCTCCAAAGGCGAGAGCCTGAAAGACACGGCGCAGACGCTCGAGGCGATCGGCGCCGACGCGGTCGTGGTCCGGCACCCCGGCTCCGGAGCGCCGCAGACCCTCGCCACCAGCGGCTGGATCTCGGCCGGCGTGGTGAATGCCGGGGACGGCACCCACGAGCACCCGACGCAGGCGCTGCTCGACGCTTTCACCATCCGCAAGCGTCGCTTCGGTGGCGACAGCCGAGGACGGGACCTCAGCGGGCTGCGGGTCGTGATCGTCGGTGACGTGCTGCACTCCCGCGTTGCCCGTTCCAACGTCTGGCTGCTCACCACGTTGGGTGCCGACGTCACCCTGGTGGCACCGCCCACGTTGGTGCCGCAGAACGTGTCTCTCTGGCCGGTGCGGGTCGAATACGACCTCGATCGGGCGCTGGCGGAGGACCCGGACGCCGTGATGATGCTGCGTATCCAGCTGGAACGGATGAACGCGGCGTATTTCCCGACTGAGCGGGAGTATTCCCGCCGCTGGGGCCTGGACGCACGGCGTGTGGGCGGTCTTCCGGCAGGTAGCATTGTCATGCACCCCGGACCCATGAACCGGGGACTGGAGATCTCTTCGGAAGCTGCCGATTCCCCCCGCTCGACGGTGCTGGAACAGGTGACGAACGGGGTGTCCGTCCGCATGGCGGTGCTGTACCTGCTGCTGGCAGGAGAACGAGACGACGAACGAGGGGGAGACCTGTGAGCGAGACCCTCGTCATCACTGGCGCACAGTTGCTCGGTGCCGAGAGCGCCGACATCATCATCGAAGACGGCCGCATCGCCGACATCGGTCAGCGATTGCATCGCGCCGGTGCGCGCATCATCGACGGCGCGGGGCTCGTGGCCCTGCCCGGGCTCGTCGACCTGCACACGCATCTGCGCGAACCCGGCTATGAAGCGTCGGAGACGATCCTCACCGGGACGAGGGCCGCAGCCGCCGGTGGTTTCACCGCGGTGTTCGCGATGCCCAACACTTCTCCCGTGGCGGACACCGCCGGAGTGGTCGAGCAGGAGCTCGGCCTGGGCGAGGCCGCCGGTTATGCCACCGTGCAGCCCATCGGCGCCGTCACGGTCGGGCAGAAGGGCGAGCGTCTCGCGGAACTGGGAGCGATGGCGTCGTCCCGCGCGAAGGTGCGCGTCTTCAGCGACGACGGCTTCTGCGTGTTCGATCCGCTCATCATGCGCCGTGCGCTGGAGTACGTGAAGTCCTTCGGCGGCGTCATCGCCCAGCACGCTCAGGATCCTCGTCTCACCGAGGGTGCCCAGATGAACGAAGGCATCGTGTCGGCCGAACTCGGTCTGAGCGGCTGGCCCGCGGTGGCGGAGGAGTCGATCATCGCCCGCGACGTGCTACTGGCCGAGCACGTGGGATCCCGCCTGCACGTCTGTCACCTCTCGACGGCAGGGTCGGTCGACATCATCCGCTGGGCCAAGAAGCGCGGCATCGACGTCACCGCTGAGGTCACCCCGCACCACCTGTTGCTGACCGACGAGCTCGTGCGCGGCTACGACGCTCGCTACAAGGTCAATCCGCCGCTGCGCCGCGAAGAGGATGTGCACGCCGTGCGCGAGGGCCTCGCCGACGGAACGATCGACATCGTGGCCACCGATCACGCTCCGCATCCGAGCGAGAACAAGGCGTGCGAGTGGCAGGCAGCGGCGAACGGCATGGTGGGCCTCGAGAGCGCGCTCCGCGTGGTGCATCAGTCGATGGTGCAGACCGGGCTGCTCGAATGGTCCGACGTCGCGCGCGTCATGAGTTCGACACCGGCACGCATCGGTAGGCTCGCCGGCCACGGCACTCCGCTCGGCGTCGGACAGCCGGCCCACCTCACGCTGTATGACGCTTCTGTCGACGGCGTCTTCACGGAGGCGGATCTCCACGGCCGGAGCGTGAACTCGCCCTACCTCGGCCGGACGCTCCCCGGACGCGTGGAGTACACCATCCACGGCGGCACCCTCACCGTCGACGGCGGACACGTCGTCGAGGAGCTCCGCGCATGAGCGCTCGGGACCTCGCCGTCGCGATCATGATCGCGGTGGCGCTCCTGATTCTGCTGGCGATGCTCTTCGCCTGGCGACGACGAATGCGCCGCGATTCCGTGTTCACGGCGCCGCTCGGAGTCCCTGAGCATGCGGAGATCGTCCGCCGCGACGAGGTGCTGTACGTGTCGACGACACGACACGAGCAGCCGCTCGAACGCCTCGCGGTGTCCCCTCTCGCGTATCGGGCACGCGGCGAGCTCGCCCTCACGGATCGCGGCATCGCCCTCTGCCTCGACGGAACCCCGACGGTCTTCCTCGCGAACGACCGGCTCGTCACCGTCGATCGTGCCACCGTCACGATCGACCGCGTGGTCGAGCCCGGCGGCCTCGTGCGCATCGCCTGGAAGATCGCCGACGACACCGTCGTCGACAGCTACCTGCGCCTCGCCACCGGTGAGCCTCAGAACCTCATCTCCGACCTGCAGCGGCTCGTCCCCGCCGCCCCCGACACAGGAGCAAAGTCATGACTCTCTCGACACCCGCCGGGCAGGCCCCCGCGGCCCAGCTGCCCGACCCCGCCGTGCTCGTCCTGGAGGACGGCACGCGTCACGCCGGACGCGCCTACGGCGCACGCGGACGCACCCTCGGCGAAGTCGTCTTCGCGACCGGCATGTCCGGATACCAGGAGACCATCACGGACCCCTCGTACGCGGGCCAGATCGTCCTGCAGACGGCACCGCACATCGGCAACACCGGCATGAACGACGAAGACGCCGAGTCGCGTCGCATCTGGGTCTCCGGGTACATCGTGCGCGACCCTTCGCGCGTCGTCTCGAACTGGCGCGCCAACGCGTCGCTCGACGATGTGCTCGTCCAGGACGGCGTGGTGGGCATCAGCGGGGTCGACACCCGTTCGATCACGCGCCACATCCGCTCAGCCGGCTCCATGCGCGGCGGCATCTTCTCCGGCGCCGATGCGTCGCTCGACCCCGAGGAGCAGGTGCGCATCGTCCGCGAGGCACCCGAGATGGCGGGACGCAATCTGTCCGCCGAGGTCTCCGTCGACGTCGCGACCGTGACGACCGCGATGGGGGAGCGGATCGGCAACCTCGCCGTGCTCGACCTCGGTGTGAAGCAGGCGACGATCGACAATCTCGCGGCCCGCGGCTTCGAGGTGCACGTACTCCCGCAGAACGTGACCATCGATGAGATCAGAGCCGTGGACCCCGTCGCCGTCTTCTATTCGAACGGCCCTGGTGACCCCGCGGCCTCGGGCGATCACGTCGAGCTGCTGCGTGCGGTGCTCGACGACGGGCTGCCGTTCTTCGGCATCTGCTTCGGCAACCAGCTCCTGGGCCGTGCGCTGGGTCTCGGCACCTACAAGCTGCCGTTCGGCCACCGCGGCATCAACCAGCCCGTGCTCGACAAGCAGACCGGCAAGGTGGAGATCACCGCCCACAACCACGGCTTCGCCGTCGAAGCTCCGATCGAGGGGACCTTCGACAGCCCGAACGGGTACGGCAAGGTCGAGGTCAGCCATGTCGGGCTGAACGACAACGTCGTCGAGGGACTCCGCGCTCTCGACATCCCGGCCTTCTCGGTGCAGTACCACCCCGAGGCGGCAGCGGGCCCGCACGACGCCAACTATCTCTTCGACAGGTTCCGCGACCTGGTCATCGCCAGCCAGAAGGACTCCAAGTAATGCCCAAGCGCGACGACATCAACTCCGTCCTCGTCATCGGTTCCGGCCCGATCGTCATCGGCCAGGCCTGCGAGTTCGACTACTCCGGTACTCAGGCCTGTCGTGTGCTGCGCGAGGAGGGAGTCCGGGTCATCCTGGTCAACTCCAACCCCGCCACGATCATGACCGACCCCGACTTCGCCGATGCGACCTACATCGAGCCGATCACGTGGGAGGTCATCGAGACGATCATCGCCAAGGAGCGCCCCGACGCGATCCTGCCGACCCTCGGTGGACAGACCGCGCTCAACGCCGCGATCGAGCTCCACAACCACGGCATCCTCGAGAAGTACGACGTCGAGCTCATCGGCGCCAACTTCGAGGCGATCAACAAGGGCGAGGACCGCCAGATCTTCAAGCAGCTGGTCCTCGACGCCGGCGCCGACGTGGCAGACTCCCGCATCGCGCACACGATGGAGGAGGTGCTGGCCGCCGCGGACGAGCTCGGCTACCCGATGGTGGTCCGTCCCAGCTTCACGATGGGGGGCCTGGGCTCCGGCTTCGCCTACGACGAGGAAGACCTCCGTCGCATCGCTGGAGCGGGCCTGCGCGACTCGCCCACCACCGAGGTACTCCTCGAGGAGTCGATCCTCGGGTGGAAGGAGTACGAGCTCGAGCTCATGCGCGACACGGCCGACAACACGGTCGTCGTCTGTTCGATCGAGAACGTCGATCCGGTCGGCGTGCACACGGGTGACTCGATCACGGTCGCGCCGGCACTGACCCTCACCGACCGCGAGTACCAGAAGATGCGCGACATCGGCATCGACATCATCCGCGCCGTGGGCGTCGACACCGGAGGCTGCAACATCCAGTTCGCGGTCGATCCGAAGAACGGCCGGATCATCGTCATCGAGATGAACCCGCGTGTCTCGCGCTCGAGCGCTCTGGCCTCGAAGGCCACGGGCTTCCCGATCGCGAAGCTCGCAGCCAAGCTGGCCCTGGGCTACCGCCTCGATGAGATCCCGAACGACATCACCGGTGTGACGCCGGCGAGCTTCGAGCCGACGCTCGACTACGTGGTCGTCAAGGTCCCGCGCTTCGCCTTCGAGAAGTTCCCGGCTGCGGACGCGACGCTGACCACGACCATGAAGTCCGTGGGCGAGGCGATGGCGATCGGCCGCAACTACGCGACCGCCCTGCAGAAGGCGCTCCGTTCGTTGGAGAAGCGCGGGTCGAGCTTCCACTGGGGTGCGGAGGAGCGTTCCGTGGAGGAGCTGCTCGAGATCTCGAAGACGCCGACCGACGGTCGTATCGTCACGCTGCAGCAGGCATTGCGCAAGGGCGCCACGGTCGAGCAGGCCTTCGAGGCGACCGCGATGGACCCCTGGTTCCTCGACCAGATCGTGCTCATCAACGAGGTCGCGGAGATCGTGCGCACGGCGCCCGATCTCGATGCGGCCACTCTCCGCTACGCCAAGGAGCACGGCTTCTCGGACGCTCAGCTGGCCGAGCTCCGCGGAACCTCGGAGGCGGAGATGCGCGGGGTGCGCCATGGTCTCGGGATCCGACCGGTCTACAAGACGGTGGACACCTGTGCCGGCGAGTTCCCGGCGCTGACTCCGTACCACTACTCGAGCTATGACTTCGAGACCGAGGTCGCTCCGTCCGATCGGACCAAGGTCGTCATCATCGGCTCCGGTCCCAACCGCATCGGTCAGGGTGTCGAGTTCGACTACTCGTGCGTGCATGCCTCGTTCGCGCTGTCGGATGCAGGCTTCGAGACCGTCATGGTCAACTGCAACCCGGAGACGGTCTCGACCGACTACGACACCTCGGATCGCCTGTACTTCGAGCCGCTGACGCTCGAGGACGTGCTGGAGGTGCTGGACGCGGAGGCCGCGAGCGGGACGATCCTCGGTGTCGTCTGCCAGCTCGGCGGTCAGACGCCGCTCGGCCTCGCGAAGGGTATCGAAGCCGCGGGCTACACCGTGCTCGGCACCAGCCCCGAGGCGATCGACCTGGCGGAGGAGCGCGAGCTCTTCTCCCGCCTGCTCGATGAGGCCGGTCTGGTCGCCCCGCGCAACGGCACCGCGATCGACGTCGAGGGCGCTGTGCGCATTGCCGAGGAGATCGGCTATCCGGTTCTGGTGCGTCCGAGTTTCGTGCTCGGCGGCCGCGGTATGGAGATCGTCTACGACACCGCGTCGCTCCGGGACTACTTCGTGCGCACCGCGGGTGAAGTCGTGATCGAAGAGGGCAAGCCGCTCCTGGTTGACCGATTCCTCGACGACGCGATCGAGCTCGATGTGGACGCCCTCTACGACGGCACCGACCTGTTCGTCGGTGGTGTCATGGAGCACCTCGAAGAGGCCGGGATCCACTCCGGCGACTCCAGCTGCACGTTGCCGCCCGTCTCGCTCGGCCGCACCGACGTGGATCGCGTGCGGGAGGCCACGCTCGCCATCGCGAAGGGCGTGGGCGTACGCGGACTGCTCAACGTGCAGTTCGCCATCAGCGCCGGAGTGCTCTACGTCATCGAGGCGAACCCGCGCGCCAGCCGTACCGTGCCCTTCGTCTCGAAGGCACTCGGCATCCCGATGGCCAAGGCGGCGAGCCGCGTGATGACCGGTTCGACGATCGCCGAGCTGCGCGCCGAAGGCATGCTCCCCGAACAGGACGGCTCGCGGGTCCCGCTCGACGCGCCGGTGTCCGTGAAGGAAGCGGTGCTTCCGTTCAAGCGATTCCGCACCGCCGACGGCAAGACGGTCGACTCCGTGCTCGGACCGGAGATGCGGTCCACCGGTGAGGTCATGGGGATCGACCGCGACTTCCCGACCGCGTTCGCGAAGAGTCAGGCCGCGGCCTACGGGGGCATGCCCACGTCGGGGACGGTGTTCATCTCGGTCGCCGACTCGGACAAGCGTGCCGTCATCCTTCCCGCGCACCGTCTGCGACAGCTCGGCTTCACGATCGTCGCGACCGAGGGCACCGCAGAGATCCTCTCGCGCAACGGCATCGCGGTCACCGTGGTCGAGAAGTACAGCTCGACACAGGAGACCGGCGCGAAGAACATCGTCGACCTCATCAACGAGGGGGAGATCGACATCGTCGTGAACACTCCCTCCGGTGGCACGGCCCGCGCGGACGGCTACGAGATCCGTGCCGCAGCAGTCGCCGCCGACAAGGCCCTGTTCACCACGATGGCGGTGCTCGGGGCGGCCGTGAGCGGAATGGACGCCGCCCACGAGGGCTTCCAGGTCAAGAGCCTCCAGGAGTACGCGCTGGACCGGAAGGCGGCACTGTGAGCGCACGCTTCGGCGAGCGGGTCCGCTCCGTGCTCGGCGCACGAGGACCCCTCTGCGTCGGCATCGACCCCCACGCCGCGCTGCTCGCGTCGTGGGGACTGTCGGACGACGCGCAGGGCGTGCGTGAATTCGGCCTGCGGACCGTCGAGGCTGCCACCGGGAGAGTCGGCTTCGTGAAGCCGCAGGTGTCGTTCTTCGAGCGCTTCGGCTCCCGGGGAATCGCCGCGCTCGAAGACGTCCTTGCCGCAGCGCGCGCGGCCGGCCTCATCGTGATCGCCGACGCCAAGCGGGGCGACATCGGGTCGACCATGGATGACTACGCGCGCGCCTGGCTCACGCCGGGTTCGCCGTTGGAGGCGGACGCACTCACGGTGAGTCCTTTCCTCGGTGTGGGAGCCCTCGACGGGGCCTTCGCCCTCGCCGGAGAGCACCACAAGGGGCTCTTCGTCCTCGCGGCGACCAGCAACCCCCAGGCCGAGGGACTCCAGCGGTCCACGGCGTCCGACGGCGCGACCGTGTCGGCATCGATCATCTCCGAGGTCTCGGGTCGCAACGCCGAGCAGGTGGCGGCAGGGGAGTGGGGGAGCTTCGGCTTCGTCATCGGTGCCACCGTGGAGTGGGCCCCGGCGGGTATCGAGCCCTTCGAGCCCGTCGCCCCCATCCTGGCTCCGGGCTTCGGTGCGCAGGGTGCTGCTCCCTCCGACCTGCGGCCGCGCTTCGGTGCGCTGTCGGACGCCGTGATCGCGAGCGAGAGCCGCAGCATCCTCTCCGCAGGCCCGGTCGACCTGGCCCGGACCGTCGCCGCACGCGCGGCCGAGTATCTCGAGGTGGCCGGTGTCTGACGCCCAGCGGACCGTTCCTGAGGTCGATCGAGCTGCGGCCGCCCGCCGTGCGGTCGAACGTCGCCGTGCCAGAGCCTCCGTCAAGCGCGACCTGACGATGCGGGTGGTCACGCCGCAGGCGGTGCTGCGTCGCGCCACAGCGGACGCCGACTCCGTCGAGGGGTCGATGCGCATCACCGACTTCCTGCTGGCTCTCCCCGCCATCGGTGCGGGCAAGCGCGACCGGATCCTGGAGGAGCTCCACATCTCGCCGGTCAAACGTCTCGGAGGCCTCGGCGCACGTCAGCGCCGTGCGCTGGAGACGTGGCTCGACACACGCTTCCCGGTACCGGAGCCGCGTGGAGAGCGGAGTCGCCTGCTCGTGCTCGCCGGCCCGACGGCCGTGGGCAAGGGAACGGTGGCCGCGCATATCCGTGAGCACAACCCGGAGATCCATCTGTCGGTCTCGGCGACCACGCGGCCGCCTCGTCCGGGCGAGATCGACGGTGTCCACTACTACTTCGTGGACGACGCGGAGTTCGACCGGCTGATCGCCGACGACGAGCTCCTCGAATACGCGGTGGTGCACAACCGCTCCCGATACGGCACCCCGCGCGCACCGATCGACGCCGCTTTGGCCGAGGGCAAGACGGTCCTCCTCGAGATCGACCTGCAGGGGGCGCGTCAGGTGCGGCGAGCGGAACCCGCCGCGACGCTCATCTTCCTGCTGCCGCCGAGCTGGGATGAGCTGGTGCATCGACTGGTCGGGCGCGGCACCGAAGAGGCCGAAGAGAGGGCCCGCCGATTGCGTACCGCGAAGGTCGAACTGGCCGCTCAGAACGAGTTCGATCACCTGATCGTGAACGAGGACGTCGCCACCGCGGCCCGCGAGGTCGTAGAATTGTCTTCAAGCTCTGCGCGCTGAGCGTCTTCGCGCGCCTTTCGCACCGTCTTCGCGACGATCCCGTCGCCTGATCAGGAGGTCTCACCATGGCCGGACACAACAACGGCATCATCGATCCCCCCATCGACAACCTGCTCGACCGCGTCGACTCCAAGTACGAGCTCGTGATCTACGCCGCAAAGCGCGCGCGCCAGATCAACGACTACTACTCGGACCTGCACGAGGGCAACCTCTTCGACAACGTGGGCCCGCTGGTCGATTCCTCCGTCGAGGACAAGCCGCTCACCATCGCGCTGCACGAGATCAACGAGGACAAGCTCCGCCTGCGTCACGCGGAGTGATATTCGAGACTGCGCCTCCCGTCTGTCGGAGGCGCAGTCCAGAATGGGTGCCATACCCCCTTCTGTCCGTCCCGTTCTGGAGAATCGATGAGCGCGCTGCGTCTGTTCACGTCCGAGTCCGTCACCGAAGGGCATCCGGACAAGATCTGCGACCAGATCTCGGACAGCATCCTCGATGGTCTGATCGCGAAGGACCGCGGTTCTCGCGTGGCCGTCGAGACGCTCGTCACGACCGGCCTCGTCCACGTCGCCGGTGAGATCCGCACCGAGGCCTACGTCGATATCCCGACGATCGTCCGCCAGGTCGTGAACGGTATCGGCTACACCTCCAGCGAGACCGGCTTCGACGGCGCGTCCTGCGGTGTGAGCGTCTCGGTGGGGGAGCAGTCCACCGACATCGCCCACGGCGTCGACAGCGCGCAGGAGCACCGCGACGGGTCGTCCGTCGATCCGCTCGACGGGCTCGGCGCCGGCGACCAGGGCATCATGTTCGGCTTCGCGACGAACGAGACGCCCCAGCTGATGCCGATGGCTGCCTGGACCGCACACCGCCTGGCGGAACGTCTCACGGAGGTCCGTCGCAGCGGAGTGCTGCCGTTCCTGCGCCCCGACGGCAAGACTCAGGTCACGCTGGGCTACGACGGCTTCACGCCGAAGACCGTCGACGCGGTCGTCGTCTCCACGCAGCATCACCCGGAGATCTCCCAGGACGAGCTGCAGGATCAGGTGCGCCGGCACGTCATCGACCCGGTCCTCGCCACGACGGGCCTCGACCTCGACGACGTCACGCTCTACATCAACCCCGCGGGCCCGTTCGTCACGGGAGGCCCGAAGGGCGACGCCGGTCTCACCGGACGCAAGATCATCATCGACACCTATGGCGGGGCAGCGCGCCACGGCGGTGGAGCGTTCAGCGGAAAAGACCCGTCGAAGGTCGACCGCTCCGGCGCCTACGCCACGCGTTGGGTGGCCAAGAACGCGGTGGCGGCAGGACTCGCCGACCGTCTCGAAGTCCAGGTGGCCTACGCGATCGGCGTCGCGCGTCCGGTCGGCCTGTACGTCGAGACCTTCGGCACCGGAAAGGTCTCGGACGAGGTGATCACCCGGGCCATCACCGACGTGTTCGATCTGCGCCCGCAGTCGATCATCGAGCAGCTCGACCTTCTGCGGCCGATCTACGCCCAGACCGCGGCCTACGGTCACTTCGGTCGAGAGCTCGCCGACTTCACCTGGGAGCGCACCGACCGCGCCGAAGAGCTTCGCCGCGCTGCCGGGCTCTGATGGGACCACGGTCCTGATGCCTCCGGAGAGCCGGCGCATCGCGCGCGTGCTCCTCGATTCGCCGCTGCCTCAACTCGACCGGCTCTTCGACTACGCGCTTCCCGCAGAGCTCGGCGACGTACCACTCGGCGTCCGTGTCCGCGTGCCGTTGCGCACCGCGGGGCGGGTGATCGACGGATACATCGTCGAGATCGACACCGAAGACGACGCCGACCGACCGCTGTCCGAGGTCGAGAGCGTTGTCTCGGCCGTGCCCGTCCTTCCCGAGCGCCTCTACACGCTGGCACGTCGAGTCGCCGATCGTGCTGCCGGGTCGGCCTCGGACGTGCTGCGCCTCGTGATCCCCAAGCGTCAGGTGCGGGTCGAGAAGGCCTGGACCGCGGACTCGCCGGAAATGCAGCCTGATGCCGCCGCTCGCGAGATCGCGGAGGAAGCCATCGCGGCCTACGACGGCCTCGGCGCCATCCTCGATACCGGAGGACGCGCCGCGGTCGAAGCGATCCCGCAGCTCCTCGACGGCGTGCAGGGGTGGGCGAAACTCTTGGCCTCGGCTGCAGCGCGGACATTGTCGTCGGGACGGTCCTCGATCATCGTCGTTCCGGACCATCGCGATCTCGATCGTCTGCTCGCCGCGCTCGAGCCGCTCGTGCCTGCTGGCACGGTGGTGCGTCACGACTCCCGGCAGGCCAACCCCGACCGCTATCGGGCCTTTCTGCGCACACTCGAGGACGCTCCCTGCATCGTCGTCGGCAATCGCTCCGCGGTCTACTCGCCTGTGGCCGCCGGGCTGGTGGCGATCTGGGACGATGGCGACCCGTTGCTCGGAGAACCGCTGTCGCCGTACGTCAATTCCCGTGACGCGGCGCTCCTCCGACAAGAGCTCGAGGGCTCCGCACTGCTGTTCGCGGGGCACTCGCGTACGACCGACGTCGAGCGCCTCGTCGTACTCGGTTGGCTGCAGGATGTCCGCGCCACGCGTCGCGTGCTCCCGCGGGTCGTCCTCAGCACGGCACAGGAGATGGAGCAGCCGACGGCTCAACGCATGCCGTCATCGGCGTTCCTCGCTGCGCGCAACGCCGCGGCCGAAGGACCCGTCCTCGTGCAGGTTTCGCGCCCGGGGTTCTCGCCATCCTTGGTGTGCGCCGACTGCCGAGCACCCGCACGCTGCCCGCACTGCGGGGGACCACTCGGTGCGCGGCATCGTGGGGCCGTGCCGGTGTGCGGCTGGTGTGGGCGGGGTGCGAGCGCGTGGACGTGCCCGTCGTGCTCCTCGACGAAGCTGCGCCTCGCGTCGTCCGGGAGCGAACGCACCGCCGATGAGCTCGGACGCGGCTTTCCGGGTGTCCGCGTGATCGTCGCCGACAGTGCGCATCCGGTCGAACGCGTCACGGACAGACCCGCACTCGTGGTCGCGACCCGTGGAGCGGAGCCGATCGCCGACGGCGGCTACCGAGCGGTCGTCCTGCTGGACGGGCCGCGCATGCTCCAGGCCCCCGACCTGCGTGTCGCGGAATCGTGTCTGCGCTGGTGGTCGAACGCCGCGGCCCTCGCTGCGCCCGGAGCGCCCGTCCACCTGGTCGGAGTGAACGGCGCAGCGGCCAAGGCGCTCGCGACCTGGAACCACGCGGCCCATGCGCGCGCCGAGCTGGAGAGTCGGGCGCCCCTGCACATGCCGCCCACGACGCGCGTGGCACTCGTGCAGGGGTCGGCTTCCGCCGTCGGTGACGCTCTCGCCGCGCTCAAGGAACTCGCCCTCCCCAGCGATGCCGTCCTCGGACCTGTTCCCGTCGAGTCCGACGAGATGCCTCCCCGCGTACGTGCCCTCGTGCGTTTCGACTACAGCGCCGGCAGCCGTGTCGCCACGGCCCTGCGCGCGGCAGTGGTCGCCGAAGCCGTGAGCGGCCGCCGACGCAAGGGGCGGTCGACGAAGAGCACACTCTCGGTCCGTCTCGATATCCTCGATCCAGAGCTCTGACCCTTCCGGAGAACCTTCATGCGCCTCGTCTTCGCCGGCACACCCGCTGCGGCCGTGCCCACCCTGCGTCGTCTCGCGACCTCGCACGACATCGCCGCGGTCGTGACGCGGCCCGATGCCGCACTCGGGCGTCGGCGTGTGCTCACGCCGTCTCCGGTCGCGCAGGCGGCCCTCGAACTCGGACTTCCCGTGATCAAGGCCGCGCGGCTCGACGACGCCGCGACCGCGGAGATCGCCGCCCTGGAGGTGGAACTCGGCGTGATCGTGGCCTACGGGGGCCTGGTCCGCGAGCCGCTCCTGTCCATGCCGACGAGGGGATGGATCAACCTGCACTTCTCCCTCCTTCCGGCATGGCGCGGAGCCGCCCCGGTGCAACGAGCGCTCATCGCCGGCGACGACGTTCTCGGGGCGAGTGTCTTCCAGCTGGTCGCCGAGCTGGATGCGGGCGACGTCTATGCGACGCGGGAGATCGAGGTCGCGGAGACGGCGACCGCGGGCGAGGCGCTCGAGACTCTCGCCCACGACGGTGCCGACCTCACGGCCCAGGTGGTCGACGCGATCGCAGACGGCACAGCCGACGCGCGACCGCAGGTGGGGGAGCCGAGTTTCGCGGCCAAGCTGTCACACGCCGACGGCCTCCTCGATTGGAACGCGCCGCTCGACACGGTGTTCGCACGTTTTCGAGGTGCGACTCCCGAACCCGGCGCGCACACGACGGTCGGCGGTCAGGCGCTCAAGGTGCTCGAAGCGGTGCCCGCTGCGGATGCGGAGCCCCTCGCTCCCGGACGTTTTCGTGGCACGAAGAAGGCGCTCCTCATCGGGACGGGATCGGGGGCGCTGGCGGTGACTCGCGTGCAGCCGGCCGGCAAGGGAGCGATGAACGCGGTCGACTGGTGGCGCGGGCAGCGCAGTGGCGATGAGCTGCAGGCAGGATCATGAGCGGCAAAGGACCGGAGCGTCGCACCCCGAGGCCGCAGGGACGACGTCCGTCCGGGCAGTCTTCCCGCGAGGGACGGGGATCGGTGCGGCGTGGTCCTGTGCGCGCTGTTCAACCCGCCCGTCGGGTCGCGTACGACGTGCTGCGCGCGGTGTCCGAGACCGATGCCTATGCGAACCTCGTGCTCCCGACCGCGATCGCGGATGCGGGGCTCACGCCGCAGGACGCGGCGCTCGCGACGGAGCTCACGTACGGAACGTTGCGAAGGCTCGGCACGTATGACGCGATCATCGCATCGGCAGCCGACCGCCCGACGGACGGCATCGACCCTGCGGTGCTCGACGCACTGCGGCTCGCGGTGCATCAACTGCTCGCCACCCGCGTCGCTTCGCACGCGGCTGTGAACGAGTCGGTGAACCTCGTGGCGACGACATCAGGGCGTGGGGCGTCGAGCTTCGCGAACGCCGTCCTCCGTCGCATCACCCGCGACTCGGGAGAGGTCTGGCAGGCGCGCATCGAGGAGCAGGCGCGCTCCGATGACGAGCGGCTGGCACTGCGCACCGCGCATCCGGTCTGGGTCATCAGGGCGCTCCGTCGGGCCCTCGCAGCCGAAGGGCGCGGCGACGAGCTCGAGGCGCTTCTGGAGTCCGACAACATCTCGCCCGAGGTGACCCTCGTCGCGTTGCCGGGGCTGGCCGAGCCTGCCGAGCCTCGTCTGCCCTACGCGCCGACCGCTTTCGCGTCTCCTGGGGGCGACCCCCGGCGCTCGGTCGAAGCCTCCGGCGGTACTGTGCGCGTGCAGGACGAAGGCTCCCAGCTCGTGGCCCTCGCGCTGGCGGGCGCTGCGCCCATCGCCTCGGGGGAGCGCTGGCTCGACCTCTGCGCGGGTCCGGGAGGGAAGACCGCGCTCCTCGCCGCGATCGCGCTCGAGCATGACGCCACGCTGGAGGCGAACGAGGTCGTCCCCGTCCGCGCGCGACTCGTCCGCAAGGCTCTCCGGGCCGTACCGGGTGACATCGTCGTCCACGAGCAGGATGGGCGGGCTCTCGCCGCATCCCGACCAGGGGAGTTCGACCGGATCCTCGTCGATGCGCCCTGCACGGGTCTCGGCGCGCTTCGTCGCCGCCCCGAGGCACGCTGGCGGAAGTCGCCGGCGGATGTCGCCGAACTCGTCCCGCTGCAGGTCGAGTTGCTGTCCGCTGCGGTCGACGCGCTCGCTCCCGGTGGCGTCGTCGCTTATGTGACGTGCTCGCCGCATCTCGCGGAGACCACCGGCGTCGTGCAGGAGGTGCTGCGGGCGCGCACGGACATCGTGGAGCTCGATGCGCGTGCGGCGATCGCGGATGTCTCGATGTCGCCGATCGATCTCGCGGTCGAGGGCCGTTCCGGCTCCGGCAGCGCCCAGCTCTGGCCGCATCGACACGGCACCGACGCCATGTTCCTCGCGCTCCTGCAGCGCCCATCGACCGAGAACACCTCATCCGGCAAGGAAGACTAGGACCGTGGATCTGCCCCGCGCCCCGCGCATCAACCCGAGTATCCTCGCCGCCGATTTCGTGAACATGCAGGCGGATCTCGCCCGGATCGCCGCCGCGGACTTCGCCCATGTCGACGTGATGGACAACCACTTCGTGCCGAACCTGACGTTCGGCCCGCAGATGGTCGAGCGGATCCAGGCGACCAGCCCCATCCCGCTCGATGTCCA
Source organism: Microbacterium sp. PI-1 (assembly GCF_004337555.1). Taxonomy (NCBI): domain Bacteria; kingdom Bacillati; phylum Actinomycetota; class Actinomycetes; order Micrococcales; family Microbacteriaceae; genus Microbacterium; species Microbacterium sp. PI-1. The sequence continues at coordinate 326,973 of NZ_SJYZ01000001.1, read as the reverse complement.
TCTGATGATCACGGAGCCGGAGCGGTGGGCACCGGAGTACGCCGAGATCGGTGCCGCGAGTGTCACGTTCCATCTGGAGGCCACGTCCGACCCCGTGGCGCTCGCTCGCCGACTGCGTGACATCGGATCCCGTGCGGGTGTCGCGGTGAAGCCGGCGACGCCCGTCGACTCATTGTTCGAGATCCTCGATGAATTCGACCAGATCCTCGTGATGACGGTCGAACCGGGCTTCGGCGGTCAGAGCTTCATGCCGGAGACGATGCCCAAGCTCGAGGCGCTGGCGGCAGAGGCGCGTCGGCGGGGCTCCCGGGTCTGGCTCCAGGTCGACGGAGGCATCTCCGATCGCACGATCGAGATCGCCGCGGCGGCCGGCGCCGACACCTTCGTCGCCGGATCGGCCGTGTACGGGGCCGATGACGTCGAGGCGGCCGTCACCCGGCTGAGAGACCTCGCCCGAGCCGCTAGCCTGGAAGCGTGAAGACTTTCGACGAGCTGTTCGCCGAGCTCAGCGTCAAGGCAGAGACCCGCCCTGAAGGATCGGGCACGGTCGCCGAGCTCGACGGCGGCGTGCACACGATCGGCAAGAAGATCGTGGAAGAAGCCGCCGAGGTGTGGATGGCGTCGGAGTACGAGTCCGACGCCGCTGCCGCCGAGGAGATCTCCCAGCTGCTGTACCACGTCCAGGTGATGATGCTCGCGAAGGGGCTCAGCCTGCAGGACGTCTACCGACATCTGTGATGCGCTCCGTTCCGACCTCCTCGAACTGAAAGCCATCCATGCTGCGCATCGCTGTTCCCAACAAGGGCTCCCTCTCCGAGACCGCCGCCGAGATGCTCGCCGAAGCGGGCTACGCCGGGCGTCGTGATCCCAAGACCCTCCATGTCGTCGACGCCGAGAACGACGTCGAGTTCTTCTTCCTCCGACCCAAGGACATCGCGACCTACGTCGGCTCCGGCGCCATCGACGTCGGCATCACCGGACGCGACCTCCTGCTCGACGCGCGGATGCCCGGCGCGCGCGAGATCGAGGCGCTCGGGTTCGCCGGCTCCACATTCCGCTTCGCTGCACCGACGGGGCGTTACACCGACGTGTCGGAGCTCGACGGGCTGCGCGTCGCTACCTCCTACCCGGGCCTGGTGGATGCGTTCCTCGACGAGCGCGACATCGCGGTCGACCTGGTACCCCTCGACGGCGCGGTCGAGTCCGCGGTCCGACTCGGGGTCGCCGATGCGGTCGCCGACGTCGTCGAGACCGGGACCACACTGCGTCAGGCGGGTCTCGATGTGTTCGGCCCCGTCATCCTGGAGTCGGAGGCGGTGCTCATCGCCGGGCCGGTCGATGCGGACGGTGCGGAGACGCTGCTCCGCCGCCTGCGTGGCGTGATGGTCGCACGACGGTTCGTGATGATCGACTACGACCTCCCGGTCGCGCTCCTCGACGACGCCGTGAAGATCGCCGGAGGCGTGGAATCGCCGACCGTCTCCCCGCTCCGCGACCCCGAGTGGGTGGCCGTGCGCGTCATGGTCGCGCGCTCGCGCGTCAACCCCGTCATGGATGCGCTCTACGCCCTGGGCGCGCGCGCGATCCTGGTGACGGCCATCCACAACGCGAGGCTGTGATGACTCTCGCCAGTCGTGTCATCCCGTGCCTCGATGTCGCCGCCGGTCGCGTCGTCAAGGGCGTCAACTTCGAGAACCTGCGGGACATGGGTGACCCTGTCGAGCTGGCACGGCACTATGCGGCACAGGGTGCTGACGAGATCACCTTCCTCGATGTGACCGCGACGGTCGACGCCCGGGCGACTACTTACGACGTTGTGCAGCGCACCGCCGAGCAGGTCTTCGTGCCGTTGACCGTGGGCGGGGGAGTGCGCACCGTGGAAGACGTGGCCCGACTGCTCTCGGTCGGTGCCGACAAGGTGGGCGTGAACTCCGCCGCGATCTCGCGCCCAGACCTCATCGGAGAGATCGCGGACCGCTTCGGCGCCCAGGTGCTCGTCCTGTCCCTCGACGTGAAGCGCGCCCCCACCACGTCCTCCGGGTTCGTCGTCACGACGCACGGCGGTCGCACGGAGACGACGCTCGATGCACTCGACTGGGCTCGTGAAGCCGTCGATCGAGGAGCCGGGGAGCTCCTCGTGAACTCCATCGACGCCGACGGCACGCGAGACGGTTTCGATCTCGAGCTGGTGCGCCTGATGCGTGAGGTCGCGTCGGTGCCCGTGATCGCCTCGGGCGGTGCGGGGAAGGCCGCCGACTTCGCTCCGGCCATTAAAGCGGGAGCCGACGCGGTCCTGGCGGCGAGTGTGTTCCACACCGGCGCGCTCACGGTCGGCGACGTCAAGGATGCGCTCCGCGCAGAGGGAGTGGTGATCAGATGACCACCGTGGACGAGCGCATCGCGCAGGTCGACTTCAATCCGGACGGTCTCGCCCCGGTGATCGTGCAGCAGTGGGACACGCGAGAGGTCCTCATGCTCGCGTGGGTCGACGCGGAGGCCCTGCGACGCACCCTGACCTCCGGCCGCGCCACGTACTGGTCGCGTTCACGTCAGGAGTACTGGCGGAAGGGCGACACCTCGGGTCACATCCAGGTCGTGCGCGAAGCGCGGCTCGACTGCGACGGGGACGCCATCCTGCTCCTCGTGGCGCAGCACGGTCCGGCCTGCCACACGGGTACCCGTACCTGTTTCGACACGACCGATCTCGGCGCCGTGGTGGGGGAGGAGCAGTCGTGACACTCGCGAAGCGCGGTCGCTCGATCTCGGTGTCCGGCTTCCTGCTCGCCGGCGCGATCGGCATCATCTCCTCGACCCAGACCTGGTTCACGGTCGAGCGCGCGGATGCGGGAGAAGCGATCCTCGTGCCCGGCGCGTCCGCCCTCGTTCTCCTCGCCCCGCTCAGCCTTGCGGTTCTCGCCCTCGGTGCGGCGCTCTCGATCGCCGGCAAGGCGGTCCGCTTCGTCTTCGGAGTGCTGGCGGCCGTGACAGCACTGTTCCTCGGCTGGTCGACGCTCCAGCTCCTGCTCACCGAGCCGTTCGGCGCCGTCGCCGCCACCGTGACCGAGGTGACGGGTCTGGCCGGTGGCGCGGCGGTCCACGAGACGGTCTCGAGCATCGTGCCTTCCGCGTGGCCGTACATCGCGCTGGTCGGCTGGGCGATCCTGCTGGTCGCGTCCGTCGTCGTCCTCGTGACCTGGCGCGGATGGAAGACGGGCGGACGGCGGTACCGCACCGATCGCGTCGACGTCGCCCACGATGGGCCTGTGGATGCCGTCGATTCGTGGGACGAGCTGTCCCGCGGGACCGATCCGACTCGTTGACCCCGATAGACTGATTCCGAACTGCACGTCGTCCCCCGGAGGAGAACATGACCAACCCGATCGCCGATCCCGGCCACGGACATTCGCCTGCCGCCTGGACCGCCGTCGTCATCATGCTGGTCGGCGTCGCCGCCGCCACTGTCGCGTTCTGCTTCGAGCAGCCGGTCCTCGTGATGATCTCGATCGCTCTCGTTCCCATCGGCGCGATCATGGGCTGGGTGCTGGCCAAGGCCGGCTATGGCGTGAAGGGTCCGAAGTACGCTCCGAAGGCGCACTAATGGTCCTCGCCGACCTGACGGCCGGCGCTGTCGCAGACGCTGAGCGTCGCGCCTCATCGCGCCCGTTGGCCGCCGTGGAGCGCGATGCGCTCGCGCGTCCCGCCGCGAAGGACGCGCTGGCGTTCCTCGCGCCGGCCGATCGTGTGAAGATCATCGCCGAGGTCAAGCGCGCGAGCCCCTCGCGCGGCGCTCTCGCGGAGATCCCCGACCCGGCGCTCCAGGCATCTCTCTACGAAGAGGGAGGCGCCTCGGCGATCAGCGTGCTGACCGAGGAACGTCGATTCGGGGGGAGCCTCGCCGACCTCGAGGCGGTCACCGCCAGGGTCTCGCTGCCGGTGCTGCGCAAGGACTTCATCGCCACCCGCTACCAGGTCCTCGAGGCCCGTGCCGCGGGCGCCGATCTCGTCCTCCTCATCGTCGCCGGTCTCGACGCCGAAGTGCTTCGCGACCTCTTCGGGTTCATCACCGAACTCGGCATGACCCCCCTCGTCGAGACGCATTCGGCCGAGGAGCTCGAAGCCGCCATCGACCTCGGTTCTCCGCTGATCGGTGTGAACGCGCGTGATCTGAAGACACTCGAACTCGACCGCGACCTGTTCGGTCGCCTGGTGGATCGGATCCCGGACACCGCGGTGAAGATCGCGGAGTCCGCAGTGCTCACCCCCGAAGACGTCGCGCACTACCGCTCCGCCGGCGCCGACGTCGTCCTGATCGGCGAGGCTCTCGTCACCGGCGACCCCGTCGCCACTCTCACGCGTTTCCTGGAGGCATGATGAGCCTGCGCGACCAGCACGGTCCCTTCTTCGGCGAATTCGGCGGGCGTTACATGCCCGAGTCGCTCATCGCCGCGATCGACGAGTTGACCGTGGCGTACGAGGCGGCGATCATCGACCCGGATTTCCGGGCTGAGCTCGCGCACCTGCTGAGCTCGTACGCCGGGAGGCCGTCCGCGATCACCGAGGTGCCGCGGTTCGCCGAGCACGCCGGTGGGGCACGCGTCTTCCTCAAGCGGGAAGACCTCAACCACACGGGTTCGCACAAGATCAACAACGTCCTCGGACAGGCGCTGCTGACCAAGCGGCTCGGCAAGACCCGTGTGATCGCCGAGACGGGCGCTGGACAGCACGGCGTCGCGACCGCCACCGCTGCGGCGCTGTTCGGCTTGGACTGCACGATCTACATGGGTGAGGTCGACACCGAGCGTCAAGCGCTCAACGTGGCCCGCATGCGCCTGCTCGGTGCGGAGGTCGTTCCGGTGACGTCCGGTTCCCGCACGCTCAAGGACGCGATCAACGATGCCTACCGCGACTGGGTGGCGTCGGTCGAGACCACCAACTACATCTTCGGCACCGCCGCAGGACCGCACCCCTTCCCGGCGATGGTCCGCGACTTCCAGAAGATCATCGGCGAGGAGGCGCGTGCGCAACTCCTCGACGAGGTCGGACGGCTCCCCGATGCGGTCCTCGCGTGCGTGGGCGGCGGGTCGAATGCGATCGGCATGTTCGATGCGTTCCTCGACGATGAGGGCGTCGCCCTCTACGGCGTGGAGGCGGCGGGCGATGGCGTCGACACCGAGAAGCACGCGGCATCGATCGAGCGTGGGCGGCCCGGTGTGCTGCACGGCGCCAAGACCTACGTGCTCCAGGATGAGGACGGCCAGACCATCGAGTCGCACTCGATCTCCGCAGGGCTCGACTATCCCGGTGTCGGCCCGGAGCACGCCTGGCTCGCGGACATCGGCCGCGCCGAGTACATCCCGGCGACCGACGACGAAGCCATGCAGGCTCTGCGTCTACTGAGTCGGACGGAGGGGATCATCCCCGCCATCGAATCGGCTCATGCCCTCGCCGGTGCGCTGCGCGTCGGGCGCGAGCTCGGTCCTGACGGACTCATCGCCGTGTGTCTCTCGGGTCGTGGCGACAAGGACATGGACACCGCAGCCCGCTACTTCGAGCTCTACGACCAGGCCGCTCTGGCCCACGAAGTCGCGGAGGAGAGCGCCGAGGAAGAGCTCGCATCGAAGGGGGAGCCCCAGCTATGAGCCGAGTCGAACAGGCGATCCAGCGCGCCCAGGACGCCGGCCGCAGCGCGTTCGTCGGCTACCTGCCCGTCGGATTCCCCGACCTCGAGACGAGCATCCAGGCGGCCATCGCCCTCGCCGAGAACGGCGTCGACATCATCGAGCTGGGGCCGCCGTACAGCGACCCGGTGATGGACGGCGCGATCATCCAGGAGGCGACCACCACGGCTCTGGCTGCGGGCTTCCGGATGGCCGACCTCTTCACGGCGATCCGCGCCATCACGGCTGCGACCGATGTGCCGGTCCTCGTCATGACGTACTGGAACCCGGTCATGCAGTACGGCGTCGACCGGTATGCGGATGACCTGCTCGCCGCGGGCGGCGCCGGACTCATCACGCCCGACATCACGCCCGATGCCGCGGGGGAGTGGATCGCCGCGAGCGAGCGGACGGGCCTCGACCGCGTGTTCCTGGCTGCGCCCACCTCCTCCGACGAGCGGCTCGACCTCGTCGTGAAGTCGTCCACCGGGTTCGTGTACACCGTCTCGACGATGGGTATCACGGGCGAACGCGCCGAACTCGACCGCGCCGCACGCACCCTCGTCGGACGCCTGCGCGCGCACGGCGCCCGACGCGCGTGCGTGGGCATCGGCATCTCCACGGCCGAGCAGATCGCCGGGGTGTCGGAGTACGCCGACGGTGCCATCGTCGGCACAGCCCTCGTCCGTGCCCTGCGTGACGGCGGCGTCCCCGCCCTCGCCGAGGTCACCCGCAACCTGGCAGCCGGCACCTCGTCGGCGCGCCCCGATCACGAGAACTAGAATCGCACTCATGTCACTCGCGCTCCACAGCACCTTCACCGGTGTGCTCGCCAGCATCCCGAGCCCCCCGGTGTCCTACTTCGACCTCGGGCCCATACGGATCCACTTCTATGCGCTGTGCATCATCGCGGGCATCATCGCCGCGACGCTGCTGACCAACCACCGTCTCACCAAGCGCGGTGCGGAGCCGTGGGTCGTGATCGACATCTCGATCCTGGCGGTGCCCCTGGCGATCATCGGCGCCCGGATCTTCCACGTACTCACCCACCCGAACGACTACTTCGGCGAGGGCATCAACACCTGGAACCCCTTCCAACCGGGCTCGGTGTGGGCCATCTGGGAGGGCGGTATCGCGATCTTCGGTGCGCTCATCGGTGGCGCGATCGGTGCGTATCTCGGCTGCCGCTGGACCGGCATCCGGTTCTGGACGTTCGCCGACGCTCTGGCCCCAGGGCTGCTGCTGGCGCAGGCCATGGGACGCTTCGGCAACTGGTTCAACCACGAACTCTTCGGCCTCCCCACCGACCTGCCGTGGGGGCTGGAGATCGAGTCCACGAACTCCGCGTTCCCTCCCGGTCTTCCCGAGGGCACGCTGTTCCACCCGACCTTCCTCTACGAGGTGCTGTGGAACGGGCTGGGCGTCATCGTCCTGCTCTGGCTCGGTCGCAAGCTCTTCTTCCAGTGGGGTCGCCTGTTCGCGATGTACCTCATCTGGTACAGCGCGGGACGCATCGTCTGGGAGTCGATCCGCATCGACCCGAGCGAGATCATCCTGGGGCTGCGCAGCAACGTCCTCGCGGCCATCATCGGCGTCCTCGTGGGTCTCGCGATCCTCATCGTGCAGACGCGTCGCCACCCCGGTCTCGAGCCCTCGCCGTATCAGCCGGGCCGCGAACGGACCGACGCGGACGCTGATGTACAATCGCAGAACAATCCCTCTGACTTCGTAGACGTGAGCGAGCCTCCGACCGAAGAAGTCACCGCAGGAGCCACCGCCACAAGCACTGCTCCCACGAGCGAGGACGGCTCTCGATAACGCCGCCTCGTGGCGGGAGAACCATTGCACTGAACGAGCGGGCCGACGTCGTCCCCGGGTTTCACTCGACGATCTGAGGACGGTAACTGGTGTACTTCCAGCCCCCTTACGGCGCCTCCGGCGCATACCCCCCGAAGCAGGGCATGTACAACCCGGCGTTCGAGAAGGACGCCTGCGGCCTGGCCATGGTCGCCACGCTGCGCGGCGAAGCCGGGCACGACATCATCGCGTTGGCCCTTCAGGCTCTTCGCAATCTGGAGCACCGTGGTGCCATCGGTTCCGACGCCGGAACCGGAGACGGTGCGGGCATCCTGACGCAGATGCCCGATGCGTTCCTCCGCGCTGTGGTCGGCTTCGAGCTGCCGCCGGTGGGCGAGTACGCCGCGGGGCTGGCGTTCCTGCCTCGCGATTCGAGCGAGCGTCGTCAGCAGAAGGCCGGGATCGAGAAGATCGCCCGCTCCGAAGGACTCCGTGTCCTCGGATGGCGCGATGTCCCTACCGCCAACGAGAACCTCGGCAAGCTCGCCGATGAGGCGCGTCCCGCCTTCGAGCAGCTCTTCGTGAGCGCCGGGGGAGCGACCCACGCCGATGCGCCGCTCACGGGCATCGCCCTCGACCGTGTCGCCTACCGCCTGCGCAAGCGTGCAGGTCACGAACTCGGCGCGTACTTCGTCTCGCTCTCGGCCCGCACGCTCGGCTACAAGGGCATGGTCACGACGCTGCAGCTCGAACCGTTCTACCCCGACCTGCAGGACGAGCGTTTCGCGTCCGAGCTCGCGGTGGTGCATTCCCGGTACTCCACGAACACCTTCCCGTCATGGCCGCTCGCGCAGCCGCTGCGGATGCTCGCGCACAACGGTGAGATCAACACCGTCGGCGGGAACCGCAACTGGATGCGTGCGCGCCAGTCGCAGCTGGAATCGGAGTTGCTCGGCGACATCGATCCGCTGCTGCCGATCTGCACCGATGGCGCGAGCGACTCCGCCTCTTTCGACGAGGTGCTCGAGCTGCTCACACTCACCGGACGGAGCCTGCCGCACGCCATCATGATGATGGTTCCGGAGGCTTACGAGAAGCAGACCGACATCTCGCCGGAGCTGCGTTCGTTCTACGAGTACCACTCGAACCAGATGGAGCCGTGGGACGGTCCCGCTGCCCTCATCTTCACCGACGGTACGCTCGTCGGCGCCACACTCGACCGCAACGGTCTCCGCCCGGGACGGTGGACGGAGACGACCGACGGTCTGGTCGTGATCGGCTCCGAGACCGGTGTGCTGCAGTTCGAGCCGGAGCGCATCAAGCGTCGCGGCCGACTGCAGCCCGGAAAGATGTTCCTCGTCGACACGGCTCAGCGTCGCATCGTCGAGGACAGCGAGATCAAGCGCGACCTCGCCACCATGCACCCGTGGCAGGAGTGGCTGGATGCCGGCGCCGTGCGTCTCGCCGAGCTGCCGGAGCGCGAGCACATCGTGCACCCTCCGGCCTCGATCACCCGCCGTCAGCGGACCTTCGGATACACCGAGGAAGAAGTCCGCATCCTGCTCACCCCGATGGGTCAGACCGGCGTCGAGCCCCTCGGTGCCATGGGCTCCGACACGCCTATCGCGGTGCTCAGCAAGCGTCCGCGACTGCTCTTCGACTATTTCACGCAGCAGTTCGCACAGGTGACGAACCCGCCGCTCGACTCGATCCGTGAAGAGGTCGTCACGAGTCTCAAGCTGGGTCTCGGGCCCGAGAGCAATCTGCTCTCCTGGGGGCCGGAGCACACCCGCACCGTGTCGCTCGATTTCCCCGTGATCGACAACGACGAGCTCGCGAAGATCCGTCACATCGACAAGGCGATGCCCGGCCGGTCGAGTGTGACCATTCGCGGCCTCTACCACTTCGATGCGGGTCCCCAGACCCTGCAGGACCGTCTCACGGAGATGTGCGCGGAGGTCGACGAGGCGATCGAGAACGGCGCCGAGTTCATCATCCTGTCGGACCGCGACTCGAACAAGGACCTCACCCCGATCCCGTCCCTGTTGATGGTGTCGGCGATCCACCACCACCTCATCCGGCGTGAGAACCGTATGAAGGTCGGGCTCATCGTCGAAGCCGGAGACGTGCGTGAAGTGCACCACGTCGCGACCCTGATCGGTTACGGCGCATCTGCCGTGAACCCGTATCTCGCGATGGAGACGGTCGAGCACCTCGTACGCACCGGCTACATCAACGGCATCACGCCCGAGAAGGCGGTCAAGAACCTGATCTACGCCCTCGGCAAGGGCGTGCTCAAGATCATGTCGAAGATGGGCATCTCCACCGTGTCGTCCTACGCGGGCGCTCAGGTGTTCGAGGCCGTCGGCCTCAGCCAGGAGTTCATCGACGCCTACTTCACGCGCACCGAGTCCAAGCTCGGCGGTGTGGGCATCGAGGAGATCTTCGCCGAGAACCAGGCGCGTCACGACTACGCCTATCCGGAGGACGCGGCGGCGCGTGCGCACGAGCGTCTGTGGACCGGTGGCGAGTACCAGTGGCGCCGTGACGGCTCTCCGCACCTGTTCAACCCGGAGACAGTGTTTAAGCTTCAGCACTCGACCCGCACGCGTCGCTACGACATCTTCCGGGAATACACGAAGCTCGTCGATGAGCAGGCGGCAGAGCTGAAGACGCTGCGCGGGCTGTTCACGCTGCGCACCGGCACCCGCAAGCCCGTCCCGCTGGACGAGGTCGAGCCGGTGTCCGCGATCGTCAAGAGGTTCTCGACGGGGGCGATGAGCTATGGGTCGATCTCCCGGGAGGCGCACGAGACGCTCGCGATCGCCATGAACAGGATCGGCGGGAAGTCGAACACCGGTGAAGGCGGTGAGGATCCGGATCGCCTGGTCGACCCGGAACGCCGCAGCGCGATCAAGCAGGTCGCCTCCGGACGTTTCGGTGTGACCAGCCTCTATCTCACCGAGGCGGACGACATCCAGATCAAGCTCGCTCAGGGGGCCAAGCCCGGCGAGGGAGGACAGCTGCCGCCGACCAAGGTCTACCCCTGGGTCGCCCGCACCCGTCACGCAACGGCCGGTGTCGGTCTCATCTCGCCACCGCCGCACCATGACATCTACTCGATCGAAGACCTCAAGCAGCTGATCTTCGACCTGAAGCGGGCGAACCCCGAGGCGCGTATCCACACCAAGCTGGTGAGCCAGTCGGGCATCGGTGCGGTGTCGGCGGGTGTCGCCAAGGCTCTGAGCGACGTGATTCTCGTCTCCGGCCACGACGGTGGAACTGGAGCGAGCCCGTTGAACTCGCTCAAGCACGCCGGCACGCCGTGGGAGCTCGGTCTCGCCGAGACCCAGCAGACGCTCATGCTCAACGGCATGCGGGACCGTGTCGTCGTGCAGGTCGACGGTCAGCTCAAGACCGGTCGTGACGTGATCATCGGTGCGCTGCTGGGCGCGGAGGAGTTCGGTTTCGCGACGGCGCCCCTCGTGGTCAGCGGCTGCATCATGATGCGGGTCTGCCACCTCGACACCTGCCCGGTCGGCGTCGCGACCCAGAACCCGGTGCTGCGCGAGCGCTTCACAGGAAAGCCGGAGTTCGTCGTGAACTTCATGGAGTTCATCGCCGAAGAGGTGCGCGAACTCCTCGCCGAGCTGGGATACCGCTCTCTCGACGAGGTGATCGGGCGCGCCGATCTCATCGAGGTGAACGCCGCCGTGGAGCACTGGAAGGCAGAGGGTCTCGACCTGACACCCGTGCTCGAAGGCCCGGCCTTCCCGGCGGGCGAGCCGCGTCGCAGCGGCCGCGCGCAGGATCACGAACTCGAGAAGCACTTCGACGTGCAGCTCATCGACATCGCGAAGGGGGCGCTGCTCAACGGCGAACCCGTCGTGGCGGAGCTGCCCATCGCGAACACCGAGCGTGCCGTGGGGACGATGCTGGGGCATCAGGTCACGTCACGCCACGGCGCCACAGGCCTCCCCGAGGGAACCATCGACGTCACGCTGCACGGCACCGCGGGGCAGTCGCTCGGCGCGTTCCTGCCGCCGGGCATCGTGCTGCGGCTCGAAGGCGACGCGAACGACTACGTCGGCAAGGGGCTGTCCGGTGGGGACATCACGATCCGCCCGCCTCGCGGGTCCTCCATCGCTCCGGAGGACAACGTGATCGCCGGAAACGTGATCGGCTATGGCGCGACGTCGGGGACGATGTTCATCTCCGGTGTCGTCGGCGAACGCTTCCTCGTCCGCAACTCGGGCGCGACCGCCGTCGTCGAGGGAGTGGGCGACCACGCGCTCGAGTACATGACGGGTGGTCTGGCCGTGATCCTCGGCTCGACCGGCCGCAACTTCGGCGCCGGTATGTCCGGGGGAGTGGCCTACGTGCACGCCCTCGACACCAGCAAGGTGAACGCGCAGTCGCTCGGGAGTGGAGAACTGCGGCTCGAACCACTCGATCGCGCAGATCTCGAGGTGCTGCGAAGCCTGTTGGTCGCGCACGCCGAGCGCACGGCCTCACCACGGGCCTCCGCACTCCTCGAGAACTTCGATGACGTCGCCGCGGAATTCGTGAAGGTGCTTCCTCGCGACTTCGCCGCGGTGCGGAGCATGCGCGAAGAAGCACTGGCCGAGGGGATCGACCCCGACGGCGACATCGTTTGGAACCGCATCCTGGAGGTGACCGGTGGCTGACCCCAAAGGCTTTCTGAAGGTGACCGAGCGGGAACTTCCCGCACGACGTCCGGTGCCTGTGCGCATCATGGACTGGAAAGAGGTCTACGAGCCGGGCGACAAGCAGGTCCTGCGTCGTCAAGCCGGACGCTGCATGGACTGCGGCGTGCCGTTCTGTCATCAGGGATGCCCGCTCGGCAACCTGATCCCCGAGTGGAACGACCTCACCTGGCGCGGTGAGGGCCGCGCGGCGATCGAGCGCCTGCACGCCACGAACAACTTCCCGGAGTTCACGGGGCGGCTGTGCCCCGCGCCCTGCGAGAGCTCGTGCGTGCTCGGCATCAACCAGCCGGCGGTCACGATCAAGCAGATCGAGGTCTCGATCATCGATGAGGCCTTCGCCAAGGGGTGGGTCGAGCCGGAGCCGCCCGAGCGCCTCACGGGAAAGACGGTCGCCGTCGTCGGATCCGGCCCCGCGGGTCTCGCTGCCGCCCAGCAGCTCACCCGAGCCGGGCACACGGTCGCGGTCTTCGAACGGGACGACCGCATCGGCGGCCTGCTGCGCTACGGCATCCCGGACTTCAAGATGGAGAAGACGCAGCTCGAATCGCGCCTTCGCCAGATGCAGGAGGAAGGCACGCGTTTCCGCGCCGGCGTCGAGATCGGCAAGGACATCTCCTGGCCCGACCTGCGTGCCCGCTACGACGCCGTCGTCATCGCGACGGGGTCCACGGTTCCACGTGACCTCGCCATCCCCGGCCGTGACCTCGACGGGGTGCACTTCGCCATGGAGTACCTCGTCGAGTCCAACCACGCGGTCGCGGGCGACAAGGTCACCGACCAGATCAGCGCGGAGGGCAAGCACGTCATCGTCATCGGCGGTGGAGACACCGGAGCGGACTGCATCGGCACCGCGCACCGTCAGGGCGCTCTCAGCGTCACCAACCTGGCGATCGGCATGCAGCCGGGCGACGTCCGTCCGGACCACCAGCCGTGGCCGATGATGCCGACGATCTTCGAGGTGTCGTCCGCCCACGAGGAGGGTGGAGAGCGGGTGTACCTCGCGTCCACCGTCGAGTTCCTCGGAAACGACGTCGGTGAGGTGCGTGCGCTGCGCGTGGCCGAGACCGAGTACGTCGACGGCCGCCGCGTCCCCAAGAGCGGCACCGAGCGAGAGATCCCCGCGGATCTGGTCCTGATCGCGATGGGCTTCACCGGACCCGAGCAGGAGGGATACACCGAAGACACGCTTCTGCAGGTCACCGACCGTGGCGCCTTCCGTCGCGACTCGTCGTACGAGTCGACGGTTCCCGGAGTGTTCGTCGCCGGAGACGCCGGTCGCGGTCAGTCGCTCATCGTGTGGGCCATCGCCGAGGGTCGCGCCGCTGCCGCGAACGTCGATCGCTTCCTGATGGGCACCACCGTGCTTCCCGAGCCGGTGCGACCGAGTGATGTCGCGATCGGTCTCCAGCCCGCGTAGGCTGAGGCCGGCACCGTCGCCTGATTTACATCCCCCATTTCTACCCTGGAGTATCTGTTGAGACGCGCGAAAATCGTCGCCACCTTGGGCCCCGCAACTTCCACGTATGAGACGGTGCGCGCACTGATCGATGCGGGGGTGGACGTCGCGCGACTGAACCTCAGCCACGGCGACTACTCGGTCCACGAGAACAACTACGCGAACGTGCGTCGTGCCGCAGAGGATGCCGGCCGGGCCGTCGCGATCCTCGTCGACCTGCAGGGGCCGAAGATCCGCCTCGGCAAGTTCGAGGACGGGCCGTACGAGCTCGCCAAGGGCGACATCTTCAAGATCACGACCGAAGACATCATCGGCAACAAGGAGATCTGCGGCACGACCTTCAAGGGCCTCCCGCAGGACGTCAAGCCGGGCGACTTCCTCCTGATCGACGACGGCAAGGTCCGCGTCGAGGTCGTCGAGACCGACGGCGTCACGGTGACCACCAAGGTCATCGTCGCCGGTGCCGTCTCCAACAACAAGGGCATCAACCTCCCCGGTGTCGCCGTCAACGTCCCCGCTCTCAGCGAGAAGGATGAAGACGACCTGCGTTGGGGACTGCGCATCGGCGCCGATCTGATCGCGCTGTCGTTCGTGCGCAATGCCGCCGATGTGACCCGCGTTCACGAGATCATGGCGGAAGAGGGCGTCAAGGTTCCCGTCATCGCCAAGGTCGAGAAGCCGCAGGCCGTCGACGCACTGGAAGAGATCGTCGACGCGTTCGATGCGATCATGGTCGCCCGTGGTGACCTGGGCGTCGAGCTTCCGCTCGAGGCCGTGCCGATCGTGCAGAAGCGCGCCGTCGAGATCGCTCGCCGGATGGCCAAGCCGGTGATCGTCGCGACGCAGATGCTCGAGTCGATGATCAGCAGCCCGGTTCCCACGCGTGCCGAGACCTCGGACGTCGCGAACGCCGTCCTCGACGGTGCGGATGCCGTCATGCTCTCCGGTGAGACCAGCGTCGGCGACTACCCGGTCGTGGTCGTCGAGACCATGGCACGGATCATCGCCTCCACGGAAGAGCACGGCTTGGAGCGCATCCTGCCGCTGACGACCAAGCCCCGCACGCAGGGAGGCGCGATCACGCTCGCTGCTCTCGAGGTGGCGGAGTTCGTCGAGGCGAAGTTCCTCTGCGTGTTCACGCAGTCCGGGGATTCCGCGCGTCGTCTATCGCGTCTGCGTTCACGCATCCCGATGATCGCGTTCACCCCGGAGCCGGGAATCCGTCGCCGCATGGCTCTGACTTGGGGCATCCGCTCCACCCTGGTCGACATGGTCCAGCACACCGACCTGATGTATCACCAGGTGGACGAGTATCTGCTCGGCAACGGTCTCGCACAGGAGGGGGACAAGGTCGTCGTGATCTCCGGTTCCCCTCCCGGAATCGTCGGATCGACCAACGACCTGCGCGTGCACAAGGTCGGCGACGCGATCCGCGGCGCGGCACCGATCTACAAGGCCGGCGTCTGACATCGCGCATCGAGGGGGCGGAGCTTCGGCTTCGCCCCCTCTGCCGTGCGATCCGGTAGTTTTCCCTCATGGGTCCGCATCGTCTTCCGAGGAGCACGTCATCGGCGCGCTGAGGAAGGCGGGGTGGTGGTGCGCGGACTACGCGTACGCGGGGTTCTGGCAGCTGCGCGCGATGTTCGACCGCACGGATCCTGCGTCGTTCACCTCCGGGAGCGGTGCACGGATCGTCGTCCTTCCCGGCGTCTACGAGACGTGGAAGTTCATGCAGCCGCTCGTCGCGGCGATGCATGAGCGAGGCCATCCGGTCCAGGTCGTCGACACCCTCCATCGCAATCGACGTCCGGTGGTGGAGATGGCGCAGAGCGTCGGGGACTTCCTGGAGCGCCATGACCTCACGGATGTGATCCTGGTCGCCCACAGCAAGGGCGGGCTCGCGGGCAAGCTGGTCATGACGGGACCGGCGGCCGGCCGTGTGCGCTCGATGCTGGCGATCGCGACACCGTTCGGCGGTTCGAGCTATGCCCGTTTGATGCTCTCGCGGACGCTGCGGGAGTTCGCCCCCGACGACCCGGGAATCGTCAGCCTCACCCAGAGGCGGTCGGTGAACGATCGGATCGTCTCGATCTACGCGGAATTCGACCCGCACATCCCGGAGGGCAGCGAACTCGTCGGTGCCAAGAACGTCCGCCTCGACACCGGAGGCCATTTCCGGATCCTCGCGCATCCCCGGGTACTCGCCGAGCTGGCTGTCCTCGCCGAGGAGCACTGAGGGCTCTCTTCATCAAACGGTGCCGGCGGTGGGACTCGAACCCACACGCCCTTTCGGACAAAGCATTTTGAGTGCTCCGCGTCTGCCATTCCGCCACGCCGGCTCGTGTGTCGCGTCTACGACTTTAGCGCAGCATGAGAGCCGGATTCTCCGCGCCGACCGCCTGGGGCCTGCGAACAGGGGCTCTCCACTAGGATGGTTGTGTGACAGAGCAAGAAGAGCAGGCTGAGCAGCCCACGTCATCCGCACCCCGACGCGTCGTCGTCGCTGAAGACGAGTCGCTGATCCGTCTCGACATCGTCGAGATCCTTCGCGACAACGGCTTCGATGTCGTGGGCGAGGCGGGGGATGGAGAGACCGCGGTCGCTCTGGCGACCGAGCTCCGACCGGACCTCGTCATCATGGACGTCAAGATGCCGCAGCTCGACGGCATCAGCGCCGCGGAGAAGCTGCACAAGGGCAACATCGCGCCGGTCGTCCTGCTCACAGCGTTCAGCCAGAAGGAGCTCGTCGAGCGCGCGAGCGAGGCCGGTGCGCTCGCGTACGTCGTGAAGCCGTTCACTCCGAACGACCTTCTGCCCGCGATCGAGATCGCGCTGGCTCGCCACGAGCAGATCATCACGCTCGAGGCCGAGGTCGCCGACATGGTCGAGCGCTTCGAGACCCGCAAGCTCGTCGACCGGGCCAAGGGTCTGCTCAACGAGAAGATGGGCCTGAGCGAACCTGAGGCGTTCCGCTGGATCCAGAAGGCGTCGATGGACCGCCGTCTGACGATGCAGGACGTCGCCAAGGCGATCATCGAGCAGCTCGCCCCCAAGAAGTAGCGGTGAGCGCCGGCGCGATCCGGCTCGATACCGAGCACATCCTGCGGCCGGTGAGGCGGGGGGATGGGGTTGCGCTCGCCCGTGCGTATGTCGCGAATCGCGAACATCTCGCGCCGTGGGAGCCGACGCGCTCGGAGGCGTTCTTCACCGTCGCCGCGCAGGAGCAGCACGCACAGCTCTGCGTGGAAGACGCGGACGCCGGGCGGAGTCTCCGCTTCGTCATCGAATCCGATGACGGGGAGATCCGCGGTCGGATGAACATCAACAACATCGTCCGGGGGGCGTTCTGGAGCGCTGACCTCGGCTACTGGGTCGATGCCACGCGGCTGCGTCGCGGCCTCGCGAGCCGCGCGGTCGCTCAGCTCATCGAGTATTCACGAACGCAGCTCCGCCTTCACCGGCTCCAGGCCGCCACCCTGCTGCACAACCTCGGTTCCCAACGCGTGCTGATCGGCAACGGCTTCGAGCGCATCGGCATGGCGCCGAAGTACCTCCGCATCGCGGGGGAGTGGCAGGACCACCTGCTGTTCCAGCGACTGCTCGAGGAACCGCTCAGTTCGCGGCGGGAAGGTCCTTGATCATGTTGGTGATGCGGATCGTGGAGCAGCGGCGTCCCTGATCGTCGGTCACCACGATCTCGTGCACGGTGATGCTCCGTCCCAGGTGCACCGGTGTGCACACGCCGGTGACGACGCCCGACGTGGCCGATCGGGTGTGCGTCGCGTTGATGTCGACGCCGACGGCGAGTCGGCCGGCACCGGCATGCAGGTTCGCCGCCATCGAACCGAGCGATTCGCCGAGCACCACGTACGCGCCACCGTGCATGAGGCCGACCGGCTGGGTGTTGCCTTCGACAGGCATCGTCGCGACACAACGGTCGATGCCGAACTCGACGAACTCCATGCCCATCTTCTCGGCCAGGGCGCCCATTCCGCGGGCCGTGGCCCAGTCGAGTCCCTCGCTCGTCGCGACGTCGCTCATGCATCCTCCTCAGCGGGTGTCTGTCGTCCTCGTTAGGCTGACAGGGTGACGGACTCCGCAAAGCCTACCCTCATGGTCGTCGACGGCCACTCGCTCGCCTACCGCGCTTTCTTCGCGCTCCCGGTCGACAATTTCACGACCAAGGACAATCAGCACACCAACGGCATCTACGGCTTCCTCTCGATGCTGGTGAACCTCATCAAAGCCGAGCAGCCGACGCACTTGGCGATCGCCTTCGACACCTCGCGTCACTCGTTCCGCACGGAGGAGTACTCCGAGTACAAGGCCACGCGTTCCGAGTCGCCGCAGGAGTTCAAGGGTCAGATCCCGCTTCTGCAGGACTGCCTCGCCGCCATGTCGATCCCTGTCCTGACGAAGGAGGGGATCGAGGCCGACGACATCCTCGCGACGCTCGCTTCACAGGGCGCCGAGCAGGGCTTCGACGTGCTCGTCGTCTCCGGAGACCGTGACACCATCCAGCTCGTGAACGACGACGTCACCCTGCTCTACCCGTCGGTGCAGGGCGTCTCGCAGCTGAAGCGCTATGACCCGACGACGGTGCAGGAGCGCTACGGTGTGCGTCCCGAGCAGTACCCCGACATCGCGGCCCTGGTCGGCGAGACCAGCGACAACCTGCCCGGTGTTCCGAAGGTCGGGGAGAAGACGGCGGTCAAGTGGCTCACGCAGTTCGGATCGCTCGATGAGCTGATCGCCCGTGCCGACGAGATCAAGGGAGTGGTCGGCGGCAACCTCCGCGACCACATCGACGATGTCCGACGCAACCGCAAGCTCAACCGTCTCCTCACCGATGTCGAGCTCCCGGTCGGGCCCTCCGACCTGGCCGTGGCACCGATCGATGCGCAGGCCGTGCGTGACATCTTCGCCCGGCTCGAGTTCCGCACCCTGCTGCCGCGGGTGTTCGAGGCCGTCGGAGCCGGGGAGGTCGCCGATGACCCGGCGTCGGTCGTCGTGGTGCCCGCACCGGTCGAGACGTCACCGGCGGAGCTGGCGGCCTGGGCTGCCGCGCAGGACGGCGATGTCTCCCTGCGGATCATGACGCAGGGAGGTTCCCCCACACGGATCGGCGCCGCGACTCTCACCGACCTCCGCGAGTCGGATTGGACGGAGAGCGCCGCAGAGGCTCTGCGCGAATGGATCGAGTCCGACGCGCCGAAGGTGCTGCACGATGCGAAGCCGCAGGTGAAGGCCCTGATCCGTCAGGGAATCCGCCTCCGCGGTCTCGCCTATGACACGAGCCTGGCCGGCTGGCTCCTGCGGCCGAGCTTCCCGGACAAGACCCTGTCCGACCTGGTCGAGCGCTATCTCGGCGAGAAGCTGCCCGAGGCCGACCCGTCCCAGCTGGTGCCCGAGACCGAGGGAGCCACACCGTCGCAGGAGGCATGGTTCGCGTTGCGCGTCGCCGATGCGCTGCGTGAAGACATCCCCGAGTCGGTCGCCGCTGTCCTGGTCGACATCGAACTGCCGACCCTGCTCACACTCGCCGACATGGAGGTCGCGGGCGTCGCGGTCTCGCACGAGGTGCTCTCCACGTTCTCCGGCGAGCTCGCCGCTCGCGCCGAGGGACTCGCGCAGGAGGCGTTCTCGGTCGTCGGTCGTGAATTCAATCTCGGTTCGCCCAAGCAGCTGCAGGAGGTCTTGTTCGAAGACCTGCAGTTGCCGAAGACCCGCAAGACCAAGACCGGCTACTCCACCGACGCCGCGGTACTCGCCGACCTGCAGGAGAGCAACCCGCACCCGTTCCTCAGCCTGTTGCTGCAGCACCGTGAGGCCACCAAGCTCCGGCAGATCATCGAGTCCCTCGACACGGCGATCGGCGACGACCACCGCGTGCACACGACGTATGTGCAGACGGGGAGCCAGACCGGGCGACTGTCCAGTACCGATCCCAATCTGCAGAACATCCCGGTGCGTACGGAGGAATCGCGCCGCATCCGGAGCGCGTTCGAAGTCGGCGAGGGGTACGACGCTCTCTTGACGGCCGACTATTCGCAGATCGAGATGCGCATCATGGCCCATCTGTCCGGCGACGAGGGGCTGATCGAGGCCTTCAACAGTGGCGAGGACCTGCACCGGTTCGTCGGCGCCCGCGTGTTCGGGGTCGAGCCCAGCGAGGTGTCTCCGGCGATGCGCACGAAGGTGAAGGCGATGTCCTACGGCCTCGTCTACGGACTCTCGGCGTTCGGGCTCTCGAAGCAGCTGCGCATCGAGCAGTCCGAGGCCAAGCAGCTGATGGTGGAGTACTTCGCACGATTCGGCGCGGTGCGCGACTATCTGCGCGCCTCGGTCATGAAGGCGAAAGAGGTCGGCTACACCGAGACGATCTTCGGGCGCCGTCGGCCGTTCCCCGACCTCGCGAGCCCGAACCGGGTGTTGCGCGAGAACGCCGAGCGCGCTGCCCTCAACGCGCCGATCCAGGGGAGCGCCGCCGACATCATGAAGATCGCGCTGCTTCACATCCACGACGATCTCCGATCCCAGCAGCTGTCCTCGCGCGTGCTGCTCCAGATCCATGATGAACTCGTCGTCGAGGTCGCCCCGGGGGAGTGGGACGCCACGGAGCAGATCGTTCGCGCTCGAATGGGTGATGCCGCACAGTTGTCGGTGCCGCTCGATGTTCAGGTCGGCCGCGGCCGTGACTGGAACGAAGCCGCGCACTGACCTCCGCCGCGGGAGGGGCCGGGGCTAGGCTGGCAGTTATGACTTCAGCTCCCCGCACCCCTTCCGCCATCGACGCCGTCGCCGATGAATGGGTCGACACGATCGCGGTTCTGGCACCCACTCTCGGCACCTACATCGGGCGCGACGAGGTGAACGACCGCTTCGGCGACCTGAGCCCCGCCGGGCATGAGGAGATCGCTGCGGCGACGCGTGCGACGTTGGACAAGCTCTCCGCGCTCGAGCCCGTGGACGCGATCGACGAGGTGACGAAGACCGACCTCGGTGCCGAGCTCCGGCTCGACCTCGAGCTGCACGACGCGAAGTGGCACCTGCGCGATCTCAACGTGATCGCTTCTGCCGCACAGGATGTGCGCGCGGCGTTCGACCTGATGCCCACGGCGACGGTGCAGGACTGGGACGTGATCGCGACCCGCCTCGCCGCGGTGCCCGATGCCCTTCGCGGCTACGTCGAGACCCTCAGGACGGGTATCGCGGAGGGCATCGTGCCGGCGCGCAGGCAGGTGACCGAGGTGGCGACGCAGATCGATCGCTACACCGCCGATGACGGCTTCTTCGCTGCGTTCGTCGCGAACGCGGACCCCGAGGAGGGGCAGCTGCCCGCGTCTCTCGCCCGCACTCTCGCCGACAACTCGGCCTCGGCCCGTGTCGCCTACGACGAACTGCGCCGTTTCCTCGCGGAGGAGCTCGCTCCTGCCGCAGGCGACGACGACGCAGTGGGGCGTGACCTCTATGCGCTCAACTCGCGTCGCTTCCTCGGGGCGACCATCGATCTCGACGAGACCTACGAGTGGGGGCGCGAGGAGCTCGCGCGCATGGTCGAGGAGCAGACCGCGATCGCGAACGAGATCCTCCCCGGTGCGTCCGTCGAGGAAGCGGTCGCCCACCTGGAAGCCGACCCCGCGCGCAAGCTCGTCGGCACCGACGCTCTCCAGAAGTGGATGCAGGAGACGAGCGACCGCGCGGTCGCTGAACTCGGCGTCTCGCATTTCGACATCCCCGAAGCCATTCGCACGCTCGAGTGCATGATCGCCCCCACGCAGGAGGGCGGCATCTACTACACCGGCCCGACCGACGACTTCTCTCGCCCCGGTCGCATGTGGTGGTCCGTCCCCGAGGGCGTCACGGAGTTCGACACGTGGCGGGAGCTCACCACGGTCTTCCATGAGGGCGTCCCGGGTCACCATCTGCAGATCGCTCAGGCGGTGTACAACCGGGCCGAGCTCAATTCCTGGCGTCGGCTGCTCGCGGGAACCTCGGGTCATGCCGAGGGCTGGGCTCTGTACGCGGAGCGTCTGATGGAGCAGCTCGGGTACCTGGACGACCCCGCCGACCGGCTCGGCATGCTCGACGGACAGCGGATGCGGGCCGCCCGCGTCGTCCTCGACATCGGTGTGCACCTGGGCAAGCCGCGTCTCGACGGCACCGGAGTGTGGGACGCGGAGTACGCACTCGACTTCATGCGCCAGAACGTGAACATGTCGGATCAGTTCGTGCAGTTCGAGGTGAACCGCTACCTCGGCTGGCCGGGCCAGGCGCCGTCGTACAAGGTCGGTCAGCGCATCTGGGAGCAGGTGCGCGACGGAGTCCGTGCCGCCGAGGGAGATGCCTTCTCGTTCAAAGACTTCCACAAGAAGGCGCTCGACCTGGGCGGCGTCGGCCTCGACACGCTGCGCAGCGCTCTGCTCCCACGCTGACGGGAATGGGATCCGGCCCACGAGTGTTCATTCACCTGAATAGAGAGGGATGACATGGGCATCGAATTCGGACTGGACACCTTCGGCGACATCACGAGGGACGCGGGCGGGAAGCTCCTGACCGGGGCGCAGACGATCCGCAACGTCGTGGAGCAGGCTGAGCTCGCAGACACGGTCGGGGTGGACTTCTTCGGGGTGGGGGAGCACCACCGCGAAGAGTTCGCGGTGTCCGCGCCGGAGATGGTGCTCGCCGCGATCGCTGCCCGCACCGAACACATCCGCCTCGGCACGGCGGTGACGGTGCTGTCTTCGGATGATCCGGTCCGCGTGTTCGAGCGCTTCTCGACCTTGGACGCCCTCTCGAACGGCCGAGCCGAGGTCGTCCTCGGCCGCGGCTCCTTCATCGAGTCCTTTCCACTCTTCGGCTACGACCTGCGGGACTACGACGCGCTGTTCGAGCAGAAGCTCGAGCTGTTCGTCGAACTCCTCAAGGAGGAGCCCGTGACATGGTCGGGCACCATGCGCGCCTCGCTGGAGAATGCGAACGTGTTCCCCAAGACCGAGAAGGGTCTTCGTACCTGGGTGGGGGTGGGTGGCAGCCCGGAGTCCGTCGTACGGGTCGCGCGCAATGGCCTGGGGCTGATGCTCGCGATCATCGGCGGGCCGGCGGCGCGGTTCAAGCCCTTCGTCGATCTGTACCACCGCTCTGTCGCGTCTTTCGGAACCACCTCGCATCCTGTCTCGGTGCATTCGCCCGGCCACATCGCCGAGACGGATGCGGAAGCCTGGGACGCCGCCTACTCCGGGTTCGAAGCGATGAACAACACCATCGGCCGGGAGCGCGGATGGCCGGCGTACAGTCGCGCGCGCTTCCAGAACGACGTCGGGCCGGAAGGCGCGATCTACGCGGGTTCACCGGACCGCGTCGCCGCGAAGATCGCAGACACGATCACGACCCTCGGGCTCGGGCGGTTCGACCTGAAGTACGCCACCGGCACCCTGTCGCACGAGTCGATGATGCGCAGCATCGAGCTGTACGGGACCGAAGTGATCCCGCGCGTGAAGCGGATCCTCGACGCGCAGGACTGACGACATCCCGCGCAGGACGTCGGGCGCTCGGCTCTACGATGAAGAATATGGCCAACTCTGCCCTGCCGGGCCGCTCATCGCTGGCTGAGCGCCTGGACGTCCTGCCGTTCACACGTCGACACCTCCGCCTGCTGACAGGGTCCGGGGTCGGTTGGGCGCTGGACGCGATGGATGTCGGCCTGATCTCGTTCATCCTCGCGGCGCTCACGCAGCAGTGGGGGCTGACGAAAGGCGAGGCCGGCTGGATCGCCTCGGTCGGATTCATCGGCATGGCCGTCGGGGCCACACTCGGTGGGCTCCTCGCCGATCGTTTCGGCCGGCGGCAGGTCTTCGCCCTCACGCTGCTCGTGTACGGCATCGCGACCGGTGCCAGCGCCCTGGTCGGAGGACTGGTGGCGCTCCTGGTCCTGCGGTTCCTGGTGGGACTCGGCCTCGGCGCAGAGCTCCCGGTGGCGTCGACCTATGTGAGCGAGTTCGCACCCGCGCGGATCCGCGGCCGCCTGATCGTGGTGCTGGAGGCTTTCTGGGCGCTCGGATGGACCGCCGCCGCGGTGATCGGCTTCCTGGTCATCCCGGCTTCGGACGACGGCTGGCGCTGGGCGTTCGCGCTGGGCGCGATCCCCGCGGCGTACGCACTCTTCGTACGTTGGCGCATGCCGGAGTCACCTCGCTGGCTCGCCTCACGAGGACGCATCGCGGAGGCAGACCGCATCGTCTCGGCGTTCGAGACCGATGCCGGTGTGGAAGTCGCACCCGCGATCCGGAAGGAACCCGCCTCCCGTGCGATCGCCGTCACGGCGAGGGCGCGGCTGGCGACACTCTGGAACCCGGAGTTCCGGCTGCGCACTCTTTGCCTGTGGGTGGTGTGGCTGGGGGTGAACTTCGCCTACTACGGAGCGTTCATCTGGATCCCGAGCATCCTCGTCGACGCCGGGTTCGATCTGGTGCGCTCATTCGGTTTCACGTTGATCATCACGTTGGCGCAGCTTCCGGGCTATGCGGTCGCCGCGTGGTTGATCGAGGTGTGGGGGCGCCGTGTGACGCTGTCGGTGTTCCTTCTCGGCTCGGCGGTCTCCGCCGTGATCTTCGGCACCGCGACGACAGAGGGTGCGATCATCGCGGCGGGCATGGCGCTGTCGTTCTTCAACCTCGGTGCGTGGGGTGCGCTCTACGCCGTGACGCCGGAGATCTATCCGACGTCGCTGCGGGGGACAGGAGCGGGCTGGGCTGCCGGAGTGGGCCGTATCGCGTCGATCGTGGCTCCTCTGTCCGTTCCCGTGCTGCTGGTCGCCGGGGGAGCGCCGCTGCTGTTCGCGGTCTTCGGGGCATGCTTCCTCGGAGCTGCCGCCGCCGCCTGGGGGCTCGTCGATCGGCGCGGGCGAGCGCTCGACGATCGCTGATCCCCGTTGTCGCCGACCCGCAATAGGCTGGGGCGATGGCAGATGTGCGGTTCGTGGCGATCGGCGACTCCTTCACGGAGGGGGTCGGTGACGTCCTTCCGGATGGGCGGGAACGCGGTTGGGCGGACCTCGCAGCTCAAGGATGGGCCGATGCAGCCGGATACCCGATCCAGTATGCGAACCTCGCGATCCGGGGCAAGCTGGCCTGGCCGATCGTCGAGCAGCAGTTGGAACCGGCGCTCGCGCTGCGCCCGACCCACCTCTCCTTCAACGGCGGTGGCAACGACATGCTGCGACCGCGTACCGACGTCGAGCACATCGCCGACGCCTTCAGCCGGGTGCTGCGTCGCTGCGACGAGGAGGGCGTGACCATGATCCTGCTTTCCGGTGCGAACCCGAGCGGGCAGCTGCCGATGGGTTCCCTCGTCCAGCGCAGGGGAGACCTGCTCTCCGAGGCGGTGCTCCGACGCATCGAAGGACGCCCCGACGTCATCCGGGCGCTCAACTGGCCCGATCGCGAACTCTCTCGCGGCGCGTACTGGGCCGACGATCGTCTGCACATGAACGCGGCCGGTCATCACCGTGTCGCTGCCAGGGTGCTCCACGCGCTCGGGTTCGAGCCTCCGGAGACCTGGTGGGCGCCGAGCGATCGCATGGGTGCAGGACCATCGGGCCTCGCCTACTACCGCGAGTTCGTCGGGCCCTGGGTGCGCCGACGAGTGACGCGTACCTCGTCGGGCGACGGCCGTGCGGCGAAATACCCGGCCTGGGTCGAACGGGTCCCGTCGTGATGCCGCGGAGTGACGCGAAGTGACCGACATCGAGCTCGCGCGAATCCCCGCCGGGGTCGTGACCCTCCGCGATGCGCGACGGGGCGAGCAGCGTGAGGTGACGCTCGAGCCGTACGAGATCGGCGTGTACCCCGTGACCGAGGCGCAGCTCACCGAGGTACTGGGCATTCCGATGCGCCACCCGCGTCGCCCCGCAGCCGACCTGAGCTGGTTGCGCGCCGTCCACTTCTGCAACGCCGCCTCCGAGTGGGAAGGGTTGGACCAGGTCTATCTGTTCGACGGCGAGGAGGTCGCCTGGGACACGACGGCCGACGGCTACCGACTGCCCACCGAGGCGGAATGGGAGTTCGCGTGTCGGGCGGGGTCGACCGGGCCGCACTATGCGCCTCTGGCCGATGCGGCGTGGACGAGCGCGGACGGCGTCTCGTCTCCGCAAGATGTCGGGGGGAAGCTCCCGAACCTCCACGGTCTCTTCGACACCCTCGGCAACGTATGGGAGTGGTGCTGGGACCTCCTGGATCCTGCCCGCTACGACGACTACCGGGTGTTCCGCGGGGGCGGATTCGCTGACGATGCGTGGAGTGTCCGCGCCTCGGTCCGCCGAGGGGGAGCGCCGCGGATGCATCACGAAGACGTCGGCCTCCGGCTTGCTCGAGGGGCGTTCGACACGCTCGAACAGGCGCAGGGGTGGTCGGCTCGAGCCGACCGCGAGCGTGCTGTGCAGGACGGGCCGCTTCCGTCGGGTTGGACGCCGCGTCGACGGTGACGTCTCTCTCGCAGTCTCCGAAGTCCGCAGAGGGAAGGCTCGCTGTCCGACGGTTTTGGCGGGGAGCAGCACGGGTGGAAAGCTGGTTCCATGGCATCGGAATATTCGCTCATCGTCTCCCAGGGCCGCGTCGCCGACCGCACCGATGGGGCGCTCGCGGGTGCACGACGCGTCGGCGAGGCGGTCTCGTCACTTCTCGCTGTCGACCCGCTGATCATCGGCACGCCGACACCGAGCGAGATCGATGATTGGTCCGTCGCACTTCCCGAAGCGGAGACGACGTTGAGAGGGCTGCGCACCGCGGTGAGCGAAGCCATCGCGGATGGCACGACGCCTCTTCTGATCACCAACACCTGCGCGGCGAGCCTCGGCACGTTGCCGACGGCGGCCGCGCATCATCCCGAGGCCGTCGTGCTCTGGATCGACGCGCATGGCGACTTCAACACACCCGATACGACCGATTCCGGGTATCTGGGAGGTATGGTCCTGGCCGCTGCGTGTGGGCTCTGGAACAGCGGGCACGGGGCGGGCCTCGATCCGAGAAAGGTGGTGGTGGTCGGTGGCCGGGACATCGACACCGCTGAGGAGCAGCTGCTCGCCGATGCCGGCGTCACCGTCATCCCCCCGTCGGAGAGCACGCCCGAGCGCGTCCTCGAGTCGGTCGCGGGTCGCCCGGTGTGGATCCACGTCGATTGGGACGTCCTCGAGCCTGGCTACATCCCTGCCGCGTACCGCGTCGGGGGAGGACTGCTGCCTCACCAGATCGCCGCGATCTTCGCTGCGCTACCGCCGGACTCCGTGCGGGGGATCGAACTCGCGGAGTTCGAAGCAGGCGATGCGGAGGTGCCGGAGCGCGTCAGCGTCGAGTTGATCGTGGAGACACTCCAGCACCTGCTCCGCTGAGCGTCCCTCAGCGCCGACGTTCCGGATCGAGGCCGATGCGGATCCGAGTGCGTTTGCGTTCGATCAGGATAAAGGTCACCCCGAGGATCCACAGCGGGATGGGCATGAGGAAGGCGATCCTGAAGGCCTCCAGCGAATAGGTCTCGGGGGTCCCCGCGCCCTGCAGGTCGAGCGCGAGTCCGATCAGGAAGATCGCGATCAATGCGGCGATGAAGCCACCCGCGTTCGTGACACCGGTCGCGGTGCTCAGACGATGACTCGGGTTGTGCGTCCGAGCGTGGTCGAAGGCGATCATCGAAGCGGGGCCACCGGTGGCGAGAGCGATCGCCAGCACGTAGAGGAGCCAGATCGGCGCCGCTCCGGGGAGAGCGATGACAGCGATCCACGCTGCCATCTGCACGCCGACGGCGGGGAGCACGAGCGCGAGTGAGCGGTGATTCGGGTGTCGGCGGGAGAGGTCGCCGATGATCGGCCCGAGAAACATTCCCGCAACGACATATACAGAGATGATGCCGGCGGCGTGCGCGGTGTCGAGACCCTCGCCGGCGGTGAGGAACGGCATTCCCCACAGCAGCACGAAAGCAGTACCCGCAAAGGGAGTGGTGAAGTGCGACCAGAAGGCGAGCCTGGTGCCGGGGTGAGCCCACGCCGCGCGTATGCCGACACCGGTGTCTATCGCAGACGTGACGACGCGGACCACACCCGTATCCGTGTTGACGGTGACGTCCGCGCCCTGCTCCGGGGGATGGTTGCGGATGACCAGCGCCACGAGGATCGCGAACAGCAGACCGAGTCCCGCGATGCTTCCGAACGTGATGCTCCAGGTCGTCGCGTGGAGCAGCGCCGCGAGCGGGACCAGCGCGATCAGCTGGCCGGCCTGGCCGATGATTCCGGTGAACTGCACCATCAGCGGTCCGCGCTGCGCGGGGAACCAGGTCGCGACGAGTCGAAGCACGGCGGGGAAGATCGCGGCGTCGCCGGCGCCGAGCAGCACACGCGCGAAGATCGCGATCCCGATGTTCGGAGACAGCGCCATCGTCAGCTGACCAGCCGCCATGAGCAGCATGCCGACCGTCATGATCGGTCGTGATCCGAAGCGATCGAGGAGCACCCCGACAGGAATCTGCATTCCGCCGTAGACGGCGAGCTGCACCACGGCGAACAGGGCGAGCGTCGACGCATCCGCCTGGAACCGGTCCGCCGCTTCGACGCCGACCGCGCCGAGGGACGTGCGATTCGTGATGGCGAGGACGTAGGCCGCGACACCGACCGACCAGATGATCCATGCGCGCAACCCCGGGGTCGACACGGGGGAGGGGGAGACCGGCGGCACGCCTCAACGCTACTCCTCTGCCACCGGGCTTCAGTGCCCTCGGAGCGTTGTCGGTGACGGTGGCTACGGTGGCGTCATGACAGGTTCACCTCTGCACCACTCACTGGACTACATCGAGCTCGTCGTCACCGATCTGGAGAAGTCGAAGGATTTCTTCCGTGAGGCCTTCGGTTGGGGCTTCCACGACTACGGCCCCGGATACGCAGGGATCGTTTCACCGCGCGACGACGGCAATGAATCCGGTGGGCTGATGCTCGCGGATGAGCCGCGGCCGGTCGGCGGTCCTCTCGTGCTCCTCTACTCCGAAGACCTCGACGCCACGCAGGCTGCGATCGAGAAGGCCGGCGGCACGATCCTCCAGGCGCCGTACGAGTTCCCCGGTGGACGACGCCTCCACTTTGCAGACCCGACGGGCAACGAGCTCGGCGTCTGGTCCACACAGTAGGAGTCCCGCCGGGGCTCTCATCTCACCGCGGCCCAGGCGCTACGAAGCGTGACGGGGACGTGCTATCCGGGGAGTTCGATCTCCCGCGCCTTTTGGAGCAACAAGCGGAACTCCGCGAGGTCAAGGTCGTCGACGGACCGGAAGGTGATCGCCGCAGCGCCGACCTTGACCTTCCCGAGCTGATGAGCGCGCGCACGCACGAGGTACTCGCCGTTCTCGGCCGCGTTCACGTAGACCGACAAGTGGCTCTTCTGCTCCGCGAGCCCCACGAGGAACCAGTCGACGCTTCCGCCCCGAGGGCGGGGCTGAGCGATCGTGCCGTAGCCCACGATCGCCTGTTCCGTGCCGCCCCACATCTTGCCTCGCCACAGCACACGGTCCACCCCAGGCAGCGCTTCACGGATGATCTCGTCCAAGCGCACGAGTTCATCGGCGCGTGACGCCGCCACCAGGAACCCATACACGTCATCTTTCACTCTGTCCACGATCGGAGCCTATCGCCGAGGTTCATTCGTCGATGCCGACTTCGGACTACGCGCTTTCGCTCGTCGGGTTGTGTAGCCCCGGACGCCCGAGGTTCTGCAGGATCGATGACACCAGTTCGTCGGTCGACACCTCGCGGCCCACTCGCGTCTCTTCGAACCAGGGGAGGGGCTGCCATCCGTCGTACCATTCGCGGAGCTCGTCCTGTCCGAAGGCGATCGCGAGCGGTCTTCCCGCATGACGCCGATCGGGGTCGTGCAGCACCTCGCGGCGAAAGTGATCCTGAGAGATGAGAGCCACCCGCCGCCCGAGGAGATTCTGCCGCAGCGAGAGGCGGAGAGACCTGATCGAGACTGCTGGCGATCCTGTGTCGCCGCTTTCCCACAGCTCGTAGTCACTTGGTGGCGTTTCGATGACGTCGTGCAACGCGGAGGCGGCTCGGTGGGCGCCCCGGTTCGGGAGGATCGGGAGCGTCCGCAGCCCCCAGCAGCAACGCGGTGCAATGGGGAGCGCGAAGGTGATGGGCGGCTTCTCCGCCTCCGCGGGGCGAACTCGTAGGATCGAGACGTGAGCACAAACGGGGCCGCGAACGTGTCAACCGCTGGCGATGAGGGCACTTCGCGGCCAGAGATCGACCTTCGGACATTGACGATCGCTCAGTTCTTTGTGGGTGGGTTCGTCTTGTTCGTCGCGGCGGTGATCGTGGGGACCGGCATGATCGCCTCAGGGGCTGGCGGCAACGAGTATGACGGAGCCATGTCGCTCATCGGAATCGTCTTCAGTGGCGTATTGGTCGCCGCACCATCGATGGTCCTCGCAATGGTCATCGGACTGCCGATTCGACTCGTTCCGGCGCTTCGGTCTCGGTGGCTCGCGAACGGCGCGATCACGGTGGCCGGTGCGGTCGTTGGATTCATCGCTCTAATCGGAATCACCGCGGCGCTGGCCGTGAGCCCGGGGGAGGGCGGCGCGTCTGCAGCCACGGTACTTTGGGGACTCTTGGCCATTGCTTGGGGCGTGTTTGCCCTCTCCGTTGCGCATTTCGTGTGGCCGGTCCAATGGCTACGAGGCAGGGTGAAGGCCAGCCCCTACGAGACTTAGAGGCGGTTCACGCCGAGCGGCTTCCGCTGGCTGTCGTGTTCAATGGCGTCGCCGCGCAGGATGACGAGACACGTGGAGTCATGGCCGGTGGGAGTCATCGAACCTATCCTCGCAGTTCCTGCCGCAGGGAGAGGAGGAGCGACCTGATCGACACAAGCTGACATAATGTGCATTATCGGATATAACTCGGACTGGAGCGGGGTCCTCGATAGGCTCACTGCGTGAACGGGAACAACGTCGACATCGACTGGGAATCTGCGCGGCTGGCGAACCAGGAGAATTGGGAAGATCGTGTGCCTGTGCACGAAGAAGCGTACGGTCTCGACGCGTTCGACGACCCGGATCATCTCAGCGACGTCGTGCGCGACGATCTGGACGCGATGAAGTCGTTCCTTCCGTCCGGTTCGCTCTCCGGGCTCGACCTGTGCCACCTGCAGTGCCACATCGGCACCGACACGGTCTCGCTGGCTCGCGTGGGCGCCACAGTCACCGGCGTCGACTTCTCGCCGTCCGCGCTCCGTGCTGCCGCCCAGCTTGCTGGGCGCCTGGGTATCGACGCCACCTGGGTGGAAACCGACGTTCTCGATGCGCGTGCCGCAGTCGACGGCGACTTCGATGTCGTCTACACGAGCATCGGCACGATCACCTGGCTCAGCGATCTGGACCGCTGGGCCGCCCAGATCGTGGCACTGCTGCGGCCGGGCGGCATGTTCTTCATCCGTGACGGCCATCCCGCGCTCTACGCACTCGATGAGAACGCTGCTGAGCTCACCACACGCTATTCCTACTTCGCGACCGGGCATGCGCAGCAGTGGGATGACGACAGCACCTACGTCGGTGACGGACGCCTCGCTCACACGCGCACGTACGAGTGGCCGCACCCCCTGTCCGAGATCCTCGGCGCTCTGTTGCGCGCCGGTCTCCGGCTCATCCACTTCGACGAAGGCCGAACCCTGCCGTGGCGCTTCAGCGACCGCATGGTGGAGGTTCCCGGCGGCTATGCCTGGCCCGATGCAGAGCGCGACAAGCTGCCGTGCACGTACACGATCATCGCCCGCCGGGACTGAGACCGCGACGAAGCGGGGCGCAACGCCGGGCGGACTATCCCCCTGCCCGACTCACGCTCCGACGTACTCCGCGAGGTGCTCCCCCGTGAGCGTCGCCTTTTGGGATACCAAATCTCTCGGGGTTCCCTCGAAGACGATCTTCCCGCCGTCGTGACCGGCGCCGGGGCCGATGTCGATGATCCAGTCCGCGTGCGCCATGACTGCTTGATGGTGTTCGATGACGATCACGGTCTTCCCCGCGTCGACGAGTCGATCCAGCAGGCCCAGGATCTTGTCGACATCCGCGAGGTGCAAACCTGTCGTGGGCTCATCGAGCACGTAGACGTCGCCCTTCTCCCCCATCTGGATCGCGAGCTTGAGACGCTGGCGTTCGCCGCCCGACAGCGTCGACAGCGGTTGCCCGAGCGACAGATATCCGAGTCCCACGTCTTCCATGCGACCGAGGATCGCCGCCGCGGCGGGCAGCTTCGCCTCGCCGTCGCCGAAGAAGAGCCGGGCCTCGGCGACCGGCAGATCGAGGACCTCGGTGATGTCCTTGCCCGCGAGCTTGTACTCCAGCACGCCTGCCTGGAAGCGCTTACCTCCGCAGTCCTCGCACGGCGTCTCGATCGTGTCCATGAAACCGAGTTCGGTGATGATGACGCCCGCCCCCTTGCATGACGGACACGCGCCTTCCGAGTTCGCGCTGAACAGCGCCGGCTTCACGCCGTTCGCCTTCGCGAACGCCTTCCGGATCGGTTCGAGGAGTCCTGTGTAGGTGGCAGGATTGCTGCGGCGGGACCCCTTGATCGCGGCCTGGTCGATCGCGACGACGCCATCCTGATGGGACACCGATCCATGGATGAGTGAGCTCTTGCCCGACCCGGCGACGCCGGTCACGACGGTGAGGACTCCGGTGGGGATATCGACATCGACGTCCTGCAGATTGTTCGCCGACGCGCCGCGCACTTCGATCTTTCCCGACCCCGTTCGCACCTCGTCCTTCAACGTCGCGCGGTCTTCGAGATGATCTCCGGTCTTCGTTCCGCTCGCTTTCAGCCCCTCGACCGAGCCCTCGTAGCAGATCTCTCCGCCCGCGCTGCCGGCTCCTGGCCCCAGATCCACGACGTGATCGCCGATCGCGATGGTCTCAGGCTTGTGCTCGACGACGAGGACGGTGTTCCCCTTGTCGCGCAGTTGCAGCAGCAGGCCGTTCATCCGCTGGATGTCGTGCGGGTGCAGGCCGATCGTCGGCTCGTCGAACACGTAGGTGATGTCCGTGAGCGAGGAGCCGAGGTGCCGCAGCATCTTGATGCGTTGCGCCTCTCCCCCGGACAGCGTGCCCGACGGCCGCTCGAGGCTGAGGTATCCCAGTCCCAGCGTCACGAACGCGTCCAGGTTGGCGCTGAGCGCCTGCAACAGCGGTCCGGCGCCGGGAAGATCGAGTCCGCGCACCCACTCAGCCAGGTCGGTCACCTGCATTCGGCACGCATCCGCGATGCTGACGCCCTCGATCTTCGAAGAGCGCGCACCTTCAGTGAGCCGCGTGCCGTCGCACTCCGGGCAGACCGCGAAGGTGGCGACGCGTTCGACGAAGGCTCGGATATGCGGCTGGAGTGCGTCGAGATCCTTCGAGAGCATCGCCTTCGTGATCTTGGGGATCAGACCTTCGTAGGTCATGTTGATCCCCGAGATCTTCACCTTCGTGACCTCGCCGTAGAGGAACAGATGCCGCTGCTTGTCCGTGAACTCCGCGATCGGTTTGTCGGACGGATAGAACCCCGACTGGGAGAAGCCCTTCACCATCCACCCGTCGGCGGTGTAGCCGGGGACCATGATGGCGCCCTCATCGAGCGACTTGGACTCGTCGACGATCTGCGTGAGATCGAGGTCCGACACCGCTCCCCTCCCCTCGCAACGCGGACACATGCCGCCCAGATAGATCGCATCCTTCACGATCTTCTTCTCGCCGCCGGGACCGGTCATGACGCCGCTGGCCTTCTGCGTCGGGATGTTGAACGAGAACGCGGTCGGTCCGCCGATGTAGGGCTGCCCGAGCTTGCTGAACAGGATGCGCAGCATCGCGTTGGCATCGGTGACCGTGCCGACGGTCGAGCGCGGATTCGCTCCGAGTCGTTCCTGATCGACGATGATCGCCGTGGTCAGTCCCTCCAGGACGTCGACGTCCGGACGCGGCACCGACGGCATGAACCCCTGCACGAAAGCGCTGTACGTCTCATCGATCATCCGGCGGGATTCCGCGGCGATCGTGTCGAAGACGAGCGAGCTCTTGCCTGACCCCGAGACTCCGGTGAACACGGTGAGACGTCGCTTCGGGATCTCTACACTGACATCCTTCAGATTGTTCTCGCGCGCGCCCTGAACGCGGATCAGGTCGTGGGTGTCGGCGGGGTGCTCGGTGGTCATCAGCGTCCTTCGTCGATTCGGTGGAGGGCTCAGGCGGCCTGGTTGATACGGAGCAGGTTGCCTGCCGGATCCCGGAAAGCACAGTCGCGGACGCCGTAAGGCTGGTCCATGGGTTCCTGCACGACGTCTGCCCCTCGTTCGACGAGCCGTTCGAAGAGCCCGTCGAGGTCGTCGCTCGCGAGGGTGAGCGCGGCATAGCTGCCCTTGGCGATCAGTTCGAGGATCGTCTGCCGCTCGGCGTCGGTGATGCCGGGGTCGGTTGCCGGTGGGTGAAGCACGATCGATGTCTCGGGCTGTCCCTCCGGTCCGACCGTGAGCCAGCGCAGACCGTCGTACCCGACGTCGTTGCGCACCTCGAAGCCGAGCGCATCGCGGTAGAACCCGAGCGCAGCTTCGGCGTCGGTGTGAGGCAGGAAGGCGTAGTGAATGCTGATGTTCATGGTGTTCACGTTAGATGGGCATCGATGCGGGGTGCTTCTTGATTCCTGATCGGTCGTGTGACCTGCTTGGCCTGGAACGAGGGAATCCCTTCGACGTGCGCTGCTCGTTCACGGTACACGCGGGGTGAGACACCGACCAGCTCGGTGAACCGGGTGCTGAACGTGCCGAGCGATGAGCAGCCGACTTCGAAGCAGACCTCGGTGACCGTGAGGTCGCCACGGCGCAGAAGCGCCATGGCCCGCTCGATCCGTCTCGTCATCAGGTACGAGTACGGCGATTCGCCGTATGCGTCCCGGAAGCACCGACTCAGGTGCCCCGCCGACATGTGCACACCCCGGGCCAGCGCCTCGACATCGAGCGGCCGGGCATACTCGCGATCGATGCGATCCCGCACTCTTCGCATCACTGTGAGCTCGCGCAAGCGCGCATCATCCGGACCCGTCACGAAGTCGATAGTGCCATGACGCCGGGTGTCCTGGTGTGACGGAATGAAACGCGAACGGCGACTCCTCCCCATCTGGGGCGGTGAGGGCGCTACCCTGAGGAAGCATCCTCACAGGATCTTCTCAGAAAGGGGTCCCCCACCATGTCTGAACCACTCACCGAGGCGAAGTCACTGTTCAAATCGATTCGCATCTCGCTCGCCGTCGCCGGTGTTCTCGCGCTCGTCGCCGGAATCGTCCTCCTCGTCTGGCCGGTGAAGTCCGCGGTCATCGTGACGGCGATCTTCGCCTCCTACCTGGTCGTCGCCGGACTCGTCTACATCGGGCTGGGCATCTTCTCGAGCGCCAAGGGCGGATGGGCCCGCGTGGGGCACATCGTCCTCGGACTGCTCTACGTCGCGGCGGGCATCATCGCGTTCTTCAACTTGAATGCAGCCGCGGCCACGCTCGCGTTCGTGGTCGTGATCTTCATCGGCATCAGCTGGATCGTCGATGGCGTCGTGGCCTTGACGCTTCTGGGCAGCGATGGCTCGCGCGTCTGGACCGTTCTCTACGCGCTCCTGAGCATCGTCGCCGGAATCATCGTCCTGTTCTCGCCGCTGATCGCCGGCTTCGCATTCTGGCTGCTGCTCGGCATCTCGCTGATCGTTCTCGGCATCATCCAGATCGTGCGCGCTTTCACGCTCGGCAAGGACGAGAAGGAGTATGTGGCCGCCGTTCAGGGAGACACGGCCAGCTGATCTCCCCCGCGAACAGAACGGCCCCGTCCTGCATCCAGCAGGACGGGGCCGTTCCGTAGGTCGGAGGTCACTCCGCGGCGAACGCGCTCACATCGCCGACCAGGCGTGTGTTGTCAGCCGGAACAGGATCGACCGTGGCCTTGGCCACCTCGGCAGCGAACTCGGAGACGTTGTAGAGCTTGCCTGCCGACTCCCGCCGCTCGGCGATCGCGCCGGGGTTCGCCCGCTCCAACAGGGTCGCAGTGATCGTTCCCTCGATCATGTCTCCGGAGACGACCGTGAAGCCGATCCCCTTCTCGGCAAGGCTCGGGATGAGCTCACGAAGCGCGTCTTCCCCGGCTCGCTTCGACAGCGCGACCGGCTCGTACTCCGGCATCGTGGGCGTGGTGCGGATGAAGTGGGCCTGGTGGCTGGTGACGAAGACCACCCGTGCACCGTCTCCGAGCAGCGGCGTCGCAGCCTCGAGCACGTTCAGCTGCGCGTCACGGTTCAACGTGAGCGCGTAGTCCTCCGCCATCCCCGACTCCATGCCACCGGACGCGTTGAGCACCAGCACGTCGAGGCGTCCGTACTCAGCGCGGACCGCCTCGAACATCTCGGCGACCGAGGCCGGATCGGTGAGATCCGCGCCGACGACGAGCGCGCGGCGACCGAGCTCGCGCAGCTGCGTGGCGAGCTTCTCCGCACGCGGCGCCTTGTTGCGGTAGTTGATGACCACATCGGCGCCGGCCTCGGCGAGGTAGCGCACGGTGTCGGCGCCGATCCCGCGTGATGAACCGGTGACAAGCGCGACCTTGCCTTCGAGGGATCCTGCGGGAAGAACGTCGGTCACGGTGACTCCTCATGATGCGTGAAAAAGCCGTGATCGCACGGCCCTCTCACACTATCAAGCGCGCGCCGGGGCACCCCGATGGGCGGGCCTCCGCGTGGTACGTTGACCAGAAAGGAGGCCGCATGGACAACTTCACGACATTCGTCACGTTCATCGACCAATGGGCCTGGATCGGCTGGCTGGTCCTGATCGCCGTCTTCCTCGTCATCGAGATGCTCTCGCTGGACTTCACGTTCCTCATGCTCGCCTTCGGCAGCGTCGTCGGTCTCGTGACCGATCTGCTGGGTGTGCCGGTGTGGGTGCAGGTGATCATCGCAGCGGCCGCTGCGGCGGTCTTCATCCTCTTCCTCCGGCCCCCGTTGCTCAAGCGTCTGCACCGCGGGGAGGATCCGACGAAATCGAACGTCGACGCCCTTCTCGACCTGCGCGGTGTGGCCCTGAGTGAGATCACCCAGATCTCCGGGCAAGTGAAGCTCGCGAACGGCGACACCTGGACCGCGCGGACTTCGACCCCCGTTCCGATTCCCTCGGGGGCGCCGATCGCCGTGAGCGTGATCAACGGCGCCACCGCCATCGTCCGACCCGTCAACGACTAGGAGTTCCCGTGGACGACGCATCGTTCATCCCCGCAGCGATCGGATGGATCCTCGCCATCGCCGTGATCATCTTCGTGGTGGTCACCGTCGCACGGGCCATCCGCATCATTCCGCAGGCGACTGCCGGCGTCGTCGAGCGCCTCGGGCGCTACCACAAGACGCTCACGCCAGGTCTGAACATCCTGGTCCCCTTCATCGACCGTCTTCGTCCGCTCATCGACATGCGCGAGCAGGTCGTCTCGTTCCCGCCGCAACCGGTGATCACCGAGGACAACCTCGTCGTCTCGATCGACACCGTCGTGTACTTCCAGGTCACCGATGCCCGCGCCGCCACCTACGAGATCGCGAACTACCTCGGTGCCGTCGAGCAGCTGACCACCACCACCCTGCGTAACGTCGTGGGTGGGCTCAACCTCGAAGAGGCACTCACCAGTCGCGACAACATCAACGGCCAGCTGCGCGTCGTGCTGGACGAGGCGACGGGCAAGTGGGGCATCCGTGTCGGACGCGTCGAGCTGAAAGCGATCGACCCGCCCATCTCGATCCAGGACTCCATGGAAAAGCAGATGCGCGCCGAGCGTGACCGTCGCGCGGCGATCCTCACCGCCGAGGGCACCAAGCAGTCGGCGATCCTCGAAGCGGAGGGCTCCCGTCAAGCCGAGATCCTCCGGGCAGAGGGCGACAAGCAGGCTGCGGTGCTCCGTGCCCAGGGTGAAGCCGAAGCGATCCAGAACGTCTTCAGCGCCATTCATCAGGGTGCGCCGGACGACAAACTGCTCGCCTACCAGTACCTGCAGATGCTCCCGAAGATCAGCGAAGGCCAGTCCAACAAGCTGTGGATCATCCCGAGCGAACTCACCGAGGCGCTCAAGGGCATCGGCAGCGCATTCACCCCGAAGCCGGGCCAGGGCCCGACCAACACACTGCCGGGCGCGTGACGCACCCGTACTTCTCGAAGGCACGGCATCCCCGAGTCCTCGCCCACCGCGGTCTGATCACCGCGGCCGGCGAGGACTCGGGCGTCTGGGAGAACTCGGCCGCAGCCATCGCCGCCGCCCATGCCGCCGGCGCCGAGTACGTCGAGACCGACTGCCAGGTGACCGCCGACGGTGACGTCGTGCTGTTCCACGATTCGACACTCGATCGCCTCCTGGGCGACAAGCGAGCCGTCCGCGACGTGCGCACGCGCGAACTGCGCGAGATGTTCGCCGACCATGGCGGGTTGCTCACCGTCTCGGAGGCACTCGATTCGTTTCCCGAGGTCCGTTTCAATGTCGACGTGAAGACGTCCGCCGCTGTCGAGCCACTCGGGCCGATCCTCGCCAACCACACTCACCGCGTGCTGGTGACGAGCTTCTCTGACTCCAATCGCCGTGGCACGGTCGCGTCCGTGCTGAAGGCGGGCGCCGCGCTCCGACCGGCCACCTCCGGGGGGAGCCGCACCATCGCCGCTCTCCGAGCACTCTCCGCACTGCACCTCTCCCCCGGTCGTGTGCTCGAAGACATCGATGCGCTTCAGATCCCGGAGCGCCACGGGAAGCTGACCGTACTCACCCCGGCCCTGCTCCGCGCCGCCCGCCGCCGCGGCGTCGAGATCCACGTCTGGACCGTGAACGACCCCATCGACATGCTCCGACTCGTTGCGGCCGGAGTGGACGGCATCGTGTCCGACCGTGCCGACATCGCACTGGCCACGCTCTCTGCGAAGTAGTCGCCGACGCGCCCCATAACCTCCGGCGCTGGGATTCGGCTGTGAATTCCGCCGCGAAGTCGCCCGCGTGGATGAAGCGCACAGGCTGGAGCGTTATACCTGACAGCGACGAGAGGACCACAAAATGGCAGATCGCAGCCTGCGCGGCATCCGGCTCGGCGCCCAGAGCCTACAGAGCGAAGAGGGCGTCGTTTTCATGGAGCGCCGCGAAACGACCTACACCTGTGACACGTGCGGACACTTCACGAACCTGATGTTCGCAGCGGACGCCGAGCCGCCCCAGACGTGGGAGTGCCGTGCGTGCGGCGCGGAAGCCCGTCTGAACGTCGACGGCGAGGCCGTGACGCTCGAAGCAAGCGATGAGAAGGCCGCACGCACCCACTGGGACATGCTGATGGAGCGCCGCACGCGAGCGGAGCTCGAGGAGCTCCTGGAAGAGCGCCTCGCCTTCATCCGCGCCCGTCGCGGTGCAGGAGAAGACCCGACGCGGGAGAAGATCGGGGCTTAACGCCCCCTGGCGCGCCACCACCCGAAGAGGAGCGCGCCGACACCGACCCAGAGCAGCAGCTGCTGGATGACGGGGCCCAGGAGCACACCCGCTGTGAGGCCGGTACGAAGTTCGACATCGTCGAGCATCGCACCGGCCTCTCCTGCATCGAGGCTCGTGACGGTCGAACCGTCCGCGCGGATGACCTGGCTGGTGCCGACCGTCGACACGTTCACGACACTGCGACCGGTCTCGATCGCCCGCATCCGTGCGAACGCGAGCTGCTGGAGGTTCTCGTCGGTGCCGCGGAAGTCCGCGTTGTTGGTCTGGAACACCAGGACCTCTGCGCCGTCGTTCAGGCCTTCCCAGATGACGTCGTCATAGATGACGTCGAAGCAGATGGCCAGGCCGATCGTGACGCCGTCCACGTCGACGACCGGCGGGTTGGATCCGGGCGTGTACTCCCGTTGGATCAGACCGATCAGATCGGGCGCCAGCGCGTTGAAGAAGGGACGATCCGGAACGTACTCGCCGAACGGGACCGGATGTCTCTTGTCGTGCAGCTGCGTAGCCGTGCCGTCGGCCGTCCAGAGCATCGACGTGTTGAAGTAGACGTCATCGCGCCCCGTCGCCGCGTTGGCGAGCAGAGGCGCATCGATGCGGTTCGAGACGAGCGTCATCCGCCGGGCGATCGCGTCGTTCTGGAACGGATCGGCGTCCAAGGACCCTTCCGGCCACACGAGCAGGTCGACGTCTTCTCCGTACAGAGGTGCGGTGGCGTCCGTCTGCGCCTGGATCACGGCGAACGCTTCGCGCTCATCGAAGTATCCCGTCGGGCCGTTCCCCTGCACTGCCGCGATCCGCATCGAGCCCGACGGCGAGGTCGGGAAGAGCGGGGTGAACAGCAGCACGAGGATGGCCACGGTCGGTGCCGACAATCGCAGCGGCCGCCGCCACAGGCGCAGCCGCACCACCTCGACCAGCATCGCGACCAGCAGCACCATCAGGAAGCTGAGTCCGCTGACCCCGAGCCAGGAGGACACGGGGGCGAGCGGGCTCTCGGCCTGGCTCATGCCGAGCCGGGCCCATGGGAAGCCGCCGTAGGGCCAGGAGCCGACGAAGAGCTCCCTGCCGACCCAGAGAGCGGCCACGACAGCCGGAAGCCCCAGGAGGCGCCCTGCGGTACCGGGGAAGGCACGAGGCAGCCACCGGTAGGCCAGAGCGATCGGAATGAGGGCGAACGCGGTGAGTCCGCCTTCGACGACACTGAGCGCACCCCAGGGGATCGGACCGAGGTAGCGCGACGTCCACGACACCATGAGCGCGAAGAAGAGAATTCCGTACACGAGTCCGACGAGCAGAGCGCCACCGAAGCGACGGCCGATCAGCGCGACGAGCAGAAGCCCCACGGCGGGGAAAGCGAGAACCCAGACGGCTGCCTCCGGATACGCCAGGTCCATGAGGACGGCGGCGACGCCCGCGGTGAGGACGGCCGCCCAGAGCGGGAGAAGGGCGCGCTGCGGAGCGGGGCGTTCGGGCATCGTGTCCACCCTCACATCGATGAGTAGGCCACGATGCCGCGGCGGACTCCGTCGAGAGCGCTCCGCGCGGTACGCGCCAGCGCGGCATCCTCCGCGACGATCGAGAGTTGATCCAGCAGATCGATGGTCTGCTTGGCCCAGCGCACGAAGTCTCCCGCTGCCATGTCGGCGTCGATCAGGACGCGGTCCAGTGCTCCCCCGCGCGCCCAGGCATGCATGGCACCCGCCAGACCGGCGGCGAGAGGCTCACTGCCGGGAAGATGGTGGTCCTGTTCCAGGTCGTCCAGCTCCGCCCAGAGTGTGGTGGTCTTCTCGTAGGCGGTGCGGAATGCGCCACGCGGCAGGCCGCGCTCCCCCGAATTGGCTTCATCGCGTCGCGGTTCGTACACGAGGCAGCAGGCCATGGCTGCCAGCGAAGGAGCATCCAAGCCCGCCCAGAGACCCTGTCTCAGGGACTCGGCCACCAGCAGATCCCGCTCGCCGTAGATGCGGCGCATCGTGCGTCCGGCATCCGTCAGCGTCGTGTCCGCACCATCATGCGTCACGTAGTCGAGTGTCTCCAAGACCTCGACGACGCGGTCGAACACCCGCGCGACCGTTCCGGTGCGTGTCTCGATCTGGCGCCGGATCCGGTCTGTCTGGCGCTTGAGCTTCCAATAGCGCTCCGCCCAGCGGGCATGAGCCTCGCGGTCGGGACAACGGTGGCACGGGTGGCGCTGCATCTGCGTACGCAGGGTCTGGATGCGCTTCATCCGCTTGTCCCGTGACGCCCGTGGCGCCTGGGAGTCCTGGCGGTTCTTCTTCTCGAGATCGCTCAGTTCGCGGCGGATCGCGGCGTACTCCGGGAAGCTCCCGTGCTCACAGGCCATCGCACTCTGATAACCGGCGAGCGACTCCTCGGCTTCGCGCACCTGCCGAGCGAGGCCGACGACAGCACGATCCGCCTGGAACTGCGCGAAGGACGACTCGAGGATCTGCCGCGCTCGGGGTTTGCCGAACATGTCGATCAGATTCACGGCCATGTTGTACGTCGGACGGAAGCTCGAGTTCAGGGGGTATGTGCGTCGTGACGCGAGGGCAGCGACAGCCTGGGGATCCATCCCCTCGGTCCACTGCACGACGGCGTGGCCCTCGACGTCGATGCCACGGCGTCCGGCGCGACCGGTGAGCTGTGTGTACTCCCCCGACGTGATCGCGACGCGTGCCTCGCCGTTGAATTTCTCCATCTTCTCGAGCACGACCGTACGCGCCGGCATGTTGATGCCGAGAGCCAGGGTCTCGGTCGCGAACACCACCTTGACGAGCTTGCGCTGATACAGCTCTTCCACGACCTCCTTGAAGGCGGGCAGAAGACCGGCGTGATGAGAGGCGACACCGCGTTCGAGGTTGTCCAGCCACTCCCAGTAGCCCAGGACGTCGAGGTCTTCGTCCTGGAGGGTGCGGGTGCGGTCCTCGACGATGGCCCGGATCTCAGCTCTCTCCTCCGTCGACGTCAGACGGACGCCGGAGCGACGCACCTGCTGCACGGCCGCGTCGCACCCCACGCGACTGAAGATGAAGAAGATCGCCGGGAGGAGGTTCGAGCGCTCCAGAAGGCGCACGACATCCGGACGATCCATCCGTTCGATCCGGCGCGCATTCGCGGCACGGACGGGACGGCGGCCTCCTCGGGAAGGGCGCTGCGCCTGTCGGCCCGCATGCCGGTTGCTCCGATACGCCTGCGCCTGTCGGTTGTTGTCATACGTCGACGTGGTCGATGAGCGGATGCGCATCAACTCCTGGTTGACCTGGGCCGTGGCGAGGCCGGCGCGGTCATCGAACAGGGGAAGCAGGTCGTCCCGCACGAGCACGTGCTGCTCCAACGGCACCGGCCTGATCTCGGAGACGATCACTTCGGTGTCGCCGCGCACCGTGTCGAGCCAGTCCCCGAACTCCTCGGCGTTCGAGACCGTGGCGCTCAGGGAGACCAGCCGCACCTGCGCAGGCAGGTGGATGATGACCTCTTCCCAGACAGCGCCGCGGAAACGGTCAGCGAGGTAGTGGACCTCGTCCATGATCACGTAACGGAGATCCCGGAGCGCCGTGGAGTCGGCGTAGATCATGTTGCGCAGGACTTCGGTCGTCATCACCACGATGCGCGCATTGCCGTTGATGTTGGTGTCGCCGGTGAGCAGTCCCACCTGATCGGCGCCGTAGACGTCGACCAGCTCCCGGAACTTCTGATTCGACAAGGCCTTCATGGGTGTCGTGTAGAACGCCTTGTCGGTCGGCGTCTGCATCGCGAGGTGAATCGCGAACTCGCCGACGATCGTCTTTCCTGCTCCGGTCGGTGCGGCGACGAGCACGCTGCGTCCGTTCTCGAGCGCGTGGCACCCCGCCACCTGGAAGGGATCCAGCTGGAACTTCTGCAACGCCGCGAACGCGGACGACTCCGGGTGCTCGGCCGCCTGGCGCGCCCGGGCGTACTTCTCGGAAGGTGAACTCATACCGCGTCCGGCAGGAGCCCTGACGCATCGTCGCGCTTCCGCTTTCGCCGATCGAAGATGAGGGACAGTCCGGCGGCGGCGAAGAACAGGACGATCAGGATTCCGGCGAGCATCAGCATGCTGACCACGTCGGCTGCCGGCGTCGCCAGGGCCGCGAACACGGTCGCGATGAGGATGGCCACACGCCATCCCTTCAGGATCGCCCGGCCCGACATGACCCCGGACAGATTCAGCGCCACCAGGAACACGGGGAGCACGAAGGAGACGCCGATCACGATCATCAGCTTGAAGACGAAGTCGTAGTACTCCTGCGCGTAGTAGAAGTTGGTTGCGCCGTCCGGGGTGAAGCTCCACATGAGCTCGATCACGTGCGGCATGATCATCACGCCGAGATAGCAGCCGGCGAAGAACAGCGGAACCGCCGCGACGACGAACCCGACGGTGTACTTGATCTCCTTGCGGGTCAGTCCGGGCATGATGAACGCCCAGATCTGCCAGAGCCACACAGGCGCCGAGATGAACAGACCGATGGAGAAGGCGATACGCATGCGCATGTCGAACGCCGACGTGACCGTACCGAAGTTCAACGCGCTGAAATTATCGCCGCGCTTCTCCGTGATGATACGGATCGGTTCCGTGATGAAGTGGATCACGGGGTCCGCCACGATGAACGCGATGACCATCCCGACCACGAGTGCCAGCGCCGCGTACATCAGACGCTTGCGCAGTTCGACGAGATGCGCGCCGAGCGACATCCGTCGATCCCGATCCGCCTTCGGCATCACGGACGGTTCGATGGCTGCCACGGCCGGTCAGGCGCGAGGCGGAGTCTCAGGGTCAGCGCCCGAGTCCTTGGCCGAGGTGGGGTCGGCGACGGTCGAATCTGCGCGGGTCGCGTCTTCTTCCTTCATCGCCTTCATCTCGCCCTTGAACACGCGAGCGGACTGGCCCATGCTCTTCGCGAGCGCCGGCAGCTTGGCGGCACCGAACAGAAGGAGGATCACGGCGAGCACGATAAGCAGGTGCCAGCCTTGCATTCCAGCGAACATGTCAGGATTCCCGTCGTCGGTGAGCGTTCGATTCAGTCTACAGATCAATTCTTCGCATCGGGCTGGTGATACAGCGCGAGTCCCGAGGCGGCCCACTCCCTGGTGGCCGTGCGTGCGACACCGGGATCGATGACCTCCATCGCCCCGCCGAA
This sequence comes from Microbacterium sp. PI-1, assembly GCF_004337555.1. Classification (NCBI taxonomy): domain Bacteria; kingdom Bacillati; phylum Actinomycetota; class Actinomycetes; order Micrococcales; family Microbacteriaceae; genus Microbacterium; species Microbacterium sp. PI-1. The sequence goes on along the minus strand of NZ_SJYZ01000001.1, from coordinate 282,636 downwards.
GCGCGCCGCGAGCCGCTTGATCCCGCGCGGGTCGGCGAGGTGCAGTTGCGTGGCCACGAAACCGTCTACCACCTCGAGCTCCCCCGTGGGGACGAATCCGGCCAGCAGCGGGGCGAGGCGTTCCGGCACGCGCACCGTGACCTCGCGCTCGTCGTCGAGACCGGCGAACGCCTCAGGTACGTGATCCCCGCCGTGGGTGATCGGGATCTGCGTCAGCTGGGGCGCGCTCACACGATCGAGATGGAACGTGCGCATCGCCTGACGCAGGTGGCACCACCCCTGCAGGTACCACTGCCCGTTGGTGATCAGGATCTGCATCGGGTCGACCGTGCGTGTGGTCGGGGCGGCGTCAGGGGCCTGGTAGGTGAAGGAGATCGCGACACCGTCGTGAAGACCACGCGCGACCGCTTCGCGGACCTCGTCGACCGCGCTCGGCGCGACGACGACATCTGCGGGCGCATCGGCGGCGCCACGGGACAACTTCGAGATGAGACCCGCGACGAGTCCGGAATCCGACACCGCGGGCACGGCCGCGACCATCTGGAGGCCTGCGAGCAGGGCCGCGGCTTCACGAGCGGTGAACCGAGGCACTCGCCGCAGCGCGACGTCGTTCGTGATCTCGATGACGTCCTCGAGATCGAGCAGGTCCCAGTTGATGTCGAACATCTCCTGCGGCTGCTGCCAGTACCCGGACTCCCCGGGAAGCCCGATGACGGTGAGCTTCTCTACCATCCCGCGCATCTCCTGCGGCGTGACGCCGAACTCCTCCGCCGCTTCCGCGAGCGAGACCTGGCCGTGTTCGAGGAGATAGGGGACGAGCGTCAGATAGAGCCGGACCCGTTCGGCGGCGAGAAGCGGCTTGGGCTTCGGATTCATCCTGCGTCCTCCGCATCAGCATGCGCATCGACGACTGCTTGGAGCCGGGAGATCACCGCATCGCGGAGCGGGGCGGGCTCGACCACGCGGACCTCTGGGCCGTAGGACGCCAGCTCATCCGCGAGGATGTGCAGATCGACGAAGGGAACATGGATCCCCTGCGTCGCCGGAACCGCGCGTCGTCCGAGGCGGAGCGCGGCTTCGGTGCCGGGCGTGACCTCGAGCAATGCCGAGTTCTCCGACGCGACGCGTTCGAGCCCGGCGAGAGCACTCTCCCCCGCACCGTCGCGCAGGGACGCATCGAAGCCCGTCGAACTCACCTTGACGTCTCCGACGATCCGGCCCAGCAGGAACGTCCGGTCCTCATCGACATCGACATCGATCCCGAACACATGCCACCGAGCCTCGTAGTCGACGAGGGCGAGGGGACGAATGCGCCGTCGCCGCGGCGCCTCCTCGCCGGGCTTCAGGTAGTCGAACGTCACGACCCGACAGCGCTCGATCGCATCCTGGAGAGGAGCGAACGCCGCGTCACGCGCCGTGATGCGTGGGGCGAAGCCGATGATCGGCTCGTCACCGTCGATCCCGAGAGCGCGGATCTTGCGCACGCCGGACTGTGCATCCCCGGAAACAGACTCCGCGCTCCAGACGCTGCCGGCGAGACGCAGCACTGCCAGTTCCGCCGGAGAGAACACGATGTCACTCGGAAGGTCGTATTCTGCCTGCGGAATACGGTAGCGGGCCTCGCGGAGATCGTTCGGATCAGCGGCGTCACCGATCGTCTCGATCGGTACACCGAGTGTCCGCAACTCGTCCTTGTCGCGTTCGAACATCTTCTCGAGCGCATCGGAACGCGTGCCCGCTTCCGCTCGTTGGCGGTAGCCGGAGACGTTGTCGAGGATCTGCTGCTTCGTCAGCCCGATCTCCGTGGCCATCAGCGCCACGACGAGATTCGTCAGGCGCTCCTCCGCGGGGATACGGGCGGCCATCACTGCGTCGGCGCCGCCACTGCGCCCAGGATGTCGACGACGATCGCGGTGGCGGGAGCGCTCTCTGTTGCGGGGAACACGACGAGGAGCTGCGAACCGACGGTGGCGCCCACCATCTGCTCGGCGGCGACGCTCACGCTCGCGTCCTTGCCCCACGAGGACGTGGTCACGGTCTTCTCATCCCAGTCGACGCCCATGACATTGGAGACCACGATGTCGCCCTCCTCGACCTTCGGACCATCGCCCTTGATCAGCGTCTGCGTGACGATCTCGGTCGGCGCCGGAACGTCGGGGACGATGATGCCGGGTGTGCCGTCGGGAGCCCGCACGACGCTGGGAAGGCCGCGCGCGTCGTTGAACTGCAACGCACCGGATGCCTTCGACGGCATGACATCGAGCACATCGATGACCGCGACGATGTTCTCCCCCTCGTCGAGTCCGAACGCCTGGACGTTCTGGGCCCCGAAGTCCTCCGGAGTCAGGACGGCGAGGACACGGCTGCCACTGGTGGCGCACTCCAGCACGTCTGCAAGACCCGCGGAACGCTGAGCCCAGTAGTCGATGCTGTGCACGCGGCTCGGGTCGCCGTTGAACTCGGACTTGTACAGAGCCTTGCCGCTGTCTCCGCCGAAGAAGGCGATATCGAGCACCACGGGCTGGAAGTCCGATCCGAGTGCCAGACCGTCCCCGACGGTGACGTCGGCGAACGAGGTCTCGTCCGTCTTGACCGGGCCGAAGACGTCGACGTCGGGAACCGAGCCGAGGTCACCGCTCACGTCGGCGATGTTCAAGACCTTGTCGTCGGTGCCACGATCACAGGCGGCAGCACTGTCGGGCGACGCGACGGCGCAGCCGGTCAGGGCGAGGACGGCAAGGCTGAGGGAGGCCAGAACGGCGGACGTTTTACGCACGCGCTCCAGTCTATTCCGTCGGGTGCGAGGAATCGCGCGAAGCGGCCGCCAGGCGCGCCCCCTCTGCCGCCTTCTCGGCCTCCCGCGCGCGCTTGCGCAGATTCTTGTCGCTGATCTCGCGGTCGCCGACGGCTCCCGGCGTCCAGGCCTCCACGTCCTCGTCGCCGTAGCTGCTCTTGGACGCACGGCGCTTGACCGAAGGAGCGATCGCTCCCGGGGCGAGTCGGCGCGCGGTGAGGAGGAAGCCGGTGTGGGCGACCATCCGGTGGTCGGGGCGCACCGCGAGTCCCTCGACGTGCCATCCGCGGACCATCGTCTCCGACGCGTCCGGGTCGGTGAAGAGCCCGGTGCCCCTGATGTACTCCGCGACTCGCGAGAGCTGCGTCGCCGTCGCCACGTAGCAGAGGACCACTCCACCCGGGGTGAGCGCGTCGGCGACGGCGTCCATGCACTCCCACGGCGCGAGCATGTCGAGCACGACGCGGTCGACGGATGCCGCCGGCACCTCGGTCGGCAGGGCTTCGACGAGGTCTCCCACGACGACACGCCAGGTGTCCGGGTTCTCACCGAAGAAGGTCTCGACGTTCGCGCGCGCGACATCGGCGAAGTCCTCGCGGCGCTCGAACGAGATCAGTTTCCCTGCCGGACCCACCGCGCGCAGCAGCGACAACGACAGCGCACCGGAACCGACACCTGCTTCGACCACGGTCGCCCCAGGGAAGATGTCCGCTTGCATGACGATCTGGGCGGCGTCCTTCGGGTACACGATCGCCGCGCCGCGCGGCATCGACATCGCGAAGTCACGCAGCAGAGGCCGGAGCGCCAGATAGTCGTGCCCGGAGCTGTTCGCCACGACGGAACCGTCCGGAAGCCCGATCAGGTCACGGTGGCGCAGAACACCCTGATGCGTGTGGAGCTCTCCGTCCTCGCGGAGCGTCACGGTGTGCAGGCGTCCCTTGGGTCCCGTGAGCTGGACACGATCGCCCGCGCGGAACGGGCCGCTCGGCCGCGGCGCGGCGGTATCGGTCATCGGATCGCTCCCGTCGCGGCGCTGTGGCTGTCGAACAGGTCGGTGAGATCGTCGGCGCCACGTCCGGCGAGTGTCGCCCACAGATCGTGCGCACCGAGTCCGTCCAGCGGCACGATGTGCGGCACCGCCAGCGTCACTGCGCCCGAGGCAAGCCCCGCTCGCACCCCGGTGGGCGAGTCTTCGATGACGATGGCCTCGGCGATGTCGACGTCCAGGAGTGCCGCCCCCTGCAGATACGGCTCCGGATGCGGTTTCGGGTTCTCCACGTCATCACCGGCGACGACGATGTCGAACGCCTCGAAGTCGATCAATTCCACGACGTCCAGTGCCATCCGGCGCAGTGACATGGTCACCAGACCGGTGGGGATTCCCGCGTCCCGGAGATCACGGAGCAGTTCGCGCGCGCCAGGCCGGAACGGGACACCCTGAGTGCGAAGCGACTGCTGCACGACGTCGGTCAGGTGCGAGACGATCGCCTCGGCTTCCATCGCCACACCCGCGTTCTGCAGGATCACGGCGCTGTCGATCAGACCGCTGCCGACGAGTCGCAATGCGTCTTCGTGGCTCCATGATCCGCCGAAGGACTCGACCAGCGCCGTCTCGGCGGCCATCCAATACGGTTCGGTGTCGACGAGTGTTCCGTCCATGTCCCACAGGACTGCGCTGGGCTTTCTGCTCACCGAACCCATGCTAGCCGGGGTGCCACCCGCATCCCGCCGTCGCGGACTAGCCTGGAAGGATCACATCTGCGAACTCGAAGGGAGCCCTCGATGGATGTTCTCGGTCCGCGCATCGTCATCGCCGCCTTCGACGGCTGGAACGATGCGGGTGAAGCCGCCAGCGCTGCGATAGAGGCACTGCGCACATCGACGGAGTACGACCTCGTGCACTCGGTCGACCCCGAGCTCTACTTCGACTACCAGTACACGCGACCGTCGACTCGCATGGATGCCGAGGGCCGCCGCCAGCTCACCTGGCCGGAAGCCGGACTCTGGCGCCCACGGAACCCCGCGCCCGGCCCGGAATTCTGGCTGCTCACGGGAGCCGAACCGGCACGTACCTGGCAGGCGTTCGCCTCGGAGTTCATCGACGTCGCTCTGCGCGACGACATCACGGGATTCGTCACCCTCGGTGCGATGCTCTCGGATGTTCCGCATACCCGGCCGATCTCGATCTTCGCGTCCAGTCAGAACGAGCAGGTCCGTGAGGCGCACGGACTCGATCGCTCGCTCTATGAGGGACCGGTCGGGATCCTCACCGTGTTCGAGCACTTCGCCGAGAACGCGGGAATCCCCACGGCAAGCCTCTGGGCCAGCGTCCCCCACTACGTTGCCTCGGCGACGCCTTCACCGAAGGTGACGCTCGCTCTCCTGGATCGGCTGGAGGAGCTCACGGGCGTCGACGTCGACCGCCAGGCGCTCCGCACCGAGGCCGCCGCCTGGGAAGCCTCGATCGATGCGGCAGCGGCCGATGACGAGGACATGGCCGAGTACATCCGCCAGCTCGAGCGCACCCGAGACACCTGGGACTCCCCCGAAGCCTCCGGCGACGCGATCGCGCAGGCTTTCGAGCGCTACCTCCGTCGCCGCGACGACGGACCGGGCGACCGCAAGCGCTGACGCCGGATCAGGCCGCGATCACCCCGGTCCCGAGCAGCACGAGCAATACCGTGCCCAGCAGGATCCGGTAGATCACGAACGGCAGGAAGCTGCGCTTCGAGATCCAGCTCATGAAGAACGCGATCACCCCGAGCGCGACCACGAAGGCGATGCCGGTGGCCGCGAGAGTGTCCCCGAACGAGAAGAACGACGGCTCGTCCCAGCTCTTGAAGACCTGGTAGAAACCGCTGCCGAAGACGGCGGGAATCGCCAGGAGGAAGGCATAGCGCGCGGCAGCAGCGCGCTCGTAGCCCAGGAACAGCCCCATGGTGATGGTGCCACCCGAGCGGGAGACCCCGGGGATCAGCGCCAATGCCTGAGCGAATCCGAAGGCGACGCCGTGGGGGTAGGTCAGATCGTTGAGCTTGCGACGCTTCGCACCGATGTGGTCGGCGACGCCGAGCAGGATTCCGAAAACGATGAGCATGATCGCGACGATCCACATCGACCGCAGGACGGTTTCGATCTGGTCCTGGAAGAGCAGACCCAGGACGACGATCGGGATGCTGCCGATGATGATCATCCACCCCATGCGGGCATCCGGATCGTTGCGCGGGGCCTTGCCGACGAGGGATCGGAACCACTGCGTGATGATGCGGACGATATCGCGCCAGAAGAACACGACGACAGCCGCCTCGGTGCCGATCTGGGTGATGGCGGTGAAGGCCGCGCCCGGGTCCTCCCCTGACGGAAGGAAGGTTCCGAGGATACGGAGGTGGGCGCTGGAGGAGATCGGGAGGAACTCGGTGAGTCCCTGGACGATGCCCAGGATCAGTGCTTCGAACAGGTGCATGGAGGGGCTTTCGGTGTCATCGCGGCACGGAGCGGCCGGCGCTCAGTACGTGCGCAGCAGATCGGCCAGCACACGCTGGCCGAAGACAAGCGATTCTACGGGCACTCGTTCATCGACTCCGTGGAACATCCCTGTGAAGTCGAGATCGGTGGGGAGCTTCAGCGGTGCGAATCCGTACCCCGTGATCCCGAGGTAGGCCAGTGCCTTGTTGTCGGTGCCCGCACCCAGGAGGTACGGGATCACCGGGATGCCCGGGTCGTGACGCCCGATGCTCGCGACCATCGCCTCGACCAGTTCGCCTTCGAACGGGGTCTCCATGCCGATGTCTCGCACGACCGTCTCGATCTCGATGTCGTCCCCCACGATGCTCTGAAGCTCGGCGAGCACGTCGTCCTCGGTCCCGGGGATCACGCGGACATCGATGAGCGCCTCCGCGCGCTCGGGAATCACGTTGTGCTTGTATCCCGCGCTGAGGACCGTGGGGTTCGTGGTGGTCCGGAACGAGGAACGCAGGAACGCCTCGGCAGGTCCCGCGGCTTCCGCGAGGGCGTCGGGGTCGTCCACGCTGCGTCCGCTCAGCGCGCTGAGCCCTTCGAGCAGCGCCGTCGTGGTCGGCGTCAGGCGGATCGGCCACCGGGTGCGACCGATCGCCGCCACCGCCTCGGCGAGCTTCGTGACCGCGTTGTCGTCGTGCAGGCGACTCCCGTGTCCCGCGCGACCCTTCGCGACCAGACGGATCCAGATCAGGGCCTTCTCGCCGACTTGCAGCAGGTACGCCCGACGGTCGTCCACCGTGATCGAGTAGCCACCGACTTCGCTGATCGCCGCCGTCGCCCCGGCGAACCACTCGGGTCGGTTCTGCACGACGAGCGCCGACCCTTCGACACCGCCGTTCTCTTCGTCAGCGAAGAAAGCCAGCACCAGATCGCGCTCCGGGCGCTCTCCGGCGCGGAGGATGTCGGCGACTGCGGTGAGGATCATCGCGTTCATGTTCTTCATGTCGACGGCGCCGCGCCCCCACAGCATGCCGTCCTGCACGATGCCGGCGAAGGGGTCGACACTCCAGTCCTCGGCCATTGCCGGCACGACGTCGAGGTGCCCATGGACGACCAGTGCAGGCTTGTCGCGGTCGCGCCCGGGCACCCGCGCCATCACGTTGGTGCGCCGCGCAACGGGTTCGTAGTACTCGACCTCGAGCCCCAACGCTTCCAGGTAGGACCCGACGTACTCCGCGGCCTCGCGTTCGCCCTTCGCGTTCCCTCCGCCGAAGTTGGATGTGTCGAAGCGGATCAGGTCGCTCGCGACGCGCGCGACCTCCGGAAGAGACGGATCGGTCATGGCTCCAGGCTATCGAAACCACGCGCCACGCCCGGGCGTATGGTTCGGTTCGAGTGCCCGCTGAGGACGTGGTAATGTCATTCTTCGGTCGGCAACGATCATCCAACACCTGCGCGGGTGGCGGAATGGTAGACGCGCTACGTTGAGGTCGTAGTGCCCGTAAGGGCGTGGGGGTTCAAGTCCCCCTCCGCGCACAGACAGCCCCGGAGCATGACTGGTTCGCCAGGAATGCTCCGGGGCTTCTTCGTTCCCGTTCCGGTTCGATCGTGGTCGCTACCTGGTCGGCGATCCGATCGCGGGATACTCGATCGGAGACCGCACCCCGGGCATCATCCGTGACGAGGACGGCGCTCTGACGATCACGATCTCCTCGCCTGGATCGGTCAGACTGCCCCGACGCCGAAGAGCACGCCGAGCACATAGGTGATCGCTGCCGCTCCGAAGCCGATCGCGAGCTGACGGAGTGCGCGCCGCAAGGGCGGTCCGCCCGAGAGCACCCCGACCATGGCGCCGGTGCTCAGCAGCGCGATGCCGACCAGCACCAGTGCGACGACGATCGCGTTCGTCCCCTCCAGCCCGAAGATCCACGGCAGCACGGGGATGATCGCGCCGGAGGCGAACAGCAGGAAGCTCGAGACCGCCGCAGTCCAATCGCTGCCGACGATCTCATGGTCGTCCGCGCGCTGGGCGTTGATCGGGCCGGTCGCGGCTCCGCGTACCCCGGCCTGCGCGGCGGTGACGATACGCCGAGCGCGAGCCAGCGACTCCTCCTGTTCCATGCCGCGCGCGCGATAGACGAGCGCCAGTTCGTTCTCGTCGATGTCGAGGTCTCCCGCGGACGCCGTGGCATCGTCGTTGGCGGCGGTGGCTGCGAGCAACTCGCGCTGCGACCGCACGGACACGAACTCTCCCGCGCCCATCGACAGGGCACCGGCGAGGAGGCCGGCGATGCCGCTGAACAGGACGAATCCCGAGCTGACCCCGGTCGCGCCGATACCGAGCACGAGAGCGAGATTGCTCACGAGGCCGTCGTTGGCACCGAAGACGGCAGCGCGGAACGAGCCGGAGAGGCGCCGTCGACCTCGAGCCGCGAGTCCACGGACGACCTCATAGTGGACCTTCTCGTCGGCACGCATCGCCGGGGTCGCATACTGCTCGGAGTCATACGGCGAACGCGCTTCGGCGTTCTGCGCGAGGGCCAGCACGAAGATCGATCCGAACCGACCGGCCATCCAGCCGAGCATCCTCGACCGGACACCCGCCCGGGGGAGCTTCTCGGGCTCCGCTCCGAGCAGATCGAGCCAGTGCTGCTCGTGTCGACGTTCCGCATCAGCGAGGCTGAGCAGGATCTCCCGCTCCTCCCCCGTGCGTCGGGCTGCGAGCTTCTGGTAGACGGAGCCCTCAGCGCGCTCCTCGACGAGATAGCGGGCCCAGCGCCGACGGTCGGCGGGGGTCGGGGTGTCGGCAGCGGGCGCTGTCATGGATCCTCCAGAACGGGCAATGCCCGGGCGCGGGCAACCGTTCCACGCTATCCGGACCGCCCCGCCGACACCTCGCTCAGACGCGGATTGACAGCATTTCGGGGATCCGAATCGGGCGGCACGAGGTCGCGTCCGACACGCACCGATCGCTCAGCTCAGGAGCGCACGCGCTTGCGCAGGACCTCGATGCGCGACTGCAGTTGCGTCACCGTGGCTTGTGCGACCGCGGGGCCGCCGCAGATCCGCCGAAGTTCGGCATGGACCGCGCCGTGCGGTTCGCCCTTCTGCCGGGCGTACAGGCCGACGAGGCTGTTCAACAGCTGTCGCTGCTCCTTCAGGGTGCGGTGAAGCGGCGGGGGCAGCGTCGTCGTCTCGGCAGGGCCAGCGGAGGCCTCCCGAGCCTCCCGCAACCGGGATTGCCGCGATTGTCGCTGCATGAGCAGCTCATGCACGTGCTCGGGTTCGAGGAGCCCGGGGAATCCGATGAACTCCTCTTCCTCCGGCGTACCCGGCTCGGCCAGCTGACCGAACTCCTGGCCCTCGAACACGACACGATCGAAGTGGGCGACCGAGGAGAGCGCCTGATAGCTGAACTCCTGTGTCAGCGCGTCAGACGTCTCCTCTTCCCGGTTCGCACTCTCGAGCAACGAATCATCGAGACCGTCTTCCTCTTTCGACTGACGGTCGAGCGCGTGATCGCGCTGTTTGTCCATCTCGTTCGCCAGGCCCATGAGCACAGGCACCTGCGGCAGGAACACACTGGCGGCCTCACCGCGACGCCGGGCTCGCACGAACCTACCGATGGCCTGCGCGAAGAACAGAGGCGTCGAGGAGGAGGTGGCATACACGCCGACAGCGAGCCGCGGCACATCGACGCCTTCCGAGACCATGCGCACGGCGACCATCCACCGGTCCGTGCTCGCGCTGAACTTCTCGATGCGTTCGGAGGCCGTGGCGTCGTCGGAGAGCACGATCGTCGGCTGTTGACGTGTGATGCTGTGGAGGATCTTCGCGTAGGCGCGCGCGACCGTCTGATCCGTGGCGAGGACGAGCCCGCCGGCATCGGGAACGTGGTGGCGGATCTCGGTGAGGCGTCGGTCCGCTGCGGACAGCACCGCGGGCATCCAGTCGCCCTCGGGATCGAGTGCCGTGCGCCAGGCCTGCGACGTCACATCCTTCGTGTTGTCCTGACCGAGATGCGTCTCGAGCTCGTCGCCCGTGGTCGTGCGCCAGCGCATCTTTCCGGCATACATGTGGAACAGCACCGGCCGCACGACGCCGTCCGCCAACGCCCGCCCGTAGCCGTAGTTGTAGTCGGTGCGTGAGACGCGCGCACCGGACTCGTCGGGGTGGTACTCGACGAACGGGATCGGTGCCGTATCGCTTCGGAACGGGGTCCCCGACAACAGCAGACGCCGCTTCGCGGGGCCGTACGCATCGCGGATGGCGTCTCCCCAGCTCAACGCATCCCCGCCGTGATGCACCTCGTCGAGGATCACGAGGGTCTTCGCGTCTTCCGTCAGATGCCGATGCACGGAGGACTTCGCCGCGACCTGTGCGTAGGTCACGACGGCACCGTGATAGTGCCGCGCCGGTGCCCAGTCGCTGTTGCGGAACCGAGGATCGAGGCGGATGTGCACCCGCGACGCGGCATCCGCCCACTGCGTCTTGAGGTGTTCCGTCGGCGCGACGACGATGATCCGATTGACCTCGCCCGTGCGCATCAGCTCGACCGCGAGAGTCAAGGCGAAGGTGGTCTTGCCGGCACCGGGTGTGGCCGCGACGAGGAAGTCCCGTTGGTCGTCGCGGAAGTACTGGTCCAGCGCTTCCTGCTGCCAGGCACGCAGCTTGCTCGCGGTTCCCCATGGGGCACGCTGAGGAAAGGACGGAGAGAGCATCGACTCCACGATAATCGTTGCCGACGACACTGCGTCACTCGCCGCACTCCCCCGCGCGCGCCCCGCCCATCAGTGGGTCCCTCGGGGTAGGATCTGTCACTGCGCTGCGGCCACCGCCGCTCCGCGGAACGTTCGCGAAGGAGAGCTGGATGACCGACCAGGATTCGACTCGGACCCCCTATGTACCCAACGAGACGGCGCATCCGTGGCGCCGGTTCGTGGCACTCGGCGACTCGTTCACCGAGGGGATCGGCGACCCCGATCCGGCACATCCGGGAAGCCACCGCGGCTGGGCTGACCGCGTCGCCGAAGTCCTCGCCGCGCAGGTGGACGACTTCGCCTATGCGAACCTCGCGGTGCGCGGCAAGCTGATCGCGCAGATCGTCGCCGACCAGGTCGAGCCCGCGGTGGCGCTGCGCCCGGACCTCGTGTCCATCTGCGCCGGCGGCAACGACGTGATCCGCCCGGGCACCGATCCGGATGCGATCGCCAGCCAACTCGACGACGCCGTCGCCCGCCTCGCTTCGACGGGGGCGGCAGTGCTGCTCTTCACCGGAATCGACACCGGCTTCACGCCGGTCTTCCGCGCCTTCCGAGGGAAGGTCGCGATCTACAACGAGAACGTCCGTGCGATCGCCGAGCGCCACGACTGCATCGTCGCCGACCAGTGGGCGCTCAAGGTCGTGCAGGACATGCGCTTCTTCGACGACGACCGCCTCCACTACAACGCACTCGGCCACCACGAAGTCGCCCGGATGGTGCTGCGCGCCCTCAACGTCCCGAACGATCTCGAGTCCATGCAGCCCGAGCCCTTCCCGCTGCGGACCTGGCGGGAGGCGCGGTCGGAAGACCTCGGCTGGGCACGGGAGCATCTGGTCCCGTGGGTGCTCCGTCGGCTGCGGCACCAGTCATCCGGCGACAACATCGCCGCCAAGCGGCCCGAGCCCTCGCCGGTCGTGCTGCCCGAAAGGGACTGAGCTTCAGCGCTGCATCGCCCAGAGCGCGACCGCGGCCGCCGATGCCACGTTCAGCGAGTCCACTCCCCCGCTCATCGGGATCGTGACGATGTGATCGGCCGCGTCGAGCGCCGTCCGGGAGAGACCGTCCCCCTCGGAGCCCATCACGAGTGCGACGCGCTCCGGCCGTGCGGCTGCGTACGCATCGAGCGACACGGCATCATCGCGCAAGGCGAGCGCGGCGATGTCGAACCCGGCGGCGTGGAGGTCCTCGACCGCGGAGCCCCAGTCGACGATGCGTGTCCACGGCACCTGGAACACCGTTCCCATGCTGACTCGGACGCTCCGCCGGTACAGCGGATCCGCGCCACCCGGCGACACCAGGACGGCATCGGCGCCCAGTCCGGCCGCCGCCCGGAAGGCCGCCCCCACGTTCGTGTGATCGCCGATGTTCTCCAGGATGAGGACGAGCGTCGCCCCTTCCAGCACCGTGCGAACGGACGGCAGCTCCGGGCGGTGCATCGACGCGATCGTCCCGCGATGCACGGCGAAGCCGGTGACGGCCTCGGCGACCTCGTCGGGGACGACGTACACCGGCACGTCGAAGGCACCGACGATCGCACGGATGTCCTCCACCCGGCGCTCCTGCACCAGGACGGAGCGCGGAAGGTGTCCGGCGGCGATCGCCCGGGCGATGACCTTCGTCGATTCCGCGATGTACAGCCCGCCCGCCGGTTCATTCAGTGCTCTGAGAGCCGTGTCCGTGAGCCCGCGGTAGTCGTCGAGGCGTGGATCGTGGACGTCGGTCACCGGGAACAGTTGCACGACTCCCACTCTGCCACCGCCGCGCTCGACGCGCGCAGGGGGCGTCTCGCGCGATCCCCCGTCGACGCCACACCGTAGACTCGCTCGAGGAGGTCCCCGTGAGCGTGTCGAACACCGCCGAGCTGTCGGCCACCGTCGCCTACGCCGCAGAGCTGCTGCACGGCAAGCGCATCGCCCTCTTGACCGGAGCAGGCATCTCCACCGACTCGGGCATCCCCGCCTACCGCGGCGAGGGAGCCCGAACGCGCAGCGACCCGATGACGATCCAGACCTATCTCGGCGACGAAGCGGCGCGGCGACGCTACTGGGTGGGCGGGCATCTGGGCTGGCGTGCCTTCGCCAGTGCCGCCCCCAACCCCGGGCACACAGCTCTTGCTCGACTCGAAGCCGCCGGCAAAGTGTCCGGGGTCATCACCCAGAACGTCGACGGACTGCATCTGCGTGCCGGAAGCTCCCACGTGATCGAGGTGCACGGCACGATGCGCCGGGTGCTCTGCCTGCACTGCGGCCAGGTCTTCGATCGCCGCGACATCGCCGTGCAGATCGAGGAACGCAATCCCTGGATCACCGTCCCCGAGAACATCGCTCTCGCGCCCGACGGCGACGTCCTCCCCGAGAGCACGGACGGCTTCATCGTCCCGGTGTGCACGGTGTGCGACGGGATGCTGAAGCCGGATGTGGTCTTCTTCGGCGAGTACGTGCCGCAGGACCGCTTCCGCGCGGCCGAGTCGCTGCTCCGCTCCAGCTCCGCCCTGATCGTCGCCGGCTCGTCGCTCGTGGTCAACTCAGGGGTGCGCCTCGTCGAGCGCGCCCGCCGCCGCAGCATCCCCCTCATCATCGTCAACCGGGAGCCGACGCGTGCGGACACCTGGGCCGATCTCACCATCGCCGCAGGTACCAGCGACGTGCTCCCCGCACTCCAGGAGCTCCTCACGTGACCTACCTCACGCTCGTCCGCCATGGCCAGACCGACTGGAACCTCGCACGGCGCATCCAGGGATCGACCGACATCCCGCTGAACGAGACCGGTCGGGAAGACGCACGTTGGGCCGCGGAGAAGCTCGCGGGGACGACCCATCACGCCGTGTACTCGAGTCCGCTGCTTCGGGCCAGGGAGACGGCGGAGATCATCGCGGACAGGCTCGGACTGGAGCTCGCCGCCGTCGTCCCGGACATCCGTGAGCGTGAATTCGGCGACGGCGAAGGGCTGCTCGTCGAGGACTACATCCGCACCTACGGAGACTGGCACGCCGAGGTGCCGGGTGCGGAGACGCTGCACGAGGTGGGTGTGCGCGCCATCGCCGCGCTCCACTCGATCGACCGCGAAGCGCGGCGCCGTTCAGCTCCGCAGGCGGAGTCCGTTCTGGTCGTCGCGCACGGCGGCGTGATCCGCGCGGTGATCGACCACGTCTCCGGTGGCACGCTCCCCCGTGAGGGCGATGTCCTGCGCAACGGCTCCGTACACCGCTTCGTCGCGGCCCCCGGGTACCTGCGCCTGCTGGAGGAGTCACCGGTCCTCTGAGCTGATCCTCGTGCGCGCTGTCAGCGTGCGCGGGAGACGACGGAGCGCGCGTGGCGAAGCACGGGTTCGTCGATCATGCGTCCTTCGAATCGGAACACACCGCGTTCGCTCTCGGCGGCTGCGAGCACCGCACGCGCCCAGTCGATGCTCGTGTCATCGGGCCGGTAGGCGGCACGGATGAGCTCGACCTGACTCGGGTGGATGCAGGCGGTCGCGCGGAAACCGGAGGCGGCGGCATCCCGCGCCTCCCGCTGAAGGCCGTCCGAATCGTCGAGATCGATGTGCACGGCGTCGATGGCCGCCTTGCCGTGTGCGCCCGCCTCGAGGAGAACACGCGCGCGAGCGTACCGGGCGATGTCGCGATAGCCTCCGTCGGCGTTCCGTGACGAGGTCCCTCCGAGCGAGGCGACGAGGTCCTCGGCGCCCCACATCATCGCGGACACCGTCGGGTGCGCGGCGATGCGGTCCGCCGCGTGGACGCCACGGGCGGTCTCGCAGAGGGCGATCAGCGAGTAGCGCTCATCGAATGCCGCCAGGCTCTCCGCGCTCTCCGTCTTCGCGACCATCACGGTGCGGAAGTCGGTCTGCGCCAGCGCCGAGAGGTCGGCCATGAAGGCATCAGTGTCCGGGGCGTTGACCCGCACGATCACGCGGTGAGGATCGATGTCGGCGGCGATCACGTTCCGGCGCGCGGCATCCTTCGCATCCGGGAGCACGGCATCCTCGAGGTCGAGGATGACGGCATCGGCTCGCTCAGAGGCCTTCTGGAAGCGCTCAGGGCGATCGGCGGGGCAGAACAGCAAAGCGGGCCCGAGGTCGAAATTCACGCCGTGGCTCCTTCCGGAAGGCAGTGCACGAGCACAGAGCGCACGGCGGTGGCGACGACCGTCCCATCCTGGTTGCGTCCGGTGTGCGCGATCTTCACGATGCCCTGCCCCGGTCGCGATGAGGACAGCCGCTTCTCCACGATGACGCTCTCGGTATAGAGCGTGTCGCCGGCGAACAGCGGATGCGGGAATGCCACGTCACCGAAGCCGAGTTGTGCCACGAGGGTCCCCTGCGTCAACTGGGCGACCGAGGAGCCCACCATCGTCGACAGGGTCCACATCGAGTTCATCAGCCGCGCGTGGAACGGATCCTGCGCATCGGCGAACGCCGCGTCGAGATGGAGCGCCTGCGTGTTCATGGTCAGTGTCGTGAAGAGAACGTTGTCGGCCTCGGTCGCCGTGCGCCCCGGACGGTGCAGGTAACGGGCGTCGATCTCGAACTCCTCGTAGTACAGCCCCCGCTGGAGGATGTCGTGCGTGGTCATACCGGCCACGCTACCCGGCGAGCCCGAGACCCCGTGCGATCACGAGGAGCTGTACTTCGGTGGTGCCCTCGCCGATCTCGAGGATCTTCGAGTCGCGGTAGTGACGCGCCACGGGGAACTCGTTCATGAACCCGTTCCCTCCGAAGATCTGGGTCGCATCCCTGGCATTGTCCATCGCGGCTTCGCCGCCGACGAGCTTGGCGATCGCCGCCGCCTCGGCGAAGGGTTTGCCCGCATCCCGCAGCCTGGCGGCGTGGTGCCAGGCGAGTCGGGCGGTGTGCACCCGCGCACGCATCCGTGCCAGTGTGAACTGCGCGTTCTGCCGAGTACTCAGCGCGGCGCCGAAGATGGTGCGGCTCTGGGCGTACTCGACAGCGGCCTCCAGACACCCCTCGGCTGCACCGGTCGACAGCGCCGCGATCGCGATGCGCCCTTCGTCGAGGATGCTCAGGAAGCTGCGGAAGCCCGTTCCCCGCTCACCCAGCAGGTTCGATGCGGGCACCCGGGCACCGTCGAAGGTCAGTGGATGCGTGTCGGACGCGTTCCAGCCCACCTTGTCATACGGTGCCTCGACCGTGAACCCCGGCGTGCCATTGGGGACGATGATCGTGGAGATCTCCTTGCGACCGCTCTCGTTCCCCGTGACGGCGGTGACGGTCACGAAGCGCGTGATGGGCGTGCCCGAGTTGGTGATGAACTGCTTCGAGCCGTCGATGACCCATTCGTCACCGTCGAGTCGGGCCGTGGTCCTGGTGGCACCGGCATCGCTTCCCGCTTCCGGCTCGGTGAGACCGAAACCCGCCAACGCTCGTCCTGCGAGAAGATCCGGCAGCAGCTCGCGGCGCTGCTCCTCGGTGCCGAAGCGGAAGATCGGCATCGCGCCCAGGCTGACACCTGCCTCGAGTGTGATCGCGATCGACTGATCCACGCGACCGAGGGCCTCGATCGCGATGCCGAGCGCCATGTAGTCGCCGCCCTGGCCGCCGTACTCCTCCGGGAACGGCAGTCCGAACAATCCGAGATCGCCCATCTGCGCCACGACATCCATCGACAGCGTGTGCGAGCGGTCGGCCTCGTAGGCCTGCGGCGCGACGACGGTGTCGGCGAACTCCCGCACCATGGCGGCGAGCTCGCGCTCCTCCTCGGACAGATCTTCCATGTTCAGCTCTCCTCCGTCGTCACACGGGCGACCGGTTGGTCGCGCCGTACCTGGTCGCCGACCGCGACCAGCAGATGCACCACCCCGTCGTGGGGTGCGAGCACAGGGTGTTCCATCTTCATCGCCTCGATCGAGACGAGTGCATCACCGGCGGACACCGGATCCCCGTCCGCGACGTGCACCGCGACGACGCTGCCCGGCATCGGGGCGCGTCCTTCCGGTTCCGTCGCCGCAACCCCCGCGTCACGCGCGGACAGTCGTCGCAGCATCCGCTGCTTCCGGTCGAGGGGCCGGAGGCGCACGGTGCGACCGCCCTCGGCGACCCACACGGCTCCATCGCCATCCACGGCGGCACGGATCGCTTCGCGCGATCCGGTGGGAGACGTCTCCGTGAGCGCGATCTCGTCGTCGGCGTCCGTGAGTGCGACGAACGGTGCGCCTGCCACCTCTGCAGCCCCCAAGCGCCACCCCGGAAGCTCACGCCACAGGGGGCTCGTCCGCACCGGCTCGGCGTGCCCGGAAACCGCCTCGTGCGCCGCGGTGAGCTGCGCCAACGAAGGCCTTTCCGCGTCGAACGGAAGCAGGGTGTCGATGAGACCCGTGTCGAGGTCGCCGGCGAGGACGCGCTCGTCCTGACAGAGGGCCCGGAGGAACGCGATGTTCGTCTCGACGCCCAGCACGACCGTGCGTGCGAGCGCCTCGTCGAGACGAGCAAGTGCAGTGGCACGGTCATCTGCGAACGCGATCACCTTCGCGATCATCGGGTCGTAGAAGCCCGTCACCGCGCTTCCTGACTCGATCGCCGCGTCGACGCGGACGCCGATGGGGGGCTCGAAGAGCAGAACAGTCCCGGTCGAGGGGAGGAATCCGCGCTCCGGCGACTCCGCGTACACGCGGGCCTCCACAGCGTGACCGCGTAGACGTGGTGCGATCGCGAGCGGAAGCCCATCCGCGGCACGGAGTTGAAGAGCGACGAGATCGAGCCCGGTGACCTCCTCGGTCACCGGGTGCTCCACCTGCAGCCGGGTGTTCATCTCGATGAAGAACACCTCATCGGGAGCATCGGCGTCGATGAGGAACTCGACGGTGCCCGCGCCGACGTACTCGACACTCTCAGCCGCGAGGACGGCCGCCGCGAGCAGCTGTTCCCGGGTATGTGCGGGGATCCCGGCGGACGGTGCCTCCTCGATGACCTTCTGGTGCCGTCGCTGCAGCGTGCATTCCCGTTCGCCGAGCGCGACGACCGTCCCGTGCGCATCTCCGAAGACCTGAACCTCGATGTGCCGAGGGCGCCTGATCAGGCGTTCGAGGATCAGAGCATCGTCCCCGAACGCCGCGGCCGCCACACGTCGTGCGGAGGCGAGCGCGCCTGGAAGCCCCTTCGCGTCGGCGACGACCTCCATACCTTTGCCGCCGCCGCCGGCGCTGGGCTTCACCAGCAGCGGGTACCCGACGCGCTCCGCCTCCTCGGCGATCTCGAGATCGGACAGGCCCTTGGCATCGAAGCCGGGGACCACGGGAACGCCGTGGCGCAGGACATGGTCACGAGCGCGCGCTTTGTCCCCCATGATCTGCAGAGCCTTCACCGAGGGGCCGATGAAGACGATGCCGCTCTCCGCGCAGGCCTCCGCGAGTCCGACGCTCTCGGAGAGGAACCCGTAGCCGGGGTGGATGGCCTGGGCGCCGGTGCTGCGGGCGGCTGCGATCACGGCATCGATGTCGAGGTACGACTCCGCCGCCGGTGCAGGACCGATCCGCACGGCAACGTCCGCCTCGCGCACGTGCGGTGCCGAGGCATCGGCGTCGCTGTACACCGCGACGCTGCGGATGCCGAGGGCGCGGAGGGTGCGGATCACGCGCCTGGCGATCTCGCCGCGGTTGGCGACGAGGACGGTGTGGAAGGAGATCTCGGGTGACGACGACATGGCACTCACATCCGGAAGACGCCGAAGCGCGGTTCGGGCAGCGGACTACGGGCGACGACATCGAGGGCGAGGCCCAGGAGGTCGCGGGTCTGAGCGGGATCGACGATGCCGTCGTCCCACAGTCGAGCAGTCGCGTAGTACGGCTCTCCCTGATGCTCATACTGTTCGCGGATCGGCGACTCGAAGGCGGCGCGCTCGGCACTGCTCCAGCTCTCGCCGCGCGCGGAGAGCTGGTCTTCCTTGACGGTCGCGAGAACCGAAGCCGCTTGCGTCCCGCCCATCACGGAGATGCGGCTGGCCGGCCAGGTCCAGAGGAAGCGGGGTGAGTACGCCCGTCCACACATCGAATAGTTGCCTGCCCCGAAGGATCCGCCGATGATGACCGTGAGCTTCGGCACCCTCGTGCTCGCGACAGCTGTCACCATCTTCGCGCCGTCCTTGGCGATACCACCGGCCTCGGCATCGGAGCCGACCATGAATCCCGTGATGTTCTGCAGGAAGAGCAGAGGGATACCGCGCTGATCGCACAGCTCGATGAAGTGCGCTCCCTTGAGCGCGGACTCGCTGAACAGCACCCCGTTGTTCGCGACGACACCGACGGGATGCCCGTGGAGTCGGGCGAAGCCGGTGATCAGAGTCGTGCCGTATTCGGGCTTGAACTCGAGGAAGGTGTCGCCGTCGACCAGCCGCGCGATGACCTCGTGCACGTCGTAGGCGGCGTTGACGTCGACCGGAACGGCGTCGTAGAGACTGGACGGATCCGACGGCGGCCGGCTGGTGGCAACTTCCCACGCGGGTGCTGCGGGCGGGGGAAGCGTGGCGACGATGTCACGAAGGATCTCGAGTGCGTGCTCATCGTCTTCGGCGAGATGGTCGACCACGCCGCTGCGTCGTGCGTGCAACTCACCGCCGCCGAGCTCCTCCGCGGTCACGACCTCGCCGATCGCGGCCTTCACGAGCGGTGGGCCGCCGAGGAAGATAGTGCCCTGCCCCTTGACGATCACGGTCTCGTCACTCATCGCGGGCACGTAGGCGCCACCCGCCGTGCAGGAGCCGAGCACGGCGGCGAGCTGCGGGATACCTTCCGCGGACATGCGCGCCTGATTGAAGAAGATCCGGCCGAAATGCTCCCGGTCCGGGAACACCTCGTCCTGTTTCGGCAGGAATGCCCCTCCCGAGTCGACCAGGTAGAGGCACGGCAGACGGTTCTCGAGCGCGATCTCCTGGGCCCGCAGGTGCTTCTTGACGGTGAGGGGGAAGTAGGTGCCTCCCTTCACCGTCGCGTCGTTGCAGACGACCATCACGTGACGGCCGTGGACCAGACCGACGCCGGCGATCACACCTGCTCCCGGGGCCTCTCCCCCGTACAGACCGTCGGCCGCGAGCGGGGCCACCTCCAGGAAGGGGCTGCCTTCGTCGAGGACCCGTGCGACACGGTCGCGCGGGAGGAGCTTCCCCCGGGAGACATGGCGTTCACGGGACGCCTCCGGTCCGCCGAGCGCGGCCGTCGCAAGGCGTTCTCGCAGCTCCCGCGCGAGTGACTCCTGAGTTGCGGGCATCGTGATGTCCTCCTCGACCCACGTCCGCGCGGGCGAGAGCCCTGGCGCGGTGCATGCACTTTCGGTTAGTGTTCACTAACCCGTTGCTTCAGGTTAGCGAGGATTAACTGAGATGACAAGCCCGGTCACCGCCCGAGACCGCGCCAAGGCCGAACGGTCCGATGCGATCCTGCACGCCGCCGCGCGGCTCTTCGCCGCGCGCGGGTACAGCGGCGTGAGCCTGGAAGACATCGGCGCAGCCGTCGGTGTCTCCGGTCCCGCCGTCTACCGCCACTTCGCGGGCAAGCAAGCCCTGCTGGGCGCAGTTCTCGTCAAGGTCAGCGAGGACCTCATCCGAGGGGGTCAGCGCGTCGCCGAGGAAGCTCCGACCGCCGACGAGCGGATGCGCGCGTTGATCCGCTTCCACGTCGACTTCGCTCTGGGCAACGCCGAGGTCATCCAGGTGCAGGATCGTGACCTGGCTTATCTGAGCGACTCCGACCGCGCCGATGTCCGCCGATTGCAGCGCTCCTACATCGAGCTCTGGATGTCGGCGCTGTCGCCGTTGCACGCGGCTGCCGAGGGCGGCGTCGACCAAGACGAACTGCGCCTTCGTGTCCAGGCATGTTTCGGACTCATCAACTCCACCCCTCACAGCACGCGCGCCGCTGCCAGGCAGCGCTCCGCCACCGCGACCGTGCTGGTCGCGATGGCGGAGGCCGCTCTGCGCGCGACTACCTGAGGAGCATCGCTCTTCCCGGTTCCTCGAGGATGTCGGCGACGTCCTTGAGGAACCGCGCTCCTTCTGCGCCGTCCACCAAGCGGTGGTCGAAGGACAGACTGAGCGTCATGACGTCACGAAGCGCGATCTCGCCGCGGTGCTCCCACGGCTGTCGCCGAACAGCACCGATCGCCAGGATCCCGGACTGCCCCGGCGGGAGGATGGGCGTGCCTGCATCGACTCCGAAGACGCCGATGTTCGAGATCGAGAACGTGCCGCCCGCGAGCTCGGCGGGCGATGTCTTTCCCGCGCGCGCGACCTCGGCCAGCGACTTCACCGCATCCGCCAGGCCGAGCAGCGTGAGCTGTTCCGCGTCCCTGATCATCGGGACGATGAGGCCTCGATCCGTCGCGGCGGCGATCCCGAGGTCCACGTAGTTGTGCTGGACGATCTCGCCGGCCGCCTCATCCCACCGGGAGTTCAGACCAGGGGTGCGCCCCAGCGCGAGGCAGACCGCCTTCGCCACGACGGTCAGCGGGCCGATGCGGTGCGCGGCGAGCGAACGGTCTTCGCGGAGACGGGCGAGGAGTTCCATCGTCCCGGTCACGTCGACCGTGTGGAAGACGGTGACGTGCGGCGCCGTGAACGCGCTCTGCACCATCGCCGCAGCCGTGTGTCTGCGCACACCGCGGATCGGGATGCGCGTCTCGCGCTGTTCGTCGCCGAGAGCTGCGGCACTGGACGGCACGGTCGATCCGCTCACCGCGTCTTCCTCGCCCCCTGTCCCCACGGCGCCGACCCGCTCCGCATAGGCGTCGACGTCCGCGCGGGTGACGACGCGGTCGCCCACCTCGGCGGCGACGAGCACCAGATCGATCCCGAGACGTTTCGCATGGGCGCGCACCGGTGGTGTCGATCGCGGCCGCTCGATCGGGGCCTCGACGGCGGCGGACGAGGTGGCATCATGCGGTGCCGCCTCGAGGACCGCCGTGTCGACCGCAGTCGCGGTGACGCCGACTCGCCGGGCACGTCGCGCTGGACGTCCCGCAGACGTGGGTGCCGCTCCATAACCGACGAGGTTGGGCTGGGCCTTCTCTCCCGATGCGGCGGCCGGAGTCGGCCCGCTCTCGTCGCCGACCACGTCGAAGTCGATCAGGGGTGCTCCGACGGCGACGGTCTCGCCGGCCTCGGCGTGGAGCGTCGCCACCGTTCCGGCATAGGGAGAGGGAAGTTCCACGATCGCTTTCGCGGTCTCGACCTCGGCGAGCGTCTGGTTGAGCGCGACCGTGTCGCCGGGCGAGACCAGCCAGGACACCACTTCGGCCTCGGTGAGCCCTTCCCCGAGATCGGGAAGGCGGAACTCGGCGTTCATGCGTCTGCTCCCGTCAAGCTGTTCGGCCGATCCAGCACGCGATCGACCGCGTCGAGCAGGCGATCGAGGTCGGGCAGGTGGTACTTCTCGAGCTTCGCCGGCGGATACGGGATGTCGTGTCCGGTGACGCGCAGCGGCGCCGACTCGAGGTATTCGAAGCAGCGCTCGGTGATGCTGGCGATCACCTCGGCCGCGACGCCGGCCTCACGGGAGGCCTCGTGGGCGACGACGACTCGTCCGGTCTTCCGCACGGAGGCGGCGACCGAGTCGTAGTCGACCGGCGAGAGCGAGCGCAGGTCGATGACCTCCAGGGAGATGCCCTCGTCCTCTGCAGCCTCGGCGGCCTGGAGCGCGGTGGACACCATGGCTCCATAGGTGATGAGCGTCGCGTCCGTGCCGGCGCGGACCACACGCGCCAATCCCATCGGAGGTGCGTCGGCGAGGGGTGCGTCGAGGTCGACCTCTCCCTTGTGGTGGTAGAGCCGCTTCGGCTCGAAGAAGATCACGGGATCATCCGAGGCGATCGCCTGCCGCAGGCTGCGGTACGCGTCCTCGGGATTCGAGACCGCGATCACGCGCAATCCGGCGGTGTGGACGAAGTACGCTTCCGGAGACTCGGAGTGATGCTCCGCCGCACCGATGCCTCCAGCCCACGGGATCCGGATGGTGATGGGCATCTTCACGCGGCCTTGCGTGCGGTAGTGCAGCTTCGCGACCTGCGCCACGATCTGATCGAAGGCCGGATAGACGAAGCCGTCGAACTGGATCTCGACCACCGGTCGGTAGCCGCGGAACGCGAGCCCGACCGCTGTACCGACGATGCCGGACTCCGCCAGCGGGGTGTCGATCACGCGCGCGGCGCCGAACTCGTCCAGGAGCCCATCGGTGATGCGGAACACCCCACCGAGCTTCCCGATGTCCTCGCCGAGGAGAACGACTTTGTCGTCGTCGCGCATCGCCTGGCGGAGTCCTGCGCCGAGGGCCTTTCCGAGCGTGAGTTCGGTCATGCTCAGACCTCGCCTTCGAACGAGGCGAGGTACGCCGCGTACTCGTCGCGCTGGCGCTCGAGCCCGGTGTGCGGATCGGCGTAGACCCCATCGAACACGGCCAGCGGCGGGCGCGTCACCATGTTCAGGCACGCCGCCCGCATCTCCGACGCGATGACGTCGGCGGCCGCCTGAGTCTCGGCGAGATCCTCGTCCGTCAGGTCTCCGGTGGCGCGCAGGTGTGCCTCCAGCCGCGCGATCGGATCGCGGCGGCGCCACGACTCGAGTTCGTCCTGGTCGCGGTAACGCGTCGGATCGTCGGCCGTCGTGTGCGGACCCATGCGGTACGTGACCGCCTCGATGTAGGCCGGCCCCTTGCCGGAGCGCGCGTGATCGAGCGCCCAGCGCATGGCCGCCATGCAGGCGAGGACATCGTTTCCGTCGACGCGGACGCTGGGGATGCCGAACCCCGGCGCCCGCCCGGCGATCGGATACTGGGACTGCACCGCGACCGGCTCCGAGATGGCCCAGTGGTTGTTCTGGCAGACGAAGACGACCGGTGCCTGGTAGGACGCGGCGAAGATCATCGCCTCGTTCACATCGCCCTGGCTGGTCGCGCCGTCTCCGAAGTACGTCACCGCGACTTCGTCGGCGCCGTCGTGCTGAATGCCCAGAGCGTAACCGACCGCGTGAAGCGTCTGCGCGCCGATGATGATCTGCAACGGAGCAACGCCGAGTGCAGCGGGGTCGTACGCGGCCCCCTCTTCACCGCGCCACATGCGCACGTAGTCGCCGGGCTCTGCGCCGCGCGCGTAGATGACGCCGGTCTCCCGGTAGCTGGGGAACACGAAGTCGTCCTTCGCGATCGCCCGGGCAGTGCCGATCTGCGTGGCCTCCTGGCCTTGGCAGGGAGCCCAGAGACCGAGCTGGCCCTGCCGCTGGAGCGCCACGCCTTCGGCATCGATCCGGCGGAGGATGACCATGTCGCGGAGCAGGGAGCGCAGCTGTGCGGCATCGACGTCCGCGACGAACGGGTCCAACCGAGGGTTCGCGACACGGTTTCCGTCCGGGGCCAGGATGCGCTCGGAGAGCTCCAGGTCCTGGGCGGTGTCTGCGATGGGGGTGATCTGCGGTGACATCATCGTCCTCCTCGTCCTCGGCGGCCCTCGTGAGGCTCCGCGCGGTGATGCCGGCGTCATCACCGGCATGGTCCGAGAGTACGTCCGCTGAACACCTCGCTCAAGCATTCGAACCCGGCTTGAGCATGTTGCTCAATTTGCGCGGGGGCGATGCTGCTAAGGTTTGGCACTATGCCCGGACTGGACCGTATCGATCTCGAACTCCTCGCTGCTCTCGCCGACGACCCGAGGACGACGATCGTGGCGTTGGCGGAGAATCTGGGGCTGTCACGCAACACGATCCAGGCGCGGATGGCACGGTTGGAGCAGAGCGGGATCTTCCTCTCCTACGAGCGGTCCTTCTCCCCCGACGTCCTGGGCTTCCCGCTTCAGGCGTTCGTCAGCATCGGCGTGCGACAAACGGAACTCCCCCGCATCATCAACGAACTGGCCCGGATCCCCGAGGTCGTCCAGGCGCACGGACTGAGCGGGTCGATCGATCTGCTCGCGCGGGTCGCATGCCGCGATGCACGCCATCTCTTCGACACCGACGCCCGCATCCTGTCGATCGAGGGGGTGGAACGCACCGAGACGTCGCTCGCGATGGGCGAGGTCATCCCGTTCCGCGTCGCGGGCCTCATCGGCCTCGCACGACGGGAATCCTGAGGAAGCGACGCACCGCACCCGCCGCTTCGGCAGGCGTCTCGTAGTGGATGAGATGGCCGACGTGAGCGATCTCGACCAATTCGGCATCCCGGAAGGTCTTCGCCAGCTTCCGCTCGGCCTCGATCGGGGTGATGTCGTCGCGCTCCGCAGCCACGAGCAGGGTCGGGACATCGATCTCGGGCGCGAACTCCCGGACGTCGTGCGAGACGCTCGCGACGAAGGCGTCGCGCAGCACGTCGCGGTCTGAGAAGCGCGAGAAGTAGGTGTCGTGCTGGTCGTGGATGAACCGGCGCAGCGCGGGATCCTTCGTCTTCGCCATCGTGATGCTCATCACCCGGACGATGACGCGGTTGCGCAGCAGCGCGGTTCCGAGCCGCTCCGGAAGACGGGCACCGAGCGCGTAGTAGAGCACGGCAAGGCGCGTCATCAGACCTTTGGGGCCTTCCAGCGCCGGAGCACCGATCGGGTTCAGCAGGATCAGCCGTGGGGTGCCCAGACCTCGCGCGACGGCCGCTGCCGTCACGATCGAACCGAACGAGTGCCCGAGGATCACGGCACCCGGCGCCACCGCGGACGCGAAGTCCGTGAGCCAACCGGCGTACTCGTCCAGGTCGTGCCGCCGCCCGGGCAACGGTGCCGACTCGCCGAAACCGGGGAGGTCAGGGGCGATCACACGCACTTCGGGAAGGTAGGCCAACACCGGTTCGAGGCCGTGGTGCTCGCCGCGGAAGCCGTGCACGGCGATGACGGTGGTCTCAGCATCCTCGGGCCCGTACACCCAGTACGCGGTCGTCGCACCCCGCACCTCGACCTCGTGTCGCTGCACGGGGAGGCGACGCAGGCGGTCTGCATACGGGGAAGGCACGGTCATGATCCGAGTCTACGAGTCGACGTGCGTCTGCCCGACCCGGAAACGATCAGACACGGTGCTATACGCTCCTGGTGATGTGCTGCCGAGTGGGATCGCAGCGCGAGGAACAAGGAGCACGGCCATGCAGTTCACATCCACCGACATCGCACAGGTGGAGTCCACGTGGCACCAGTTCGTCCCCTCGTCGTCGCTGCAGAACGCCGACCCTCGCCACTTCCGCTTCGACTGGCATTCCGAGATCCTCGACAGCGTCGCTGTCGTGAACTACCGACTCGCCGCACAGATCCACTCCCTCGCCGAACCGCAGGACCAGTTGCTGGTGTGCCGTGTCGACGCACCCGACGCCAGAGTCTGGTCCGCTCGCCACTCGCTCGACCCGGGGCGACCGTGGATCTCGGACGGCACCCGCGTCGAGGCGAGATGGGATCGCGCTGCACGAGTCCGCGCGTTCGTCGTCGATCGCGCCGCCGCGGAGACCCGCGCTGCACAGATCACGGGGGTCGACGGACGAAAGCTGCGCACCACGGGATTCGCTCCCCCCTCCGCCGTCGCCGCGCAGCGCTGGGAGAGGGCTTTCTCCTATGTCGAGGGAGCCCTCGTCGACGAGGCCGCAGAGCCGCTCCTGATCGCCGAGCTCGAACGACACGTCCTGATGATGACCCTCGCCACCTTTCCGACGACGTTCTCCGAGTATCTCGATCGCCCTGCCCAGCGCGCCGCGGCACCGGCAGCCGTCCGGAGGGCGCTCGCGTACATCGACGAGAACGCGCATCGTGCGATCACCATCGACGATGTCGCCGCGGCGTCGTTCATCTCGACGAGGGGTCTGCAGTACGCATTCCGTCGGGCGCTCGACATCACGCCTGCAGAAGCGCTGCGTCGCGCACGCCTCGACGGCGCCCGGCGTGATCTCCACGCGGGCAACGGTCGCTCCGTCACGGAGATCTCCCGTCGCTGGGGCTTCAGCAACTCCTCGCGGTTCAGTGCCGCCTACCGTGAGGCGTACGGCAACACACCGTCGCTCACGGGACCGTGACACGGGGCGAACAATCTTTTCGTATCCGACGGCGAGTCGATCTCCCGCCCCCGTCGCTTCGCCGCCGTGTGGTTAGAGTTCAAGTACCCGGAGCACCCTCCCGGTCTGTCGCGCACACCGTCGAGGAGTCCCCATGATCCAGATCCGCTCTGACGTCGAAACCTCCGCCCGCTGATGGGCAGTCTCTACTACGGCGACGCCCAGACTCCGATCCAGATCGACGACCGCGCGCTCGCGCACCTGAAGGTCGTCATCGCGACCAAACTCCGCCGCAACGAGAGCTTCACCCTCTCGTGGCGACACCCGGAAGGGGATGCACCCGGACGCTCGACTCTGTGGCTGCACCCCTCGATCCCGCTCCGGTTCGTGTTCCAGGAGCCCGAGTCCCCGGAGCTGAGCCGGAAGTGGATCGAAGACCTCGCTCACTCCGCCAGCTCCAGTGGAGGGATCCTCCTCGTGGAGGAGCACCTCGAGAGCGGCGCTGCCGACTGACGGTTCCGGATGGCTCGACCACCCGGAACCGTCAGTCCTGCTCAGACCGCCTCGTCGCCACTCGAACTGACGGAGCGGCGAGTGGTCGGTTCCCCGGTCGCGGGGTCGACGAAGGTGCGTGAGACGGTCTCGGTCCGACGACGACGGGCGAGGAGGACGATTCCGATCAGGAATATGACGACTCCGGCGCCCATGAGGATGTATCCGACCATGTCGAGGTCGACCCATTGGATGTCGACGTTCACCGCGAAGACGAGGATTGCTCCGATCACGAAGAGCGCGATTCCGCTGCCGATGCTCATGGTTTCTCCCGTTCTGCGACGCGATGCCGCTCCGTCGAAGAATGGCGTGGCAGAGTCACGCGCGGGAGGGGCTTGACAGCGGCGGATCGGGCCGGACACGCCCGTGTTCGTCTCACGAACGCAGGTATCTAACCTCGCGAGCGAAGAGTAGGGCGGGCGGGACTTGAACCCGCGATCGTTGGGTTATGAGCCCACTGCCTTAACCAGCTTGGCCACCGCCCCGTACGCACCTCAGCCTATCGTTCGGCGAGGTCATGCAGAGCTCACACAGAGGTCGCTGCGGAGTGCGTCTGCGAGTGCCGCAGATAGACGTCGGCATTGCTGATCAGGCCCGCACGCTCCTCCTCGCTGAGCGCGCGGCGGACCTTCGCAGGCACACCGGCCACCAGTGAGCCCCCGGGGACTTCCGTCCCACCCAGGACGACCGCGCCGCCGGCGATCAAGCACCCCTCGCCGATCACCGCACCACTGAGGATCACCGCCCCCATGCCGACGAGCGATCCATCGCCGATCGTGCAGCCGTGCACCACGGCATTGTGTCCGATCGACACCTTCGTACCGACGATGACCGGGTGTCCTCCGTCCACATGGACGGAGACGTTGTCCTGCACGTTCGACCCCGGGCCGATGACGATCTCCGCCGAATCGCCACGGAGCACGGCGTTGTACCAGACGCTGGATCCTGCAGCGAGCGAGACGTCTCCGATGATGCGCGCCCCCGCGGCGACGAATGCCGTGGAATCGACCGACGGCGCGCTGTTCGGCAGGGCGAGGAGGGAGGCTTCCACGGCGATGGTCATGAGGCGAGACTACCCTCAGATCCGCGGAATGACAGGGAAGTGAGCCGAGCCTCAGCTTGCTTGCGGAATGTCTGAGCCTGAGTAGCGTTGTCTTCATCAGGTAAGAGAACCGTTCCAGGAGGAGCACAGGATGAGCAAGGCACAGACCGTTTCCACCACCGCCATCGACCCGACCGTGGCTGCGGGGGCGGCCCAGTTCCTCTCCCCCGTCGTTCTCGGCCTCCAGGCCCTGACCGTCAACGGCAAGCAGGCCCACTGGCATGTCCGCGGAGCGAACTTCGTCGGCGTCCACGAGCTGCTGGACACCATCGTCGCCCACGCCGGCGACTTCGCCGACACCGCCGCCGAGCGGATCGTGGCCCTGGGTCTTCCGATCGACGCCCGTGTGAGCGCCGTCGCCGACAAGGCGGGAGCCACCTCGGTTCCGGCGGGCTTCACACAGTCCGACGAGCTGATCCGTGCGGTCATCTCCGACATCGATGCGATCCTCGTCGATGTCAAGGCCGCCGTCGAAGGCCTCGACGAGGTCGACCTCACGAGCCAGGACGTCGCCATCGAGATCCAGCGCGGCCTCGAGAAGGACCGCTGGTTCCTTCTCTCGCACATCGCCGCCTGACCCGTCATCCGGAAGGGCCGGTCCTCCGTCATCGGAGGCCGGCCCTTTCGGCGTTCGACTTCGGACTATCCGAAGTGGGTGACGTTTCCCGCCAGCAGGGTCGCGCTGATCGGCATCCGCCGCAGCGTGTCGCCGCTCGCCGTGAGCGGATCCGCACCACACACGACGATGTCCGCCGGCTCGCCGGGGCGCAGCGCGGTTCGAACACTCGCATCGATGGCTTGCTCGACACCGAGCCGCTCCTCGGGGTGCCAGGGCGCGCGGTCGTCGTCCGTGCGGGAGACGGCCGCGGAGATCGCATGCCAGGGATCGAGAGCCGCTACCGGGGCGTCCGAGCCGAACCGCAGCTCCGCCCCGGCCGCGTGCAGCGAGGCGAGCGGATATCCGATCGCCGTCTGCTCAGCCCAATGCCGCTCCACCAGATCCCGGTCATCGACGGCATGCTGCGGCTGGAGGCTGGCGATCACTCCGAGGCGCGCGAACCGCGCCAGGTCCGCGTGACGGACCAACTGCACGTGTTCGATGGAACCGACAGCCCCGGTCGTGGTGAAGGCATCCAGGGCGTTGGTGATGGCACGATCGCCGATGGCGTGCACGGCGACAGCCAACCCCGCCCCCGTCGCACGTGTCAGCAGGGAGACCAGCTGCTCGGCCGGCACGGTCAGCATCCCGAAGTTGTCGGGATCACCGGGATAGGGGTGCGAGCACGCAGCTGTGCGCGTACCCAGCGAGCCGTCGGTGATCATCTTCAACGATCCGACATGCACGAGCCCACGCCCGCGTTCGGGGACGTTGACATCCTCACGGACGTCACCGGTACGGAGGCCCGCCTCGATGGCCCGATCGAGGTCGAAGGGATAGACGGCGAACTCGACGCGATGGGAGGCGAATCCGTTCCGAACTCGGCGAGGCCACGCCTCCGCGCCCCACGCCATGTCGAAGTCGACGAGTCCGGTGACGCCCCGAGAGGCCGCCTGCCGTCCCGCACGCTCCATCGCCTGATCGCCGTGCTCGGCCTCAACGGCGTTGAGGCGTCGGGAGATCTCGAACGCCTCCGTCTCCCGGAGCATCCCATCGGCACTCCGGAAGCCCTCCCGGGCCAAGGCCGCGCTGTTCAGCCACACGCTGTGGACGTCGGCATTGATGAGATATGTCGGCACCGCGCCGGTCTCGGCATCGAGGACTTCCTGCGTCGGCCGATCGGGCCACAGGGCATCACGGAAGCCGGTCCCCACACGGCGGCCGTCCGCCAGCGGTACGACATCGCGCATCGCCCGCGCCGCCTCGACAGCCGACCGGGCATGCCCGAGCGGTGCCCGCTCCGACGCCAACGCCCATTGAACGGTGTGGACGTGGTTGTCCCACAATCCCGGCAAGACCCATGCGCCTTCGACATCGATGACCGTTCCCCCCGCACGCAAGGCTCCGGTCGGTGCGATGTCGACGATGCGCCCGTCGGCGATGTGGATGTCGACCGGTTCATCGTCGATCAGGAACTCGCGCCCCGGACCCGCGATCCGCGCGGCTCGAACGGTGCTGATCGCGGTTCCACGTTCGGTCACTGCGCTCCTCCGGGGCGTGCGTCCTGCGCGCGCCGCATCTCCGCGGCCAGAGCCGGGTTCGAGTAGGGCCCCTCCGCGTCGAGCGCGGCGATCACCGTCTCGATGGTCTCCGGGGGCTTGTTCTGGCTGAGCTTCCGCTTCGCGACGACGCGTGTCGGCACGAGCCGGAAGCCCACCGTCCCCGCGGCGAGACGTTCCACGAAAGCAGCGTCGTTCGGCCGCTCCCACATCAGCCTCGGGTCCGCCATGCGTGACTCGAATCGAGCGACCAGGCGATCGAGCACCCTGAGATTCTCCTCGGCATCGAGGATCTCGGGAACGCCTGCGAGGTGGACGGCCGTGTAGTTCCACGTGGGAACCGCCGGCACATCGCCGTACCACCCCGGTGACACGTATCCGTGCGGCCCTTGGAAGACGACGAGCAGCTCACGCTCCCCCATGCCGTGGATGAGATCGTCCGGCCGTCCGACATGCCCGACGATCGTCAAGTCATCGCGCCCCTCGTCGAGGAGCACCGCATAGTGGGAAGCGACGAGTCCGCCCTCACCCGCGCTCATGATCGTGGCCCACGGATGGGCGTCGATCACACGGCGGATCTCGTCGACATCCGCCAGGGTGAAGCTGGGGTTCTGTCGCATGCCAATAGCCTAGAGCCGCGACATCGAGCCACTCGCCGCGTCAGCGTCGACGGCGCCCGACCACAGGGATCGCCTGCGTCTTCCACTCCTCCCACCCCGGAGTACCGGCCATGAAGGCATCGATCTGCGCGCGATCCGCGCGCAGCTTCGGATCGTTGTCGAGGTACTTCTTGGTCTCCCTCGCCACCAGGCCGGAGAGGAGCAGGAGACCGATCAGGTTGGGCAGCGCCATCAGGCCGTTCATCGCGTCCGAGAAGGCCCACACGACGCCGAGCTGCACGGTGCACCCGATGAACACGACGAGCGAGAAGATGATCCGGAAGGGCATGACGGCACGTCGGCCGATGAGTCGCTCGACGTTGCGCTCCCCGTAATAGGACCATCCCAGGATGGTCGAGCCGGCGAACATCACCAGCCCCAGCGTCACGATGATGTGTCCCCAGTCCCCGGGGAGTCCGTGGGAGAACGCCGCCCCGGTCATGAGAGCGGGACTCAGCTGCTCGCCCGTCTCAGGGTCGATCTCCTTCCACGTGCCGGTCGAGATGATGACCAGACCGGTGCACGTGACGACGATGATCGTGTCGATGAACGTCTGCGTCATCGACACGAGACCCTGCCGCACCGGGTGGCTGGTCTTCGCGGCCGCCGCGGCGATCGCCGCGGATCCCATTCCGGACTCGTTCGAGAAGATGCCGCGTGCGACACCGAACTGAACGGCGATGATGATCGCGGACCCCGCGAAACCGCCCACAGCGCTGGTGCCGGTGAACGCCTCGGAGAAGATCTGGGCGAACGCGGCAGGGATCGCCCCCACGTTCGCGATGAGGATGTAGAGGGCGCCGAGCACGTAGAAGATGATCATGATCGGCACCAGGCCTGCCGTCACACGCCCGATGGACTTGATACCGCCCACCAGGACCACCAGGGCGAACGCGGTGAGGACGATGCCCGTCACCCAGGTCGGCACGTCGAAACTCGCCTGGAGGTTCTGCGCGATCGAGTTGCCCTGCGTCATGTTGCCGATGCCGAAGCAGGCGATCACCGCGAACACGGCGAAGGAGAGCGCCAGGACCTTGCCGAAGGGACCCCGGATGCCGCGCTCGAGGTAGTACTGGGGCCCACCGGACTTCTCCCCCGCGTCGTCGGTCTTGCGGAAGCGCACGCCGAGGAACGCCTCGGAGTACTTCGACGCCATGCCGAGCAGCCCGGTGATCCACATCCAGAAGAGAGCGCCAGGACCGCCGATGCCGATCGCCGTCGCGACGCCGACGATGTTCCCCGTGCCGACTGTGGCGGCGAGGGCGGTCGTGAGGGCCTGGAACTGGGAGATGTCCCCATCGGCGCCGGGGTCGTTGCGCGTGAAGAGTCCGAGTCGCAGCGCCGAGCCGAGCCGGACGAACTGCAGGCCTCCCAATCGGATGGTGAGATACAGACCCGTGCCCAGCAGCAACGGGATGAGGAAGAACGGTCCCCAGATGAATCCGCTCACGGTCTCGAGAACTGTCTGGAGGTTGGTGAGATCCATGTCGGCTCCTGTCGGTGTCGGCGTATTCGACGCTGTCACCATATTCACAGGAAGCGGACCGGAGCGGACCCCCACCCGCGTGTCCGGGGAACCGACCTCACGCCTGGCAGCGCGGGCACCAGTAGAGCTTGCGCGCGCCGATCTCCTCGAGAGCGATCTCGGTACCGCAGATCCGGCAGGGAAGCCCCGCCCGGTGGTACACCCAGTGCCGATCGTCGCGGTTGGCCATCGCCGCCCGGTAGTCCTCGCCGGTGAGACCGTCCATGGTCATCATCTGCCCGGTCTCGACGCCGATGGCGAGCAGACGCACCCAGTCGTGCCAGAGCGCCCGGACGATCTCCTCCGGAACGTCTCGCCCCGGCGTGTGCGGATTCAACCGCTGACGATAGAGCATCTCGGCACGGTAGACGTTGCCGATACCGCTCACGACCGACTGGTCCATCAGCAGCAGCGCGATGACCGTCGACTTCTTCCGCACGGCACGAACGAAACGCTCCTCGTTCTCCACCGGATCGCCGACCAGCGGGTCGGGACCGAGCTTCGCGATCGTGGCGAGCATCTCCTCCGGCGACTGCAGCACGCAGGCGGTCGGTCCGCGCAGGTCCGCGGCGGTGATGTCCGTCATGAGGCGCAGACGCACCTGCCCGACGACCGGAGGCGGCCATTCCAGCCCCTCGTCCGCGAGCCCCTTGGTCTGCTCCGACATGCGCACGTGGACCCGCGTGCGACGAGGTGCTCCGATCGACGCCAGCGAGTTCTCCCCCGCGTCGTCCAGGATCGGTTCATCCAGGACGGTTCCCCGCTGGTTCGTCTGCCCCATCCGACCGTTCGCCGACGCGATGGTCGGGTCGACGAGGATCTCGCCCGCGAAGTCCCAGGCCCCGTAGAGACCGAGGTGCACCCGTAGCCAGATGTCCCCCTCCGCCTCCAGGAACATCTGCTTCCCGACGGCCTGCACGCTCACCGCCGCCCGCCCGTCGAGGACCGCGGCTCCTTCGGCGAATCGTCCCTGCGGGCTCGATGCACTCAGCGTCTTGCCGACGAAATTCCGATCGAACTGCCGCGCGATCCGGTGGACGGAATGCCCCTCGGGCATGTCAGGCCCGGGGATCCGGGAGAAGCGACCCGTCGCGCTCGAAGTCCGCGATCTGACCGATGCGACGGACATGGCGCTCGTCACCGGAGAACGGCGTCTCGATGAACCGGTCGATGAACGACGTGACCTCCTCGTAGGAGTGCTGCCGCGCACCGATCGAGATCACGTTGGCGTCGTTGTGCTCCCGAGCGAGCTCCGCGGTCGACAGATTCCACACGAGGGCCGCGCGGATTCCACCGACCTTGTTCGCAGCGATCTGCTCCCCGTTCCCGGAGCCGCCGAACACCACGCCGAGCGCATCGACACCCGCACGCTGATCGGCGACGACCGCCTGCGCGGCGCGGATGCAGAATGCGGGGTAGTCGTCGACGGCGTCGTACTCGGTCGGCCCGTGATCGACAACCTCATGGCCCGCAGCGCGCAGATGATCCTGGAGCTGGGTGGAGAAGTCGAGGCCCGCGTGGTCGGTGGCGATGTGGATGCGCATGGCTCCCATCCTAGAAGTGCCGGATCGCGATCGGGATGTCAGGGAACGAGGCCTGCGGCTGCCGGCTTGAAGCCCGCGCGCACGTTCTCGCAGCAGCCGGGACGGCACACGTCGAACGCTCCGGGAAGCGACGTCACGTGGGGTCGGTCCTCGTTGGGACGGCCCTGAAGACGCTCCTCGATCAGGTCGACGATGCCCGCGACGAAGGCAGGTGACACACCCGGGGTGGGAGTGCGGGTGAACGACAGACCCGCTTCCTCCGCGGCTTCGGCCGCCTCGGTGTCGAGGTCCCAGAGGACCTCCATGTGATCGCTCATGAAGCCGACGGGGACCACCGCGACGGCTTTGCGCCCGCGGCTCGGCAGCTCGGCGATGACGTCGCACACATCGGGCTCGAGCCACGGCTGCGAGGCGGGCCCGGACCGCGACTGGTACACGAGCTCCCACGACACGTCCTCCGCACCGGGTACGGTCCGGCGGACGCGGTCCATCACCCAGGCGGCCACGGCGAGGTGCTGCGCGGCGTAGGCGCCGCCCTCACCCCACTCGATGTCGCGGGCTCCGGAGCGTTCCGCGTCGGCCGTCGGGATGCTGTGGGTCGAGAACAGGATCTGGATGTCGGTGGCCGCGACACCCTCGGCGAGGAAACCCTCGACCGCATCGCGCACTCCGGTCTCGAAGGCCTCGACGAAGCCCGGGTGATCGTAGAAGGGACGGATCTTGTCGATCGTGACCGTCTCTCCCAGACCCGTCTCCTCCAGCACGCGGGCGAAGTCCTCGCGGTACTGGCGGCAGCTGGAGAAGGAGCTGTAGGCGCTCGTCGCGAAGGCGAGCAGGGAGTTGTGTCCGTTGACGGAGGCTTCGCTCACGACCTCCTCGAGA
Source organism: Microbacterium sp. PI-1 (assembly GCF_004337555.1). Taxonomy (NCBI): domain Bacteria; kingdom Bacillati; phylum Actinomycetota; class Actinomycetes; order Micrococcales; family Microbacteriaceae; genus Microbacterium; species Microbacterium sp. PI-1. The sequence goes on along the minus strand of NZ_SJYZ01000001.1, from coordinate 247,255 downwards.
TACGGAGCCCAGTTCCGGTTGCCCCAGTAGACCGGGAGATCGATGCCGCGCTCGACGAGGGCCTTCTGGAGGGCCTCCTTGAGCACGCGGTTCTGCCCGTTGATCGGGCTCACTCCACCGAAATGACGGTAGTGGTGCGCGACCTCTTCGAGCCGCTCGTCGGGGATTCCTCTTCCCCGGGTCACATTCCGCAGGAACGGGATCACGTCCTCCTGCCCCTCGGGGCCCCCGAACCCCGCGAGGAGGATCGCGTCATAGGCCACGGGCGTGGTCACGTACGGTGCACCACCGGCGGCACCGGGCGAGGCAAAGGGAACAGCATTCGGCTCGATCGCAGTCACGACTCCATCCTTTCACCTCCGCCGCGTAGGAGCGTCCACCTCGATGCGGGTGGACATTCGCCGCTCTGGCGTAGGCTGTCATGGTTGCCGTCGGCGCCAACTGCGCCAAGCCCCGGTGACATCCCCTCACCCCTGGGAGTACAGCTGTGCCTGGAGAGAACCTCACCCGTATCGAAGCGCAGGAGCGCCGCGATGTCATCGACACGCAGTCCTATGAAGTCGCCCTCGATCTGACAAAGGGCGCCGAGGTCTTCGGCTCTCGCAGTGTCGTGCGCTTCACCGCGACGCCCGAGAGCTTCACCTTCATCGATCTCATCGCCCGGGATGTGCGTGAGATCTCCCTCAACGGCGAGCAGCTCGACCCGAGCGAGGTCTTCGCCGACTCGCGCATCACGCTCACGGGGCTCCAGGCCGAGAACGTCCTCGTGGTCGATGCCGATTGCCTCTACACGAACACCGGGGAGGGCCTGCACCGCTTCGTCGATCCCGTCGATGGGGAGGTCTACCTCTACTCGCAGTTCGAGGTCCCCGATTCACGTCGTGTGTTCGCGGTCTTCGAGCAGCCCGACCTCAAGGCGACCTTCCAGTTCACCGTCACCGCTCCGGCGGCATGGAAGGTCATCTCCAACTCCCCCACGCCGGAAGCCATCGTGCACGACGACGACGTCACCGCGACCTGGGGCTTCGAGCCGACCCCTCGGATCTCGTCCTACATCACCGCCCTCGTCGCCGGGCCCTACGAGTCGACCTTCTCGGAGCTCACGAGTGCGTCCGGCCGCGTCATCCCGCTGGGCGTGTACGGCCGCAAGAGCCTGTGGCAGCATCTCGACGCCGACTACATCTTCGACAAGACCCGCGAGGGCTTCGCCTACTTCGAATCGAAGTTCGGCGTCCCGTACCCGTTCGCCAAGTACGACCAGCTGTTCGTGCCGGAGTTCAACGCCGGCGCGATGGAGAACGCGGGAGCGGTCACGTTCACCGAGACCTACGTGTTCCGCAGCAAGGTGACCGACGCCGTCAAGGAGCGCCGGGTCGTCACGATCCTCCACGAACTCGCGCACATGTGGTTCGGGGACCTCGTCACCATGAAGTGGTGGAACGACCTCTGGCTCAACGAGTCCTTCGCCGAATGGGCCTCGACCATCGCGACGGCCGAGGCCACCGAGTGGACCGAGGCATGGACGACTTTCAACGCCATGGAGAAGACCTGGGCGTACCGCCAGGACCAGCTTCCTTCGACGCACCCGATCGTCGCCGAGATCAACGACCTGGAAGACGTGCAGGTCAACTTCGACGGCATCACCTACGCCAAGGGCGGCTCCGTCCTCAAGCAGCTCGCCGCCTGGGTGGGCATCGAGGCCTTCTTCGCCGGAGTATCCCAGTACTTCCAGAAGCACTCCTGGGGCAACACCGAGCTGAGCGACCTGCTGTCGGAGCTCGAAGCCACGAGCGGGCGCGACCTGAGCACGTGGTCGAAGAAGTGGCTCGAGACCGCCGGCGTCAACACGCTCGAGCCGGTCATCGCCGAGGGTGACGACGGCACGATCTCGCGCTTCGCCATCACCCAGACGGCGCCCGCGGACTACCCGACGATCCGTCCTCACCGCCTCGGTATCGGCTTCTACACGCTGACCGACGGCTCGCTCACCCGCACGCATCACCTCGAGGTCGATGTCGACGGCGACCGCACCGAAGTGCCCGAGCTGCACGGCCTCGCCCGACCGGACCTCGTCCTCCTGAACGACAACGACCTCGCCTACGCGAAGATCCGTCTCGACGAGAAGTCGCTCGCGACGGCGATTGCTCACCTGGCCGACATCCACGACCCCCTCGCACGTTCGCTCGTGTGGGGTGCCGCCTGGGACCAGACCCGCGACGCCGAGACCGGCGCATCGGAGTACATCGACCTCGTGCTCGGCAACATCGGCCGCGAGACCGAGTCGACGACCGTGCGCACCACGCTCGCTCAGCTCCGCTCCGCCGCGACGCTGTACGTCGCGCCCGCTGATCGCGAGGCTGCCCGCCTCAAGGTCGCCGACGGCCTGTGGAGCCTCGCAGAGGCAGCGGAGCCCGGCAGCGACAGCCAGCTGCAGTTCGTCACCGCGTTCGCGAACGCCCTGGTCACCCCGGAGCACGCAGGCATCGTCGGACGACTGCGATCCGGAGAGGACACCCTGCCCGGATTGGAGGTCGACGCGGACCTGAACTGGCAGCTCCTCGTCGGCCTCGCCACGATCGGTGCCACGGATGCCGCGACGATCGATGCCGCCCTCGCTTCGGACAACACGGCCAAGGGCGGAGAGTTCGCCGCGCAGGCACGCGCTTCCCTTCCCGACTCGGCGTCCAAGAAGGCGGCGTGGGCATCGCTGATCGAGCGTGACGACGCTCCGAACACGATCGTCCGCTCTGCGGCGCTCGGGTTCACGCATCCGGCAGGTACGGCGGTGCTCGCCGAGTTCGTCCCCGCGTACTTCGACATGCTGCTTCCGGTGTGGGAGTCGCGCAGCTATCAGATCGCGCAGTACCTGATCGTCGGACTCTTCCCGACGGCGCTGGCCGACATCGCGCTGCGCGACGCGACCCGCGCCTGGGTCTCCGCCCACCAGGACGCGGCGCCGGCGCTGCGCCGACTCGTGCTCGAGAACCTGGCGGATGTGGAGCGCGCGCTGGCCGCGCAGGCGCGCGACGCCGAGGACTGATCCCCGACGCATCCGAAACGGAGACCATCTGTCCCGCACTCGGCGTGTTCCTCACCGACACGGCGACAGGGGGACGGATGGTCTCCATTTTCGTCTGGCGCCCGCACCCAGCCCGCGCAGAGACCCGATCGCTAGGATCGTGACTGATGATCCTCCCCTTCGCCGACACCGACTCACCCGCGGAGACGCCCCTCCCCGATGGGGTGGAAGCGTTGCTCGCCTGGCTGACGCAGGTCGGCAAGAACGCGCTCACCGTCGCGCTCATCATCGGCAGCTGCATCGTGATCGGCCTGGTACTCCGTCTCATCATCCGACGGGTCGTGCGTCGCATCGTCGACAGCGCCAAGAACAAGGCCTCGGTCGATGACACGCAAGCACTCGAGCGCTCGCCGCTCGCAGACATGCGACTGGTGCAGCGCACCAGGACACTCGGCACGATCCTGCAGAACATCGTCAACGTGATGCTGGTCGTCATCGCGATCGTGCTCATCGTCAATGCACTGAACTCGTCGCTCCTCGGCTCGCTGACGCTCCTCACGGCCGCCGTCGGTGCCGGATTGGGCTTCGGCGCCCAGAACATCGTGAAAGACGTGCTCAACGGCATGTTCATCGTGGCCGAAGACCAGATCGGCATCGGTGACGTGGTCGACCTCGGCCTGGCGAGCGGGGTCGTGGAGTACGTCAGCGTGCGCATCACCCAGGTGCGCGACGTCAACGGCACCCTCTGGTACGTGCGAAACGGAGAGGTCACCCGCATCGGGAACATGTCCCAGGGCTGGGCGCGATCGATCATCGACATCGGTGTTCCTGCAGACTCCGACCTCGACCTGGTCGAACACACCATGCTGGAGACGGCACAGGGGCTCGCGAAAGACCCGAAGTGGCGCACCCGCATCATCGACAAGCCGGAGCTGTGGGGCCTCGAATCCATCGACGGCGACGCGCTCGTCGTCCGCATCGTGATCAAGGCCCGAGCCAACGCGAAGGACGATGTGGCGCAAGAACTGCGCCGCCGCCTGCGCGCGGCCCTCCTCGAGAAGGAGATCAGCGTCCCGCGGATGGCAGATGTCGTCCCCACCGGCCTCGACGGCGCACGCCGCGTGCGAGGCGCGAACCCGCCCAGGACGCGCCCGAACGCCGTCACCGGCGTTCCCGTCATCCCCGATCGCGGGATCTGGCGGCGCAAGAAGCCCACCGACGACGGGAGTACCCAGAAGTGACGTTCTACGACGAGGTCGGCGGTCACGAGACCTTCCGCAGGATCGTCTCCGTGTTCTACCGCGAGGTCGCACTCGATCCCGTGCTGAAGCCGATGTACCCCGAGGAGGATCTGGGGCCCGCAGAGGATCGGCTCCGCCTCTTCCTCGAGCAGTACTGGGGCGGACCGACGACCTATGGGGAGACCCGCGGGCATCCCCGGCTCCGGATGCGCCACATGCCGTTCCACATCGACCCGGACGCCCGGGATCGTTGGCTTCGTCATATGAGGACCGCCGTCGACGAGGCGCAGTTGTCCCCCCTGCACGAATCGACGTTGTGGGACTACCTGGAGCGCGCCGCCTATGCCATGGTGAACACATTCGAGCCGTCGGGCATCGGCGCCGCAGCTGGCGACCGTCCCACGCTCGAGACCCGCTCACGTCAGGAATCAACGGAGAACTCATGACGACAACGCCCCTGTCCACGGATGTCCTGGTGATCGGATGGGGGTTGTCCGGCCTCGTCGCCGCCGCAGAGGCGCTGGATGCGGGGCGGCGTGTCATCCTGATCGATCAGGAGCCGCGCACCAATCTGGGCGGTCAGGCCTGGTGGTCTTTCGGCGGCCTGTTCTTCATCGACTCCCCCGAGCAGAGGCGTCTCGGTATCAAGGACTCGCTCGAGCTCGCGACGCAGGACTGGTTCGGCAATGCCGCCTTCGACCGCCCGGAGGATGAATGGCCACGGCGCTGGGCCGAGGCATACCTGCAGTTCGCGGCCGGTGAGAAGCGCTCCTGGCTGCGTGAACGCGGCGTCGGCTTCTTCCCGGTGGTGGGGTGGGCGGAACGAGGCGGATACGGCGCGATCGGCCCGGGCAACTCCGTGCCACGGTTCCACATCACGTGGGGAACCGGACCCGGGATCGTGGCACCGTTCGCCGCTGCCGTGGAGCAGGGCGAACGTGAGGGGCGCCTGACCGTGCTTCCTCGACACCGCGTGTCGGAACTGATCGTGACGGACGGCACGGTGACGGGTGCGCGCGGCAGCATCCTCGCATCGAGCGGTGCGGAGCGGGGTGAGCCGACCACCCGCGAGGTCATCAGGGAGTTCGAGATCTCAGCGGGTGCCACGATCGTCTCCTCGGGCGGCATCGGTGGCAACCACGACCTCGTCCGCGCCGCGTGGCCGTCGAGGCTCGGCGCGCCGCCCGCGCACATGCTCTCCGGCGTGCCGGCCTACGTCGATGGATCGATGCACGGCGTGAGCGAAGCGGCGGGCGCGCGGCTGATCAACGGTGACCGGATGTGGCACTACGTCGAAGGCATCACGAACTGGGACCCGGTGTGGCCCTCTCACGGCATCCGCATCCTCCCGGGGCCCTCGTCGCTCTGGTTGGATGCCACCGGACGACGTCTGCCGGTTCCGCTGTACCCGGGTTTCGACACCTTGGGCACCCTCGAGCATCTGCGCTCGACAGGGCACGACCACTCCTGGTTCGTCACGTCGCGGCAGATCGTCGAGAAGGAGTTCGCGCTGTCCGGGAGCGAGCAGAACCCCGACCTGACAGGCAAGGATGTCGGGCTGCTGCTCCGTTCACGGCTCGCGAAGGGTCCGACAGGTCCCGTGCAGTCGTTCCTCGACGAGGGCGAGGACTTCATCGTCGAGAACGATCTCGAATCACTCCTGGAGCAGATGCAGCGCCATCCCGGCGGAGAGCTGCTCGACATCGACGCCGTGCGCAAGGAGGTGGTCGCCCGGGATCGTGAGGTGGAGAACGACTTCACCAAGGACGCACAGATCGCGATGCTGCGGTCCATGCGGAACTATCGCGGCGACGAGCTCATCCGCACCGCCGCACCTCATCGACTGCAGGAGCGCAGCGCCGGCCCGCTCATCGCGGTGAAACTGCACGTCCTCACGCGGAAGTCGCTCGGCGGCATCAACACCGATCTCGATGGTCGCGCATTGAACGCTCAGGGCGCACCGATCCCCGGGTTGTTCGCCGCAGGCGAGGCGAGTGGCTTCGGCGGAGGCGGGGTCCATGGCTATCGTGCACTCGAAGGCACGTTCCTGGGCGGCTGTCTCTTCAGCGGTCGTGCAGCCGGACGTGCGGCCGCAGCCGGGAGCTGATCCTCGGGTCTGCCGCGCGTGTCGCCGACGACGTCTCAGCCTGCGGAGCCCGTGTCGCGGACGCCCGTGAGTCCGGAGGCGATCGGCCCTCGCACCAGGACATGACCGCGGCGGAAGGACAGTCGAGTCCACCGACCGGACCGGGTGACGGGCACCTGTTCGTCCCCGGAGATGAAACCCATGGCGTCGGCGGCGAAGGCGATGCCACGCGGCAGTCCGCCGAGGTCCTCATCCGGTTCACCCCAGATCGCTGCACGAAGCGCCCGGACGGCCTCCTCGCCCGATCCTGCACCCGCGCCCCGAGCCACCGCGGAGATCCCCCACTGCGCGCGCTGCGCAATCGTCGAGGCCGGGAGCGCGGAGGCCTGCTCCCATCCGGAGCGGGGCGGTGCGACGCCGGCCCACGCAGGCGATAGTCCCGTGTCCGGGAACGCGAGCTGGGCCTGCTCGTCCGTCGTGGTGAGCTGATCCACGACGACATCGCAGCGGAGTTCAGGGTCAGCATGCACGATACGCATGGCGAGGATCGTCGGAGTCTGGTCGAAGAGACCGTGCGGCGCCAGCGCCGCGGTGGTCAGAGCGAGGACGCCGTTCGCTGCCTGCAGCCGCACCCCGTCGTCCGTGATCCGGGTCGCTCGACCGACGAAAGTGAGTACATCCTTCGCGGTGTCCGGGTCGGCGAGGAGGAGGTGATGCGGCACGCGTTCTAAACTACCAACGGAGCGGCGTGTGCGGTCGCGGGGAAGGAACATATGAGCGCGGAGGACCATGCCGTCCGGACCGTCGAGCGGCTGCGTGAGATCCTCGATCTCGATGCGACGCAGGCACGGACCACGGAGGACATCTTCACGGGTTCGTCGCATCCCATGCCGAGCGGACGCATCTACGGCGGTCAAGTCCTCGCGCAAGCGCTCCTCGCCGCCGAACGCACACTTCCCGAAGACCGGGCTGTGCACTCGATGCACGGCTATTTCCTGCGCCCCGGCGACGCGAGTCAGGGAATCACGATCGCCGTCGATCGGATCCACGACGGCCGTTCCTTCTCGACCCGGAGGGCGCAGGCCTATCAGAACGGTGTGCCGATCTTCTCGATGATCGCGTCGTTCCAAGACGGTGATCCCGGTGTGGAGCACGCCCAGCCGATGCCGGAGGGCATCCCTTCCCCGGAGGAGCTCACGCCGGACGAGGAGCGCGTTCACGGCCTTCCCGAGGGCACCACGCGCATGTTGAGCGAACGCGCTGCCGACATCCGGCACGTCGACTCTCCGCTGTATCTGCCGAGTGACGACCAGCGTGTCGCGCGCCAGGCGGTGTGGATGCGTCTGCGTGCACCACTCCCCGACGATCAGCGCCTGCACCGTGCCGCGCTCGCCTACCTCAGCGACATGACGATCCAGGAGTCGATCCTCCGCGCGCACGGCGTGTACTGGGCGTTGCCCGGGTTGAAGGTCGCGAGCCTGGACCACGCGATGTGGTGGCACCGTCCCGCTCGCGTGGATGAGTGGCTGCTGTATGTCCAGGAGTCCCCGAACGCCCGCGGTGGCCGCGGGCTCGCCACCGGACGGATCTACACACGCGATGGTTCTCTTGCGGCGAGCGTCGCGCAGGAGATCATGATTCGCGTCCCTGAAGACGCCTCCTGACGCCGCGCCGGTCTCGCGCTGTTCCGCAGCCTCAGCGGTGGGAGTACTCGATAGATGCACCCACGTAGGGCTCCCAGGCGTCACGCATCTCCGGGGTGAGCCGGGTCGGGCGCCCGGTCTGCGCATCGACGAGCACGATGATCGCGGTCGACCGCGCGTAGATCTGTCGGGGCGCGGCAGTGGGGTCGTTGTGGACTTCGTAGCAGACTTCGACGCTGGAGCCGCCGAGCTTGCCGAACCACATCTGGACTTCGAGAGGCCGGCGTTGATAGGGCACCGGTGCGAGATACTCGATCTCCTGGCGGGCGATGAGGGTCAGGATGCCCTCGTCGATGCCGGAATCGAGCACCGCCGTGGAGGGCGCCTCTTCGCCGGGACCCGCCCGCCAGAATGCCCGCACGCGAGCCTCCTCGAGCAGTTTCAGCATCGAGGTGTTGTTCACGTGGTTGAAGGCGTCCAGATCTCCCCAGCGAAGGTGGATCGGGATGTGCAGGCGGGTCCCCGGCGACGTAGACATCGCGGTCTCAGTCGCGCGTCAGCTTGCGGTGCGTCGACCGGTGCGGCTTCGCGGCGTCCGGTCCGAGGCGCTCGATCTTGTTCTCCTCATAGGCCTCGAAGTTGCCCTCGAACCAGTACCACTGGTCGGGCTTCTCGTCGGTGCCCTCGTACGCCAGGATGTGCGTCGCGATGCGGTCGAGGAACCACCGGTCGTGAGTGATCACCACGGCGCATCCGGGGAACTCGAGCAGAGCGTTCTCGAGCGAGCTCAGCGTCTCGACGTCGAGGTCGTTGGTCGGCTCGTCGAGCAGCAGCAGGTTGCCACCCTCCTTGAGCGTCAGAGCGAGGTTCAGACGGTTGCGCTCACCGCCGGAGAGAACGCCGGCCTTCTTCTGCTGATCGGGCCCCTTGAAGCCGAACTTCGAGACGTAGGCACGCGAAGGGATCTCCGTCTTGCCGACGGTGATGAAGTCCAGGCCGTCGGAAACGACCTCCCACAGCGTCTTGTTCGGATCGATGTTGGCGCGAGACTGGTCGACGTAGCTGATCTTGACCGTCTCACCGATCTTCAGGTCACCACCGTCGAGCGGCTCGAGTCCCACGATCGTCTTGAAGAGCGTGGTCTTTCCCACACCGTTCGGTCCGATCACGCCGACGATGCCGTTCGGCGGAAGGCTGAAGCTCAGCCCGTCGATGAGTGAACGCCCGTCGAATCCCTTCTTGAGGTTCTTCGCCTCGATGACGACCGTGCCGAGACGCGGACCCGCCGGGATCTGGATCTCCTCGAAGTCGAGCTTTCTGGTGCGCTCCGCCTCCGAGGCCATCTCCTCGTAGCGAGCCAGGCGAGCCTTCGACTTGGTCTGACGGCCCTTGGCGCTGGACCGCACCCACTCCAGCTCCTCCTTGAGGCGCTTGGCGAGCTTCGCGTCCTTCTTGCCCTGGATCTCGAGGCGCTCGCCCTTCTTCTCCAGGTAAGTCGAGTAGTTTCCCTCGTAGCCGATGAGACGACCGCGGTCGACCTCGGCGATCCACTCGGCGACGTGGTCCAGGAAGTACCGGTCGTGGGTGATCGCGATCACCGCGCCCTTGTACGCCTGCAGGTGCTGCTCGAGCCAGAGCACGCTCTCGGCATCGAGGTGGTTCGTGGGCTCGTCGAGGAGCAGGAGGTCGGGCTTCTGCAGGAGCAGCTTCGCCAGCGCGACACGGCGCTTCTCACCACCGGAGAGCGGGGCGATCGCGGCGTCGGCGGGAGGAGTGCGCAGCGCATCCATAGCCTGATCGAGCTGGGAGTCGAGGTCCCACCCGTCGGCGGCATCGATCTCTTCCTGCAAGGTGCCCATCTCGGCGAGGAGGGCATCGAAGTCGGCGTCGGGCTCGGCCATCAGCGCGGAGATCTCGTTGAACCGGTCAAGCTTCGCCTTGATGGCGATCCCGTCCTGGATGTTCTCGATCACCGTCTTCGACTCGTCGAGTTCCGGCTCCTGCATCAGAATGCCCACCGAATAACCCGGGGAGAGCTTCGCCTCACCGTTCGAGGGGGTGTCGAGACCGGCCATGATCTTGAGGATCGTGGACTTTCCGGCGCCGTTCGGACCCACCATGCCGATCTTTGCTCCGGGCAGGAACGCCATGGTCACGTCGTCGAGGATGAGCTTCTCGCCCACCGCCTTGCGCGCACGCACCATCGAGTAGATGTACTCAGCCACCGAAAACCGCTCCTTCTGTTGGCGTCGAAGATCGACACCCCAGCCTACCGGCCCCTCGGCCCGTCACCAGTCGATCGGGCGCGTGGTGCCTACGAGACACCGCCCCTCGGCGAGTTGCGGCATCACGGTCGCGACGACCTGACCCGTGGACGGTCCGACCTGTCCGACCAGGCAGGCTTCATCACCCCACCGCACGGAGAACTGAAGGCTCTCCGCCGGATTGCCTACCGTCGTCTGGTCCTGAGTCACCTGCATGGCGTCGCGATCGAAGCCGGCCTCGACCAGGGCATCCACGTATGCGCGGCCGGAACCACGCTGATCGGTCGCCCATACGCGCTCAGCGACCGCCGTGAAGACAGGAAGGTTCTCTTCTGCCGTGCCATCGGGAACCAGTGCCGGTTCGGGAACGGGCGTGGGGCCCGCCGACACCTGAGCCGTCGGAGAGGCGGAAGGCTCAGGTGTCGGCGCGCAACCGGCGAACAGGAGGACGGCAGCGACCGAAGCCACCACGCCGGCCGTGCGCGCCGGGGAGAAGACCGTTCGACGAATCACGTGCCGAGTCTACGGCTCCTGTCGAAGCGCCTCGGTACGTCACGGAGATCCCGCGTCGCCGTGGGAATCGCGTGCGAGCTCACCGCACCGCTTCCATCGTGGCGCTCGACTCCGTCCAGGAGAGACCGAGCGGAGTCGTCTCCTCGCCGCGGACGGACTCGTCGTCTCGAAGGTCTTCGGCCGGCGACATGGACCGGTCGCTGTGGACAGCGTGCAGGCCCGGCTCCGCAGTCGGGCGGGCGCGCGGTCGATACGCCGTCGTCCCCCAACGCAGATCGTGTCCGATCGCATCGGCCTCGATATCGACACTCGTGCCATGCTTGCCGTTGCTCTCCCACTCGCGGATCTTCAATCGTCCGGTGACGATCACGCTGTCACCGGTGCGCAGTGAGGCCCTCACGTTCTCACCGAGCTGCCGGAACGCCGCGACGGAGAACCAGTTCGTCCCGGAATCCGTCCACTCCTGCGTCGCCGGGTCCAACCGCCGGTGGGTGCTCGCGAGACGGAAGTTCGTCACGGGTATACCGCCGCCCGTCTGCCCCTGCGTCGGATCTGTGGCGACTCTTCCCACGATGGTCAGCGTGTCGATCATGTCCTGTCCTTCCGGTGACCGGACGCGTGTCGTCCGGGTCTCCAGCCTGCATCCGCGACCACGACTCGATAGCTCGGAATCACGCGAAACGTGCACCGATCGCGTCCCGGGCCTGTCAGTGCAGAAAGGGCCGATCAGGCCGCGTGTCGGAGCGGAGACCGAATGTCGGAGGTCGGTCATATCTTCGAAGGAGCGAAAGGAGTTCCGATGTCCGACAACCTGATCACTGCCCTCCCCGACGTTCCGTACGCAACGCCTCGGCTCTCTTCCAGCCGTGAGCACCTCGTGCGTGCCGCAGATCACCTCTGGCGCGTGCAGGATCGGAGGGAGCACGTCCTCGGGCATCTCAGGCTCACGGCCGATCCGCTCGGGCTCCGGTATCGCGCCGAGCGCCTGCACCTGGCCACGGGCTCTTTTCGCGTCGTCGGCGAGTTCTGGAACGTGGACGACGCCGTTGCTGCGCTGCGCCACTCGTGAGACACGGACCACACCTGCCGACAGCTCAGGCTGACGCAGTCGAAGTGCCCCCGGCAGGATTCGAACCTGCGACCAAGAGATTAGAAGGCTCCTGCTCTATCCCCTGAGCTACGGAGGCGCACGCGTATAGAGTATCGCGGTCGTGCGGCCTTGCACGAAGCCCGCCACGTCAGCGATGTCGGGCCCGTCGATAGGATGGCCGCATGGTAACTGCGTCCGAGAACGACCGTCTCGTATGGATCGACTGCGAGATGACGGGACTCGATCTGGCGGTCGATGAGCTCGTCGAGATAGCCGTCGTCATCACCGACTTCGAGCTCAACCCTGTCGATCCCGGCTTCCAGGTGGTGATTCGCCCCAGCGCGGACGCTCTCGCGCACATGAACGACTTCGTCACGAAGATGCACGAGACCTCGGGCCTGATCAATGAGATCGCCGGCGGTGTCTCCGTGGAGGAGGCCGAATCGCAGACCCTCGCCTACATCAAGCGCTTCGTGCCGCTGGAGCGCAAAGCGCCGCTCGCCGGCAACACGATCGGGACAGACCGGATGTTCCTCGCCAAGTACATGCCACAGGTCGACCAGTGGTTGCACTACCGGAACGTCGACGTGTCCAGCGTCAAAGAGCTCTCGCGACGCTGGTACCCGCGTGTGTTCTTCCAAGCGCCGACGAAAGACGGCGGGCACCGTGCGCTCGCTGACATCCTGGAGTCGATCCGAGAGCTCCGTTACTACCGCGAAGCGGTCTTCGTCGATGAGCCGGGGCCGTCCAGCGACGAAGCACGAGAGATCTCGACCCGCACGGTGTCAGAGTTCACTCCGAACATGTAATAGACTCGTATGGTTGCCCGCTCCGGTGGGCGCATGGTGGGTATAGCTCAGCTGGTAGAGCGCTGGCTTGTGGTGCCGGATGTCGCGGGTTCGAGTCCCGTTACTCACCCTCAGGAAGAAGGCCCGGGTCGAATGATCCGGGCCTTCTTCGTCCCCTCGTGAACAAGCCGGGCACGTCACCCCGAAGCTCTAGACTGACCTCGTGTCACTCGCGGTCTGGTTCTCGTTGCTGACCGCGTCCGTCGTGATCAGCCTCACGCCCGGTGCGGGCGCCATCAACACCATGTCCAACGCCATGAGCCAAGGGTGGCGGCGCTCGATCTGGGGCATCATCGGCCAGCAGATCGCTCTGGTCGTCCACGTGGCGATCGTCGCTGCCGGCGTCGGTCTCCTCGTCTCACGCTCGGAACTCATTTTCAACGCCATCCGCTATGCCGGAGCCGCCTACCTCGTCTTTCTCGGGGTACGGCTCCTGCTCGTCCGGCCCGCTGCGGTCAACGTCGATGTCGACGCCCCGGCCCCGATCGACCTCCGTGAGAGCCACTGGTCGATGATCCGACGGGGGTTCTGGGTGAACCTCTTGAATCCGAAGGCGATCGTCTTCTTCCTAGCGTTCATCCCCCAGTTCGTGCGGCTCGATGAACCGCCACTCCCCCAGTACCTCACCTTGATCGCCACCGTGGTCGTGGTCGACGTGATCGTCATGTGGGGGTTCTTCGCTGCTGCCGCACGGCCCTTCCGACGTCTGACGGCGTCCGCGCGTGGACAACGTGTACTCAACGTGGTCTTCGGAACGCTGTTCATCGCCGTCGCCGGTGTCCTCGTCGTCGTGCACTGAGCGGGCGCCGGGCGGCTACCGCCTCTAGGCTGGATGCGATGGAAATGAACGCCGACGCCTTCGAAGAGCTCGTGATCGACGAGCTCGACCGGCTCCCCGATGACATGGTCGAGGGGCTGGAGAACATCGTGTTCGTTGTCGAAGATCGCCCGGAGGACGGCAGCCTCGATCTTCTCGGTCTCTACGACGGTCTGGCCCTCACCGAGCGCACCCAGTACGGCATGGGCGAGCTCCCCGACCGCATCGTAGTCTACCGTGACCCGCACCTGGCACAGTGCGATTCCGAAGACGAACTCCGCGATGAGATCCACACCACACTGGTGCACGAGATCGCCCACTTCTACGGCATCGACGACGAGCAGCTGCATGAGATGGGATGGGCATGACGACACCGGCTGCGCTTCCCGAGCTCGACGAGACCACCGATCTTCGGGCCGCCCCCCTCGAGCCGTGGCAGGTCGTCGTCTGGAACGACCCGGTGAATCTCATGAGCTACGTGGTGCGCGTGTTCCGGACGTACTTCGGCTACTCGGTCGACCATGCCACCGCACTCATGCTCGCCGTCCACCACGAAGGCCATGCGGTGGTCGCGACCGGCCCCAGAGAGACGATGGAGGTCCATGCCCAGGCGATGCACGACTTCGGGCTCTGGGCGACAGTACGGAAGGCGGCATCGTGACCGCTGAGCGCATCCTTCAGGAGATGACGTTGATCGAGGCGTTCCACCTCGCGCGACTGGTGGACGACTTCGTGGAACTCGTCACCGATTCCCGGGACATCGCTGACCCCGCCGTCGATCGGCTGACTCCGACCCCGTATCCGGAGGACTCGGACGCGGCGGCGGAGTTCAGCGTCGCGACGAGAGACGATCTTCTCGACCGTCGCCTCGCCGACGCCCGCATCGTACGGTCGGCTCTCGGCACACTGCCCCCGGACTCCGACGCGCTCACGGAGGACACGGCTCTCACGACGCGAGAGGTGTTCGTGTCCATCGAGAGCGTCGACGCCTGGCTGCGCACGCTCACTGCCATCCGTCTCGTCATCGCCACCCGATTGGGCATCACCTCCGACGAGGACCCCGGCGGGGACGATCGCCACGGCATCTACGACTGGCTGGGTTATCGCCTGGATCTGCTGATCCACGCTGCGGATGAAGCGGAAGGACTTCCGATCGACTGACCGCTAGGGGATCTCGACGATACGCGTCGCGAGCGCGCGTGGGTCGTCTCGGTCGATGTGGCGTCGCTCCTGGGCCGCCCATCGGTCCCAATGTGGGCGATAGGTGTCACCATCACGGGCGAGCGCGCGCCTCTTCCGGGATTCTTCCGTCGATTCAACCCAGATCCGGACGTCGGCGAGGCCTGCGGTCGACGGCCGCAGGATCCCGCTGCCCTCGACGATCACGCCGAGAGCAGGGTCGACGGCGTGGCTCTCGGCCTCGGTCTCCGCTTCCCAATCCCAGCGCCGCCAGGTCCCCAAGTACCCCCGCCCGTGCGGGCGCAGAATCCACTCGAGAGCGCGTTCCGCGCCCTGATCGAGCCCGTCCCAGCCCGGGTAGATCGAGTCGAGCGCGACGAGCTGCACGTGGCCGAGCACAGGCCAGCGCCGCACGAGCCGCGCAGCGAGGGAAGACTTGCCGGCACCGCTGCCGCCGTCGATGAGGACGACCGGGTTGGCCGCAGCCAGTGATCGGATGTCCTGCGCGATCAGGGTCGCCGCATGCTCGAGTGCTGCCGCGACCGGGTCGTCACTTCTTGAGGGCACGGATGATACGTGCGAACGCTCGTCCGGCGACCCAGACGAACGGCACGGCCACGACGAGCAGAGTGACGATGTTGGGCTCGAAGCGCAGGCCCTCTTCACGCCGCACGTAGACACCGACCGGAACGGAAACGCCTCCGCCTCCACCGCCTTCGGCGCCGTCCCCACTCCCCCCGCCGAATCCCGAATAGGTGAACGCGACCGGCGTGATGCTCACCCCATCCACGTCCTGCGGCTCTCCATACGCGCTCTTCACGCCGAAGGACGCAGCTTGCTTTCCGAGTTCCAGTGCAATGTTCGGCATAAGCCCACGGTAGTCGAGGAACGCCGAGCGTGTGGGATCAATCCACGCCGTGCGCCTTGGGATGTTGGGCCGCGCCTCGCCCTTCACCGCGTCCGATGTGCCGCGCGCGGCTGATCGTCGTCGAGCCGAAACGAGCCATGGCTTCATCGACCGCGCCTTCGACCTTGCGCCAGTCCTCGTCGTCGTCCCAGAGTGCCATTCCCGCGCCACCGGCAGGTCGCAGATTCTCTGCCCGAACCCCCACGAGACGGACGGGGTCGCGTCGGTCGATCTGCTCGAAGAGCGTCTGTGCCGCCTCGCCGATCCGCTGTCCGACTGCCGTGGGCTCCGTCAGAGTATGGGATCTGTTCACGGTGCGGAAGTCGTCGAATCGGATCTTGATCGCGACGGTCGACGCCTCCCAGCCGGCGCGTCGAAGCCGGACCGCGACCCGGTCGGCCAGACGCAGCAGTTCGGCACGGAGGAACGGCCGGTCCAGGATGTCCGTGTCGAAGGTCTCCTCATGACCGATGCTCTTCTCCACTCGCTCCGTATCGACGGCTCGAGGGTCTTCTCCGCGGGCGAGTTGTCTGAGGCGGGCCCCGAGCGCGGCTCCGACGGCACGATCGATCATCTCCGTCGGCGCGTCGCGGACGTCCTGCACCGTGCGGATACCGCGTGCTTCGAGCGCCTCCGCAGCTTTCGGTCCCACTCCCCACATCGCACGTACGGGCCGAGGCGCGAGGAAGTCGAGCGTGTCGTCGCCCGCGACGATGAGCATCCCGTCGGGCTTGGCGATCGTCGAAGCCATCTTGGCGACATGCTTGGTCGCCGCGACGCCCACGCTGCACGTGATGCCGACCTCGTCGCGCACACGTTCTCGAATCAGCTCGGCGATGCGCGCCGGGCTCCCCCACAGACGCCGCACGCCCTGCACATCGAGGAAGGCCTCGTCCACGGAAAGCGGCTCGACGAGCGGCGTGAACGACTCGAAGATCGCCATGACCTGCCGGGATACCTCCTGGTACCGAGCGAAGTGCGGCGGGACGATGCGCGCGGACGGACATAGACGCAGCGCCTGCGACACCGGCATCGCGGCGCGCACGCCGTATCGACGGGCCTCGTACGAGGCGCTCGAGACGACGGAACGGCCATCCGGTGCACCGATGATCAGCGGCAGACCCCGGAGCGTGGGGTCATCCAGCACCTCGACGGCCGCATAGAACGCGTCCATGTCGACGTGCAGGATACGCGTGCCGGTGTCCTCCGCGCCCGAGTCGGAGACGATCCGCCCTCTGCCGTCACCGTGTCCCATGCGAGGATTCTCCCCCGAGCCTCTGACATGAGGCCCGGGGGCGCGCGCTACTGCGCCGCGCGCTCGAGGATGAGCTCACGGACGCGCGCGGCATCCGCCTGGCCCTTCATCGCCTTCATGACCGCTCCGATCACCGCTCCGGCCGCCTGCACCTTGCCGTCCTTGATCTTCGCCATCACGTCGGGCTGTGCCGCCAGAGCCTCGTCGATCGCCGCGATCAGCGCGCCGTCGTCAGACACCACCGCGAGCCCGCGAGCGTCCACGACCTCCTGCGGAGTGCCCTCACCGGCGATGACGCCTTCGAGTACCTGGCGGGCGAGCTTGTCGGTAAGCGTTCCCGCATCGACGAGCCGCTGCAGAGCAGCGACGTTCTCCGGGCTGATCAGCGCGGTGGCGTCCTGGTCCTGGGTGTTGGCGATGCGAGTGATCTCACCGGTCCACCACTTGCGTGCAGTGGCGGGTGTCGCCCCCGCGGTGATCGTCGCCTCGACGACCTCGAGCAGGCCGCCGTTGCGGACGTCCTGGAACTCCAGATCGGTGAATCCCCATTCCGTCATCAGACGACGGCGGCGAGCCACCGGCTGCTCGGGAAGAGCCGCACGCAGCTCCTCGATCAGCTCGGCGGCCGGTTCCACGGGCAGCAGGTCAGGCTCCGGGAAGTACCGGTAATCATCGGCGTCCGACTTCGGGCGCCCCGGAGAGGTGGTCCCGGTGTCCTCGTGCCAGTGACGCGTCTCCTGGGTGATCGTGCCGCCGTCGGCGAGGATCTGCGCCTGGCGCTGGATCTCGTACCGCACGGCCCGTTCCACGGAGCGCATCGAGTTGACGTTCTTCGTCTCGGTGCGGGTGCCGAGCTCGTCGGTGCCACGTCGACGCAGCGAGACGTTCGCGTCGCAACGCAGGTTGCCCCGCTCCAGTCGCGCTTCGGAGATGCCGAGACCACGCACGATGTCGCGGATCGCCTGCACGTAGGCCTTGGCGACCTCCGGTGCACGGTGCTCGGTGCCGTAGATGATGTTCGTCACGATCTCGACCAGCGGGACACCCGCCCGGTTGTAGTCGACAAGCGAGTACTCGGCCCCCTGGATGCGTCCGGTCGCCCCACCCATGTGAGTGAGCTTGCCGGCGTCCTCCTCCATGTGCGCGCGCTCGATCGGGATCGTGATGAGCGTGCCGTCCTCGAGCTCGACCTCGACCGACCCGTCATAGGCGATCGGCTCGTCGTACTGCGAGATCTGGTAGTTCTTGCCGAGATCCGGGTAGAAGTAGTTCTTGCGGGCGAACCGGCTCGACTCCGCGATCGAGCAGCCGAGGGCGAGCCCCAGGCTGATCGAGGAACGGATCGCCGTCTCGTTCACGACCGGCAGCGAGCCGGGGAGACCGAGATCCACGGGAGCGATGAGAGTGTTCGGTTCCGCAGCGTGGTAGGCCTCGTTGGCCGGGTTGGGCGCGTCGGAGAACATCTTCGTGTTCGTGTTGAGTTCGACGTGCACCTCGAAACCGAGGACCGGCTCGAACAGTTCGAGCGCCTTGTCGAAGTCCATGAGCTTGGCGGCGGCCATCAGCGGGTCCCTCCTGCGAGCTGGGGTGCGCGGGTGAGCAACGGAGCGCCCCACGAATCGACGAGCAACGTCTCCAACGCGGCGCCGACGCGATACAGGCGCGCGTCCTCACGCGCAGGAGCGATGAACTGGATGCCGACGGGCAGCCCGTCCTCGTCGGCGAGACCGCTCGGGATCGAGATGCCGGGGACGCCGGCGAGGTTGACCGGAATCGTGGTGATGTCGTTGAGGTACATCTGCAGCGGATCGTCGACCTTCTCGCCGATCTTGAACGCCGTGGTCGGAGCCGAGGGCGTCGCGATCACGTCCACCTCCGCAAAGGCGTTCGCGAAGTCCTGCTGGATGAGCGTGCGGACCTTCTGCGCACTCCCGTAGTAGGCGTCGTAGTATCCGGCGGAGAGCGCGTACGTGCCGAGGATGATGCGGCGCTTCACCTCGTCGCCGAAACCGGCATCGCGCGTCGCGGACATCACATCCTCGACCGTGGGCGTGCCGTCGGGAGTCACGCGCAGGCCGAAGCGCACGGAGTCGAACTTCGCCAGGTTGCTCGATGCCTCCGCCGGCAGGATGAGGTAATAAGCGGCCACGCCGTACTCGAAGTGCGGAGCACCGATCTCGACGATCTCCGCTCCCTGAGCCTCCATCATCGCGAGTGCGCTGCGGAACGACGCTGCCACACCGGGCTGGAATCCACTGTCGGGCAGTTCACGGATGACGCCGACCTTGAGTCCCTTGAGGACGTCCCCTCGCGCGCCTTCGCGCGCCGCCTCGGCGAACGACGGCCATTCGTCACGCAGGGAGGTGGAATCCTTCGGGTCGTGCCCGGCGATCACATCGTGCAGCAGCCCCGAGTCGAGGACCGTTCTCGAGACCGGACCGACCTGGTCGAGGCTGGATGCGAGAGCGATCGCGCCGTAGCGGCTCACGCCGCCGTAGGTCGGCTTGACGCCCACGGTGCCGGTGACGTGCGCGGGCTGCCGGATCGAGCCACCGGTGTCCGAGCCCAGGGCCAGCGGTGCTTCGAAAGCCGCCACCGCCGCGGCCGAGCCGCCGCCCGAGCCGCCCGGGATGCGGTCGAGGTCCCACGGATTGCGAGTGGGGCCGTATGCCGAGTGCTCGGTGGACGATCCCATCGCGAACTCGTCCATGTTGGTCTTGCCCAGCGGCACCAGTCCCGCCGCCCGCGAACGGGCGACGACGGTCGCGTCGTACGGCGAGCGGTATCCCTCGAGGATGCGCGAACCACTGGTGGTGGGCTGATCGGTCGTGACCAGGACATCCTTGATGGCCAGCGGCACACCGGCCAGCGGGCCGAGAGTCTCACCCGCGGCACGACGGGCATCGATCGCCGCCGCGGCCTCGAGGGCACCCTCGTTGACATGCAGGAACGCGTGGACGTCGCCGTCGACCGCGGTGATGCGATCGAGATGGGCCTGCGTCGCTTCGACGCTCGACACCTCGCCCGCGACCAGCTTCGCGGCGAGATCGGCCGCGTTCAGTCCGATGATGTCGCTCACTGCTCTTCTCCCAGGATCGCGGTGACGCGGAAACGGCCGCCGGCAGCGTCCGGCGCATTCTGCAGTACCTGCTCGTGCGTGAGCGTCTGTCCGACGACGTCGGGACGGAACACGTTGCTCAGCGGGATCGGGTGGCTCGTCGCGACGATGTCAGCGGTGGCGACCTCCGACACCTTGGCGATGTTGTCGACGATGGCGTCGAGCTGGCCCGTGAGCCGCGTCACCTCGTCGTCGTTCAGCTGGATGCGCGCGAGCACGCCGAGATGGCGTACAAGATCAGGGGTGATTTCAGACACCCCTTCAGTCTAGTTGGCGCGTTCCCCGGTCCTCCGTCCCGACGAGCGACTCGACATATGCTGGGCGGGTGAGCACGTTCCAGCCCCCTCGCCCGTGGATCGCCAGCTACGCCGCAGGCGTCCCGGAAGACCTGCCTCCCGTCGACGGATCTCTCGTGGACATCGTCACCGCGTCGGCCCGCGACTACCCGGACGCGCCCGCCCTCCAGTTCTTCGGGCGGGAGACGACATATGCGCAGCTGCAGACCGCGATCGACCGCGCCGCGACGGGACTGCGCGACCTGGGCGTCCGCGCCGGCGACCCGGTCGCGATCGTGCTGCCCAACTGCCCGCAGCACATCATCGCGTTCTACGCCGTCCTCCGTCTCGGCGCGGTGGTCGTCGAACACAACCCCCTCTACACGCCACGAGAGTTGCGCAAGCAGTTCGAGGACCACGGTGCGAAGCACGCGATCGTGTGGAACAAGGTCGTCTCCACCGTGCAGGAGTTCCCCGCGGATCTTGCCGTGACGAACCTCATCGCCGTCGATGTGACGAGGGCCATGCCATTCCTCACCCGCGTCGCTCTGCGACTTCCCGTGGCGAAGGCGCGCGAATCCCGTGCAGCGTTGACCGAGAAGGTCCGCGGGGCGGTCGCCTGGGAGACGTTGCTCGCGGCGGCTCCGATCCCGGAATCGCATCCGAGACCGGGAACTGACGACCTCGCGATCATCCAGTACACGTCCGGAACCACCGGAACGCCGAAGGGCGCAGCCCTCACCCATCGCAACCTGCTCGCGAACGCCGCCCAGGCGCAAGCCTGGGTACCGTCGATCGAACGCGGGAACGGCTGCGTCGTCTACGCCGTGCTGCCGATGTTCCACGCCTACGGCCTCACCCTGTGTCTCACGTTCGCGATGTCGATGGGTGCACGACTCGTTCTCTTCCCGAAGTTCGATCCCGACCTCGTCCTCGACGTCGTCAAGAAGCACCCCGCGACCTTCCTGCCGCTCGTGCCGCCGATCGCCGACCGTCTTCTCGCTGCGGCAAAGGCGAAGGACGTGTCGCTCGACGGCATAGAGGTCGCGATCTCCGGCGCGATGGCACTGCCGCATGAGCTGGTGGTCCCCTTCGAAGAGGCGACCCACGGCTACCTCGTCGAGGGCTACGGGCTCAGCGAGTGCTCGCCCGTCCTCATGGCGAACCCGGTCGCCGACAACCGTGTGCCCGGCACCGTCGGGCTCCCCCTTCCGGGGACGGAGTGTCGCGTCGTCGACCCGGAGAACCCCCGCCACGACGTCGAAGCCGGGGCGGCCGGCGAACTCGTCGTGCGCGGGCCGCAGGTCTTCGCGGGCTACTACGGCAAGCCCGAGGAGACCGAAGCCGTCTTCGTCGACGGCTGGTACCGCACGGGCGACATCGTCACGATCGACGACGCCGGCTTCGTACGGATCGTCGATCGGATCAAGGAGCTCATCATCACGGGTGGCTTCAACGTCGCTCCCACCGAGGTCGAGAACGTCCTGCGCCAGCACCCGAAGGTCGCCGATGCAGCGGTCGTCGGTCTGCCCAGCGAGCATTCGGGCGAAGAGGTCGTCGCTGCGATCGTCGTGGACCCCGGAACCGATATCGATGTCGAAGAGATCCGTGACTTCGCGCGCAGCATCTTGACCCCGTACAAGGTGCCCCGTCGCGTCTTCGTGGTCGACGAACTGCCCAAGTCCCTGATCGGAAAGGTGCTCCGACGCCAGGTGAAGGAGCGGCTGATCTCACTGACCACCGGCGTCTGAGGCCGCCCTCACAGGCGCCGAGCATCGCGGCGCGCTACCCTTGGGAAGTGACCCCTGAAGATGCAGTGCTGACCGACGCCCCCGAGGACTCCCCCGCGACCCCCGGATTCGAGGAGCTCGGCATCACCGGGCCCGTCCTCAAAGCCATCAAGGATCTCGGCTACGAGACCCCGTCGCCCATCCAGGCGGCCACCATTCCCACGCTCCTGGCCGGACGCGATGTCGTCGGGATGGCGCAGACCGGAACCGGAAAGACCGCGGCCTTCGCTCTTCCCGTCCTCGAGCGCCTCGACGTCTCGCAGAAGACCCCGCAAGCACTCGTGCTCGCGCCCACCCGCGAACTCGCGCTCCAGGTCTGCGAGGCCTTCGAGTCCTACGCCTCCAAGATGAAGGGCGTCCACGTCCTCCCCGTCTACGGCGGACAGGGCTACGGCGTTCAGCTGTCGGCGCTGCGTCGCGGCGTCCACGTCATCGTCGGCACGCCCGGCCGAATCATGGACCACCTCGCGAAGGGCACTCTCGACCTGTCCCAGCTCCAGTACCTCGTGCTCGACGAAGCCGACGAGATGCTGAAGATGGGCTTCGCCGAAGACGTGGAGCAGATCCTCGCGCAGACTCCCGAAGAGAAGCAGGTCGCCCTGTTCTCGGCGACGATGCCCCCGCAGATCCGCCGCCTCGCGCAGAAGTATCTGCGTGAGCCGGAAGAGATCAGCATCAAGTCCAAGACCGCCACCGGCACCAACATCACCCAGCGTTACCTCGTGGTGTCTTATGCGCAGAAGGTCGACGCTCTCACCCGGATCCTCGAAGTCGAGAACTTCGACGGGATGATCGTCTTCGTCCGCACCAAGAACGAGACCGAGACGCTCGCCGAGAAGCTCCGCGCCCGCGGCTACTCCGCGGCAGCGATCAACGGCGATGTCCCCCAGGTGCAGCGTGAGCGCAGCGTGAACCAGCTCAAGGATGGCAAGCTCGACATCCTCGTCGCCACCGACGTGGCTGCGCGCGGGCTCGACGTCGAGCGCATCAGCCACGTCGTGAACTTCGACATCCCCACCGACACCGAGTCGTACGTGCACCGCATCGGTCGCACGGGTCGGGCGGGACGCTCAGGCGACGCCATCAGCTTCATCACACCGCGTGAGCGCTACCTGCTCAAGCACATCGAGAAGGCGACCCGTCAGCAGCCGACCCAGATGCAGCTGCCGAGCACGGAGGACGTGAACACCACGCGTCTGAACCGCTTCGACGACGCGATCACCACCGCGCTCTCGGAGACCGGACGGATCGAGGCGTTCCGCGACATCGTCGCCCACTACGTCCGCCACCACGATGTGCCGGAGGGAGACGTGGCCGCCGCCCTGGCCGTCGTCGCTCAGGGCGACAAGCCACTGCTCCTGGACCCCGCGAACGATCCTCTCTCGAAGGCGGTCGAGGCCGACAACCGTCCGCCTCGGGAGCGCAGCGCCCGCGACTCGCGTGAGCCGCGCACCGAACGCCGTAGCCGCGGCGACTATGCGGCGTACCGCATCGAGGTCGGACGCCGCCACCGTGTCGAACCCCGCCAGATCGTCGGCGCCCTCGCGAACGAAGGCGGGCTGGGTCGAGATGATTTCGGAGCCATCAACATCCGCCCCGACTTCTCGATCGTCGAGCTGCCTTCCAATCTCGACCCCGCCGTCCTGGAGAAGCTCCGCGACACGCGTATCTCCGGTCGCCTGATCGAGATCAAGCCCGATCGTGGCCCCGGGGGCGCTCGGCGCACTGCTCCGCGCGACGGTGGCAAGTTCGAACGACGCGACCGCGACGACCGTCCGGCACGCGACAACCGCGACGAGAAGCCGTACCGCAAGCCCCGTCACAAGAGCTGACGCGTCGTCGCCCGTTCGAGGACGCTGATCGCGGTGACGGCTTTCTCGTCGGAATGGATCTCGGCATAGGCGACGCGAGAGTGGTCATCGAGGACGGTATGGACGAACGCGGTGCCGAGGCGGGGTTCTGACCGACTGTTGCGCTGCCCCGTTCGGCGGGCGGTGGCCTGACGGTTCCAGTCGCCTTGCTGTTTGCCGACGAAGCGCCATCCGCCGCCGTCGGGGATGTTGCCGAACTTCGTGACATCAACGTGGATCAGCGACCCCGGACGGTCATGCTCTTAACGTCGCAAGGGTTCGCCCGTCACCCGGTCGATACGGGAGAGGCGATTCACGCGGCTCGACCGATCCTTCATCCCCGTCGCGCCCTCGGCGCGATACCGGTCTGCCCATTTGCGGGCGGTGACCGGCGACACCGTGAACAGCTTCGCGACGTGGCTGACGGGATGCTTGCCGTCGACGATCATGCGTGCGAGTCGAAGCCGAGTGCGTGGCGTAAGAACAGCGTTGACGTGGGACATGAGGAACAACTCCAAGAGACAGCGCGCGGTCGGCGATGCAGAATCACGTCCAACCCGCGCAGAGACAGGGTTCAGAGCGGGCCGAGCACGCGTTTGGGGTCGGCATCGAGTGCGAGGGTCTCGAGCACCTCGAGGAGTTGCCGTTCCTCGTAACGGAAGTGGCTCTCCATGATCGCGGCGATCCCTTCCAGGTGCCGGGCGAGCTCGACCGGTGTTGCCGATGCGTCCACCGACGACTGCAACCCGCTCACAAGGTGAGCGATCATCGAGTGATCCTGCTGCAGATACCGCAACGTGTCCCGCAGTTCCGGGTGCGCGGCCGCGATCGCGGGGAACAGCTCGCGATCCTCGCCCTCGTGATGTCCGGTCAGTGCCGTGCAGAACCCATGGCAGAACAACAGCAGCTCACGCCCCGCGACCTCGGGAGATCGTCCCTGTGCGGCGGAGTCCTGCGCGACCCGCAGCGCCTGACGGAGCCGGTCATGCACCTGCCGCAGTTCGGCTGCCCAGGCGACCAAGCGCGCGCGCTCCCCCTCGAATGGCGGGACGGACGGCGAGCTGAGTCGCTGCAGTATCACCACGGGAATCACCCGCGACGTGCTCGCCTGATAGTCACCGAATTCCGGATCCTGCTCGACGACCTGCGCGAACAGCCGGTCGCGCTCTATGCCTGACGGAATCGACGCGAGTGCGTCGAATGACTCCGCTCCGACTTTGACGCTCACCTGGGGACGCGCGCGGACGTTCGCAAGCCATGCGGGGTGCCGTGGCCCGCCCATCGCCGATGCGACGACGGCGCGCATCCCGTTCAGCTCGAAGTACGCCAACGGTGTCGTGCGGCGGATGCCCGTGCGCGCGCCGGTCGTGGTGAGCAGAGCGAGGGTGAACCCCTCGAACTTGCCGCCGACGCGGCCGGCGTTCGCACGGAACTCGTCGATGACACCGCGATTGAACGCGTTGACAGCAGTGCTGTCGGTTTCGCCGTTCCGGGCTCCTGGCCCGGTGTTCTCGCCCTCAGTCACGAGAGGGCGAAGGGGTCGACATCATCTGTCGTCCTCCTTCATATCCCACGCCTCCATGCCTGACACGGACTGCCAACGACACGCGACGTTGGCATCAAGCTAACACCATCTGACGATGTCACCAAGGTCGCGAGGGACGGATCGACTCAAGGGAACAGCCTCCCTGGACATCACAGCTAACCCGTTCCGCGCGCAAGCTGCGCCGCCACGTCGATCAACCGTTCCGGATGCTCGAGCAGTGCACGCTGTTCGGGGTGCGCGATGAGATGGGCGATCAGGCGGTGCGCCCCCGCGACGCTCGGAGCCCAGTATCCGCCGACATGATGGCGACTCAACAGCACGGTGGTGTTCTCACCATCGACCGTGAGGGTCGCGGTACCGTCCTCAGGTTCGACTCCGGGGTCGCTCAGCATCGCCGCGGTCACGGCACCGAGCACTAGCGTGCCGACCAGACCCGGCAGACGAAACCTGGTGGTCGGCACGTCGAGCACGACCCGTTCGACGCTCGCCCACGGCAGGATGCTTCGGCTCTCGACACCCGCCCGGATCATCACCGCCTCCGGCGTCAGCCGAAGATGATGGCGGCCGGGATCGCCGACGGCCAGCGCATCCGGGACGACGATCAGCGGACCGTACCGCTTCACGAACCCTCGCTTGCGGGAGGAAGCGCCTCCGGCCCTTCCGTCACCAGCACGTGGAACTGGGCTGCGTCGAGAATCCGGAGTCCGAGCTCTTCGGCCTTCGCCAGCTTCGACCCGGCACCCGGCCCGGCAGCGACGAAGTCCGTCTTCTTCGAGACGCTGGATGCCGCCTTGCCCCCCGCCTTGATGATGGCCTCCTGAGCGCCCTCCCGGGTGTATCCGTCGAGCGAGCCGGTGGCGACGATGGTCAGGCCTTCGAGGACGCCGCCGGCGGGAACCGCACCACCCGGACCGGGGTGACCGGGCGTCGACCACTGCACACCGGCGTCCGCCCACTGCTGCACGATCTCCTGGTGCCAGTCGATCTCGAACCAGTCGAGGACCGAATCCGCGATGATCCCCCCGACCCCCTCCACGGCGGCAAGTTCGTCCCGCGTCGCAGCGCGGATCGCGTCGAGAGAACCGAACCACTGGGCGAGTGCGCGCGCCGCGACCGGCCCGACGTGGCGGATGTTCAGCGACACGAGCAGACGCCACAAGTCCTTCGTCTTCGCCTTCTCGAGCTCAGCGAGGAGTGTCAACGCCTGCGAGGCGGGCTGCGGCCCCTCGAGACCGGACTTCCTCTCGGTCGGGGTCGGATTCCTGCGGAAGGGCGCACGCGTCTTGACGACCCCGTCGTCATCCTCCTTCGGAAGCCCGGTCTCGGCATCGCGCACGAAGAGTTCGATCGGCACGAGTTGTTCGAGGGTGAGGGCGAACAGGCCCGCCTCCGTCTCGAGAGGCGGGATCGCCGGCGAGGTCGGCTGCGTCAACGCGGCTGCGGTGACCTCACCGAGTGCTTCGACATCGAGTGCCCCGCGTGAGCCGATGTGCTCGACGCGACCGCGGACCTGTGCGGGGCAGGAACGGGCGTTCGGGCACCTCAGGTCGATGTCGCCCTCCTTCATCGCCCGAAGAGGTGTGCCGCACTCGGGGCATTCGACGGGCATCACGAACTCGCGCTCCGTGCCGTCTCGTCTCTCGACCACGGGTCCGAGAACCTCGGGGATGACATCACCGGCTTTGCGCAGCACGACGGTGTCACCGATCAGCACGCCCTTGGCCTTGACCACGTCCTTGTTGTGCAGCGTGGCCTGACGCACCACGGAACCGGCGACGTGCGCCGGCGCCATGACGGCGAAGGGAGTCGCACGACCCGTACGGCCGACCGAGACCACGATGTCGAGCAGCGTGGTCTGCACCTCTTCCGGCGGGTACTTGTAGGCGATCGCCCACCTCGGCGCACGACTCGTGGCTCCGAGTTCAGCGTGCAGCTCGAGCTCGTCGACCTTGACCACGATGCCGTCGAGCTCATGCTCAATGTCATGCCGATGCTCGCCGAAGTACTCGACGAACGCGACGACGTCGTCGATCGTGCCGCAGACCTTCGTGTGCGGGCTCGTCGGCAGGCCCCATCCGGCGAGCACTTCGTACACCTCGCTCTGCGCTGCGACGGGAGGATTCGTCCACGCGCCGATACCGTGCACGTAGAGCGACAGGGACTCGATGCGTAGAAGTCCCGCTTCGAGCTCGAGCCCGTTCTTCTTGTCGATCTGCTGACGGAGCCCTCCACTGGCCGCGTTCCGTGGATTCGCGAAGGACGGGAAGCGTCGCGCGGCGGCGGTGCGCGCCTTCTCTTCGTCGAAGGGCTTCTTGACCCCGCTCCGCGCTTCCCACTTCGCGAGAGCATCGGCGTAGGCGCGATCGCGGTAGCTCGCCTGCGCGGCATTGAGGCGTTCGAAGGCCGCGACCGGGATGAACACCTCACCGCGCACCTCGACGATCTCGGGGTGTCCCTCGCCGCTCAGACGATACGGGATCTCCGGGAGACGCAGGGCGTTCTCGGTGACGACCTCCCCCACTCGTCCATCACCACGCGTCGCCGCGGAGGTCAGGACTCCGTTCTCGTACCGGAGGTTGATCGCGAGGCCATCGATCTTCAGTTCGGTGAGCCATGCGACGCGACGGCCGGCCGCGGCTTCGGTCTTCGCCGCCCAGTCCCTCAGCTCGTCGACGGAGAACACGTTGT
The DNA here is from genome assembly GCF_004337555.1 of Microbacterium sp. PI-1. Classification (NCBI taxonomy): domain Bacteria; kingdom Bacillati; phylum Actinomycetota; class Actinomycetes; order Micrococcales; family Microbacteriaceae; genus Microbacterium; species Microbacterium sp. PI-1. The sequence goes on along the minus strand of NZ_SJYZ01000001.1, from coordinate 219,126 downwards.
CGAGGCTGAGCATGCGCTCGGCGTGCTCGATGGTCGCGAGGCCTGTGGCCTCGGCGGCGCCGACCATCTGCGTGGGCGAGTCCTGCCCCTGAAGCTCGGGATGAAGCCTCTCGAGTTCTTCGAGCCGGTGCATCCACCCGTCATACGTGAAATCGTCGACGAGCGAGGTGTCTCGGCCGTAGTAGGCCTCTTTCGCATCGAGAATGCGGGTGGTCAGCTCCTCGGCTTCGGTTCGGGCGTCTTCCAGCGAGATGTTCTCCGGCACCTCGACAGTCTATGAGTGGGCACCGACACCGGAAACGTCTACGCGCCGACCGGAACGGCCGAGACCGTGGTGTCGATCGTGAACTGTCCGAGAACGCGGGTGCCGACATACAGCACCGCCGTCTGCCCCGGCGCCACCCCGTCGAGCGGAACGTCCGGGACGACGCGGACGCCGGTGTCCGAAACCGTGGCCCGCGCAGGGACCGGTTCCGCGTGAGCGCGGATCTGGACGTGGCATTCGAACGCGGATTCGGTGGGTGCGGCGCCCGCCCAGCTGAAGCGCTCCCCCGCGATCTCCGCGATCGCCAACGCTTCCTTCGGACCGACGACGACCGTGTTCGACACCGGTCGGACCTCGAGGACGAACCGAGGCTTGCCGTCCGGGGCGGGGATGCCGAGCTTGAGTCCGCGACGCTGTCCTACCGTGAATGCGTGGGCGCCCTCGTGCGATCCGACGACCTCACCACTGCGATCGACGATCTCGCCCGTGGCGGTGCCGACCTTCTCCGCCAGCCAGCCGCGGGTGTCGCCGTCGGGGATGAAGCAGATGTCATGGCTGTCAGGCTTCTGCGCGACGCTCAGCCCACGCGACTCCGCCTCCGCGCGCACGATCGCCTTCGACGGCGTCGTGCCGAGCGGGAAGTATGTGTGAGCGAGTTGCTCGGAGGTCAAGACGCCCAGCACATACGACTGATCCTTGGCGTTGTCCGAGGCACGGTGCAGCTCCAGCCCCTGCTCGCCGTCGATGAGTGTGGCGTAGTGGCCCGTGCACACGGCGTCGAACCCGAGCTCGATGGCTCTTTCCAGAAGCGCGGCGAACTTGATCTTCTCGTTGCAACGCATGCAGGGGTTGGGCGTGCGGCCCGCCTGATACTCCGCGATGAAGTCCTCGATCACGTCGTCGCGGAAGCGCTCCGAGAAGTCCCAGACGTAGAAGGGGATGCCGAGCACGTCGGCGGCCCGGCGTGCATCGAGAGCGTCTTCGATCGTGCAGCATCCACGGCTACCGGTTCGCAGCGTGCCCCCGGCGCGGGAGAGAGCCAGATGCACACCGACGACGTCGTGTCCCGCCTCCACAGCCCTGGCGGCTGCAACGGCGGAATCGACTCCACCGCTCATCGCCGCAAGTATCCGCATGAGAACAGTCTACGAGCGTGTGCCTGTGCCGGCGCCGGATGCGCGGGCATAGGCATCGGCGATGACGGCGAGTACCGCATCGACATCCGCGGCCGTCGACGTGCGCCCCAGGGAGAACCGCAGCACACTGCGCGCCTCCCGCTCGCTCCGCCCCATCGCCATCACGACGTGTGAGGGCTCGGCCACCCCTGCCTGACACGCGGATCCTGTGGATGCGGCGACCCCGGCCACGTCGAGAAGGAACAGCAGGCTCTCCCCCACGGCACCGGGGAAGAGCACGTGCGCGTTGCCGGGCAGACGCTCGATCGGGTCGCCGAGGAGCACGGCGGAGGGCACAGCGGAGCGGATTCCCGTGATGAGGCGGTCGCGGAGACCGGCCAATCGTGCTGCCTCCTGTTCGCGCTCGGTCTCGGCGAGTTCGACCGCGGTGGCGAACGCCGCAGCTCCGGGGACGTCTTGCGTCCCGGCCCGGAGCCCGCGTTGCTGGGCACCACCGCGCAACAGTGCCGTGATCCGTGCGGTGCGCGCAGCGACGAGGACTCCGACTCCCACGGGCGCGCCGATCTTGTGGCCGGCCAGGCTCATCGCCACGAGTCCGACACCGTCGGCGACGTCGCCACGCATCGAGCGGAACGACACCGGAACATGGCCGAGCGCGGCCACGGCGTCGAGGTGCAGCGGCACGCGGGCGATCGCCGCATAGCGGGCCAGCATCGCGGCCGGGTTGATCGTGCCCGCTTCGTTGTTCGCGACGAGGGCCGTCGCGAGGGCGGCACCGGGAAGGCGTGCGGCGAAGACCTCGGGGTCTATCCGCGCGTGGGCGGTGACCGGCACCCGACGCAACTCGGCGCCGTCGTCGAGGAGAGCGGAGACGGTGTCCATCGTGGCGTGGTGCTCCGCCTCCGGCATCACGACCGCCGCTGTCCCGGTCGGGCGGGATCGCCACATCCCCTGCAGTGCCAGATTGATCGATTCGGTACCACCCGAAGTGAACACGATCTCGATGGGATCGGCGCCCAACACCGCGGCGACACGCTCGCGCGACTCCTCGAGCAGACGCCGGGCGTCCTGTCCTGCCCCATGTGTCGACGACGCGTTGCCCACGGTCTCGGAGGCATCCAGCCACGCGGCGCGCGCCTCCGGGCGCAGAGGCGTGGTCGCCGCATGATCGAGATAGTGCCGCATCCCTCGATTCTCTCGCGAATCGGCCTCGGTCGGGGCGTGTGGGCGTGGAACCCGGTACGCCCGGAGATGAGACGGCGACACATCGCCTCTAGTGTGTACTCATGCCCGTGTCCCCTGCCCTCGCCGTGCCCGGCGGCTCCACTCTCGACCACCTCGGTGTCCGTCTCCATGACGGCGTCGGCACGCTGCGCGTCTGGTCGCAGAACGCCTCCTCCGTCGAGCTCGTGGTGTTCGACGCCACCGACCTCGACTGGGCGACGGATGAGCTGGAACTCGAGCGCCGCCCCGGCGGTGTCTGGGAGATCACGACGGAGCTGTTGCAGCCCGGCGTGCGGTACGCCATCCGGGTCGGAGGGCCGCACGGGCCCGGGAACACCTTCAACCCGGAGACCCTCCTCCTCGACCCCTACGCCCGCGGCCTCGCTCAGGGCGACGGCTACGAGGAGTGGCGCTCGGTCGTGATCGTCGACGGCTTCGACTGGGGCGACTCGCAGAAGCCCCGGGTGCCCCTGGATCGCACGGTCATCTACGAGGGCCACCTCAAAGGGCTCACCAAGCGCCACCCCGACGTTCCTCCTGCTCTGCACGGCACCTACGCCGGTCTCGCGCACCCCGCGATGATCGAGTACTTCCACTCGCTCGGGATCACGTCGATCGAGTTGCTGCCCGTGCATGCCTTCGTGCCAGAGCCCCGCCTGCTCGAGCGCGGCCTCACCAATTACTGGGGCTACAACACCCTGAACTTCTTCACCCCGCACACGGCCTACGCCACCGAGGAGGCCCGCAAGGAGGGCCCCGAGGCCGTGCTCGCCGAGTTCCAGGGCATGGTCAGGCTGCTGCATGAAGCCGGTCTCGAGGTGATCCTCGACGTCGTGTACAACCACACGTCGGAGGAGGGCATCGGCGGCCCCCGCTCGAGCCTGCGCGGCATCGACAACGCCTCCTACTACCGACAGGACGAGTCCGGGGTCTACATCGACACCACAGGGTGCGGGAACACTCTGAACACGGCCACCGACGCCGGTGCGAGGCTCGTTCTCGATTCCCTTCGATACTGGGCGCAGGAGATGCAGATCGACGGCTTCCGCTTCGACCTCGCGACCGCGATCGCGCGGGACAGCACGCACACCTACACGCCCGATCATCCGCTCCTCGCAGCCATCGCGAACGACCCGATCCTGGCGGACACCAAACTCATCGCCGAGCCGTGGGACGTCGGACTCGGCGGCTGGCAGACGGGCAACTTCCCGACCGGCTGGCAGGAATGGAACGACCGCTACCGCGACCGCGTGCGCAACTTCTGGCTGAGCGACATCGACTACGCGCGTCGCGCCTCAGCACCGGTGGGGATCGGCGGGTTCGCGACGCGGCTCGCCGGCTCCTCGAACACGTTCAGCGAGGAGCGCGGTCCCCTCGCCAGCGTGAACTTCATCACCGCGCACGACGGTTTCACCCTGCACGACCTCGTCTCCTACGACGTGAAGCACAACGAGGCCAACGGGGAGCACAACCGCGACGGCGCCGACATGAACCGCGCGTTCAACCACGGGATCGAAGGCCCGACGGACGACCCGACGATCCTGGCCGCACGGCGCAAGGCCATGCGCAACCTCCTCGGCACGCTCCTGCTGTCCGCGGGCGTGCCGATGCTCACGGCCGGCGACGAGGTCGGACGCACACAGCGCGGCAACAACAACGCCTACGCGCAGGACTCCGCCCTCACGTGGCTCGGGTGGGAGTTCGAACCGTGGCAGGAGGATCTGCGCGCGCATGTCTCCCGCCTGACCCGGCTGCGGCGGGAGAACCCCGCGCTCCGTCCCAGTCGCTATGCCCGACTGGGTGAACACATCCCGAACGCCTCCGTCATGGACTGGTACGACCAGAACGGCGAGACGATGGAGCAGAGCCAATGGGCGGATCCCGGCAATCGCACCCTGCAGTACGTCGCGGCATCCACTCCTGACGCCGAGGCGTACAACCGCATCCTGCTCATCGTGCACGGAACCGAGTCACCGATCGACGTGCGTCTCCCGGAGGAGATCGAGGACGCGACGCGCTTCGTCTCGTTGTGGTCGAGTGCGCAGGAGCGTCCCTCCGACGACGAGGAGGTCTTCGCCCCCGGAGACGTCCTACCCGTATCGGGCACGTCGATGAGGTTGTTCCGGGTCGAATGACACCCGGCTCCGACGCACCCCACGGCGCGCTACCCGCGATCACGTCCGCGCGGTAGATTCGGGATGTGGCTGCACGTGCTGGTACTCGGTCCTCGGCTCTCCGGAGCCCCGCTCAGATCCCGGCGCGCGCGCCCGGGCACGTAGACCTCCCCGGTGCGTTGCGTACGACCCGGCTCCCGCTGCTCGACCCCTCGCCCGTCGTCCCCGGTGGATTTCCCGCCAAGGCCTTCGTCGGCGAAGTCGTCCCCTTCCACGTGGTGTCGTTCCGCGAGGGCCACGACATCATCGGTGTGCATCTCCGCCTCACGTCGCCCTCCGGAGAAGAGACGCTCCACAGACTCTCCCCTCGTCACGACGGCACCGACACCTGGTCAGCAGACGTCGCGCTCGACGAGCAGGGCACCTGGCACTACCGCTTCGAGGCGTTCGCCGATGACTTCGCGACTTGGGCCCACGCGGCGGCGTTGAAGGTCGCCGCGGGCGTCGACATCCCCGTGATGGCGGCCCTGGGGGCCGAACTGCTCGCGCGCGCCGCCGCGGAGAAGGACCGCCCGGCCGCGCAGCGACGACGGCTGCTCACAGACGCCGAGTCACTGCGGAGCGGCGACGGCGCGGTGACCGCGGCCCTCGCCGCGGACCCCCAGCTGACGGAGATCTTCCGCGCCCGGCCTGTCACGGCGATCCGCTCCGCCACCCCCGAGCAGAGTCTCGTCGTCGATCGGCCGGCCGCAGGAGTCGGTGCCTGGTACGAGTTCTTCCCGCGCTCCGAAGGCACCAAGCGGTTGAAGGACGGGACGGTACGGAGCGGGACGTTCCGCACAGCGACGAAGCGCCTCCCGGAAGTCGCGGCGATGGGCTTCGACGTGGTCTACCTCGTACCGATCCACCCGATCGGCATCACGAACCGGAAGGGACGCAACAACACCCTCACGGCGGAGCAGGGCGACCCGGGATCGCCGTATGCCATCGGTGCGGAAGAGGGCGGCCACGACGCGATCCACCCCGACCTCGGCACTCTCGCGGACTTCCGGGCCTTCGTCCGCGCCGCGCGGAAGGAGGGCCTCGAGATCGCGCTCGACCTCGCGCTGCAGGCCTCCCCCGATCACCCCTGGGTCAGGGAGCACCCGGAGTGGTTCACCACGCTGCCCGACGGCAGCATCGCGTACGCGGAGAACCCGCCGAAGAAGTACCAGGACATCTACCCGCTCAACTTCGACAACGACCCTGCGGGGATCTCGGCGGAGATGCTCCGGGTGGTTCAGCACTGGGTCGCGCAGGGGGTGAAGATCTTCCGGGTCGACAACCCGCACACCAAGCCTCTGCAGTTCTGGGAGTGGCTGATCGCGGAGGTCAACGCGGTCGACCCTGACGTGATCTTCCTCGCGGAGGCGTTCACCCGTCCCGCGGTGATGCGCGCCCTCGCCGCTGTGGGGTTCCAGCAGAGCTACAGCTACTTCACCTGGCGGAACACGAAAGCGGAGCTCGAGGAGTTCCTCACCTCGGTCTCACACGAGACCGCCGACTACATGCGCCCGAACCTTTTTGTGAACACCCATGACATCCTGACCGAGTATCTGCAGTTCGGCGGTCGGGCCGCCTACCGGGTCCGTGCCTGCATCGCGGCCACGGCAGGACCGGTCTACGGCGTGTACGCCGGCTACGAGCTCTTCGAGAACGTCGCCCGCCCGGGTTCCGAGGAGAACATCGACAACGAGAAGTACGAGTACAAGTTCCGCGACTGGAACGGGGCCGAGGCTCGCGGGGAGTCGCTCGCGCCGTTGCTGCGCAGGCTCAACGAGATCCGCGCCGCCCACCCGGCGCTGCGTCAGCTCCGCAACTTCTCGACCCACTGGAGCGACGACGACGCCGTCCTCGTCTACAGCAAGCACCTCGCGGCGCCGTTCACCGGGAGCGGGCACGCGGACACGATCATCGTGGTCGCCAACGTCGACCCGCATTCGGTGCGGGAGACCACCGTCCACCTCGACACGACCCGGTGGGGTGTTCCCCTCGGCCACCCGTTCGAGGTCGAGGACCTCCTCACCGGCGCGATCTGGACCTGGAGCGACCACAACTACGTACGACTCGACGCCTTCGCCGAGCCGGTCCACATCCTGAAGGTGAGGGAGCGATCATGAGCTACGCGGAAGACGTCGCCGCATCCACCGAATGGGAGGCGGTCTCCTCGGCCACCCACCATGATCCGCATTCCGTGCTCGGCGCACATGCCCACCAGGACGCCGCCGACCGGACGGTGACCGTCATCCGCGTCCGACGCCCTCTCGCGTCGGAGGTCGCCGCCGTTTTCGATGATGGAACCAGACTCGAACTCTCCCACGCCGCGCACGGCATCTGGGAGGGGCAGCACGTCGGTCCCCCTCTCCCCTACCGGGTCGCGACGCGCTACGCCGATCACGCGGAAACCGTCGTGGGCGATCCTTATCGGCACCGTCCCACCCTCGGCGACCTCGACCTGCATCTGATCGCCGAGGGGCGTCACGAACACCTCTGGGAGGCGCTGGGGGCGCACCCCCGAACCGCGGAGGGCGAGCCGGGCGTCTCCTTCGCCGTCTGGGCACCCAACGCCACCGCCGTGCGCGTGGTGGGTGACCACAACGACTGGAACGGCGAAGCCCACGCGATGCGTTCGATGGGGGTGAGTGGAGTCTGGGAGCTCTTCATCCCGGACCTGTCGGTCGGCACCCGGTACAAGTACCAGATCCGTACGCGTGACGGGGCATGGATCCTCAAGGCCGACCCCATGGCGCTCGCCGCCGAAGTTCCTCCGGACACGGCCTCCGTGGTGACTTCCTCGTCCTATGCCTGGTCCGACGGTGCGTGGATGACCCGGCGTGCGGCAACGCATGCCGTCGCGCAGCCACTCTCGATCTACGAGCTCCACGTCGGGTCCTGGCGTTCCGGACTCGGGTATCGCGAGCTCGCGGGTCCGCTGATCGACCATGTGACGGCGGCAGGGTTCACCCATGTCGAGTTCATGCCTCTGGCCGAGCATCCGTTCGGCGGCTCGTGGGGCTACCAGGTGAGCGGGTACTACGCGCCGACGAGCCGGTTCGGCAGCCCCGACGATCTGCGCTACCTGATCGATCGTCTGCATCAGGCCGGTATCGGCGTCATCATGGACTGGGTGCCGGGGCACTTCCCGAAGGACGCCTTCGCCCTCGCCCGCTTCGACGGTCAGCCGCTGTACGAGCACCCCGACCCGCGCCGCGGCGAACACCAGGACTGGGGCACGCTCATCTTCGACTACGGACGCCCCGAGGTCCGAGGATTCCTGGTCGCCAACGCGCTCTACTGGCTCAGGGAATTCCATGTCGACGGGTTGCGGGTCGACGCGGTCGCTTCGATGCTCTACCTCGACTACTCCCGCGAGGCCGGCCAATGGGAGCCCAACATCCACGGCGGACGCGAGAACCTCGAAGCGATCCGGTTCCTGCAGGAGGTCAACGCCACCGCCTACCGCCTGCATCCGGGGATCATGATGATCGCCGAGGAATCCACGAGCTTCCCGGGCGTCACCGCCCCCACCGATCACGCGGGGCTCGGGTTCGGCTTCAAGTGGAACATGGGGTGGATGAACGACTCGCTCCAGTACATCTCACGTGATCCCATGTACCGCTCGCATCATGAGGGCGAGATGACGTTCTCGTTCGTCTATGCCTTCGGCGAGAACTACCTGCTGCCGATCAGCCACGACGAGGTCGTGCACGGCAAGGGGAGCCTGCTCACGAAGATGCCGGGCGATCACTGGCACAAGCTCGCCAACACCCGCGCGTACCTTGCATACATGTGGGGGCACCCGGGCAAGAAGCTCCTGTTCATGGGACAGGAGTTCGGTCAGCTCGCCGAGTGGTCGGAGAGTCGCGAACTCGATTGGTGGCTTCTCGACCAGCCCTCGCATCTGCAGTTGCAGGATTTCGTGGGCGCGATGAACCGGACCTATCGCGCACAGGCACCGCTCTGGGCGCGGGACAACGACGGGTCGTCCTTCCATCGACTCGGTGCGCCGAACTGGGATCCGTCCGTGATCGCGTTCGAGCGGCGCGACGACCACGGAGGACGCTTGGTCGTCGTCAGCAACTTCGCGGGCGTCGAGCACGCCGGCTATCGCCTCGAGCTCCCCCGGGAAGGGGTGTGGCAGGAGGTTCTCAATACAGACGCCGCCGAGTACGGCGGCCGAGGCTCGGGAAACCTCGGCATGGTCTTCGCGAGCGCGGATGAGGGCGCCGCTCCCACCGCGGTGGTGACACTCCCCGCGCTCTCGACGCTCTGGCTGCGCCATCAGCCCGAGCCGCACGTGCCCACCGTGAGTCACGGGTGACAGTGCACCCGACCGGTTCCCGTCTTCCCTAGAAGAGCAGCGAAGAGAGCCGGTTGCGGGCGGAGACGACGCGCGGGTCGGCTGCCCCGATGAGTCCGAACAACTCGACCAGGCGCTCCCTGACAGGAGTGCGCTCATCGGAGGGCAGCTGCGCGAAGAGGTCGAGCAGTCGACCGAACGCATCGTCGACGTGACCTCCCGAAAGGTCGAGATCCGCGACATCGAACTGCGCCTGGACATCGAGCGGACGCTCGGCGGCCGCCGCACGGGCCGCCTGGAGATCGAGCCCCTGGACGCGATCGAGAAGGCGCACCTGTCCCAGTCCGGCGAGGGCTTCCTCGTCACGCGGGTTCTCGGCGAGTGCCTTCTCGTACGCGCGGATCGCGGCGGCGTAGTCCCCGACCTCGATCGCGGCGAAGGCCTCGGCGTGCAGCGGCGGAAGCTCCGGCTCCTCCGGTGCACTCGGTGCGTCAGCAGCCGCCGTCTCCTCGACCGCGAGAGTGCCGGTGACACCGTTCTGTGCGGCGACCTGCAAGAGCTGGGCAAAGACCTCTCGCACCTGCTGCTCCGGCACCGCACCGGTGAACATCGGCACGGGCTGGCCGGCGATCAACGCGACCACCATCGGGATCGACTGCGCCCGGAAGCTCTGCGCGAGCTGCGGGTTCGCATCGACATCGACCTTCGCCAACAGGACGCGCCCGCCGAGTTCGCGGGTCACCTTCTCGATGATCGGGCTGAGCTGCTTGCACGGACCGCACCACTCCGCCCACAGGTCGACGACGACCGGCACCGTGCGCGAGAGCTCGAGGATCTGGCCGAACGTCTCATCAGTGGCGTCGACCACGACGTCGACGACGCCGGGCGTGGCCGTGCTCTCGGACGGCGACGCCGGCCGGTTGCGGAGGCTCGAAAGGTCCACCGCGCCACGCAGCGCGGCCGGGGAGATTTCACTCACTTGATCACCTTCACGGAGAGGAGGTCCTGGTGGACTGCCAGGAGTCGGATCTGTTCCGTCGATCCCTGTGCGGGGACCGAGAAGAACAGCTGGAACTCGTACGTCGTCTCGACGCCCTTCGCGGACTCGGTCGCCCCCGTCAGCGCCTTCGCCTCGGCGTTGTCACCGAATCGGATCACCACATCCGACGACGTCGGAGTCACGGTCTCCTTGTCGGTGAGAGACACGGCGACGATCGCACCACTATCGAGAGTGGTCATCGAGATGGGCTCGGCTGTCGTCGGGGACATGTCGAAGGCTGCCTTCGACGTCTCTGACGCCCCCTTGTCGGCGAGGTTCTTCACGACGGCCTGCCTGCTGTCGGTGATCGAGCTCGCGAGATTCAACGCGAGGTCGTCGAAGAGACCGTAGTACTCGCTCTTCTCCCCGGCATCGACGACATCGGCGAAAGCCGGAGCGAGCTCAGCCGGTGGAAGCGTCAGGAAGGCGGAGTCGGACGGCACGAGGGAGGTGCCGAGCCAGGTGGCTGCGACGTCGGGGAACACAGCGTCCGCCGACATCTCCGCCATGTTGCTGATCCGGTAGTTCGACCACGGATCCGCCTGCGTCATCATGAGGAGGACCGGGGGCACGGTGTCGTCACCGGTGCTCTTCGACAGCATGAGGACCGTGCGGGGCCAGCGGTCGGTGGCCTCGGGGAGCACCACCTCGAAGTCGTCGGTCGGGATGGCTGCGGGTAGCGCCATGTCCGCGATCTTCGACCGCAATGCATACTCCGTGGTCCGCGCGGCGAGTGCGGGGCCGTCGAGACGAGTGGTCGCGAGGTCGAGGTCGAGCGCGGAGTCCGCTTCGGCGACGGTCTCGGACGCGGACTGCAGGATGCGCTTGGCCTGCGACTCCGTCACAGCGGGCGGCTTCTGGTTCTCGGGGGCGATCACCGTCGGGCTCGGCGACGGAGACGCCGAAGCGCCGTCGAACTGGGGCCAGGAGTCCGCCGAGCATCCGGCAGCGAGGACGGCCGTCAGACCGAGTGCCGGGAGTGCCAGCATCCGACGCCGCCGCATCGGGCGCGCCGCTCGCATGGCGTTCTTCGAGTCGGTTCCCTTGTGATCGTCCACGATCTCCGCATCTTCGGTCCCGTCGTCCGATGCTCCGTCGACGGAAGTCTGAGATTCCGATGTATCGTTCCCGGCTTCGAGTGCGGCGCGCTCCGCGGGCGGAAGCGCGGCGACGTCGATCGGCTCGGTCGCCGGAAGCGGGCCGGGACCCTTGCGACGAGGGCCGCGTCCTCGCCGCTGATGGCGGATCCCCAGCACGTACAGGATGAGTCCGATCAGCAGCACGATGCCACCGGCGACCATCAGCGGCCCTGCCAGAGGCGTCTTCGTGTCCAACGGCCAGGAGACCGTGATCTGGTCGGGCGCGTCGAGCGTGCCGTCGTAGGCGATCAACGTGCTCGTTCCCTCGGGCAACTGGATCTTGTCGACGGTGAGGAGGTTCTCATCCTCGAAGGAGTCCAGCCACAGGTCAGACCCTCGCGGGTCGCGGCCTGCGGGTTCCTCGGTCGCCCCGTCGCCCGCGTCCTCACCGGCGTCCGTCGAATCCGGGTCTTCGGGTGCCGTGACGTGCTCGACCGACAACTCGCCCTCGTCGTCCACCGTCACCCGGTTGTAGTCGGAGTCAGCCAGCCAGGCCTCCATGTCGGCGGTCCGACCGTAACTGCTGAAGATGTCTCCCTGGCCGCGGACGATCAGCTTCTGCGCACCCGGGTTCGTCCGCAGGACGTCGCCATCCAGCAGCACGAACGGTGCGGGCTCATCGATCTCGACCTGCGTCTGCTGCGAGTCGGGCCCCATGAATATGGTGCGCTGGGCGATCCCCGCCCCGATCAGCACCGCGGCCAGCACGAAGGCCACCACGGCCCATACGAAACGCACGAATAGTCTCCTCACGCATCACCGGCATCTGCCCGCGACGCAACACTCGACATTTCAGACTAGCGAAATCAGCTGTGTGTTGCCCACGAGGAGGTGCAGTGCGGGCAGGAAACGGCACGTCGCCCGCTGCTCGAGGCTCCCGCTCGGTAGCCTTGCTGCAGCCGTTTCGAGGAGTCCACAGATGAAGATCCACAATCCCTTCCGCACCGCGCTGGTGGCGACGCTCGGAGTGGGGTTGGGGATCCTGCTGATCAGCAGCGTGCAGACGCTCTCCACGGTGCTCCTCTACGTCGGCACCGCGCTCTTCCTCAGCCTGGGCCTGGATCCGCTGGTCTCGTTCCTCGAACGCCGCAAACTCCCCCGGTGGCTCGCCGTGTTGGTGACCATCGTCGCTGTCCTCGCCGTGTTCAGTGGGATCGTCCTGATCATCCTCCCGGTGCTGGTGGACCAGATCTCTCAGCTCATCGCACAGATCTCGGCGATCGTCTCACGCGGGAACCTGATCCCCGATCTCAAGGAGTGGATGCAGGCCACGTTCCCCAACCTGCTCGTCGATGACGTCTTCACCTACGTGACGGAATGGCTCACGACGAACCTGGCCGAGATCGGCGGCTCGATCGGTCAAGGGGTCCTCGTCGCGAGCGGCGCTGTCCTCAGTGGACTCTTCGGGGCGTTCATCGTGCTCATCCTGACGATCTACCTGACCGCGTCGACCCCCTCCCTCAAGCGCGCCGTCTACCAGCTCGCCCCGGCCTCGAAGCGCGATCGGTTCATCGATCTCTCCGAGCAGATCACCGACTCGGTCGGCTACTACGTGATGGGCCAGGTCTCCCAGGGTGTGCTCAACGGCGTCCTGAGCGCTATCTTCCTCTCCATCATCAATGCGCCGTTCCCCACGGTCCTCGCGATCATCGCGTTCTTCTTCTCGCTGATCCCGCTCGTCGGCACCCTGACGGGCTCCACGATCATCGTGCTCGTATGTCTCATCCCCGGGCTCGGCTCGCCGGGAATCGCGATCGCCGCTGCCATCTACTACTTGATCTACATGCAGATCGAGGCGTACGTGATCTCCCCGCGCATCATGAGTCGTGCGGTCTCCGTTCCGGGAGCTGTCGTGGTCGTCGCCGCACTCGCCGGAGGAAGCCTGCTCGGGCTGCTGGGGGCGCTCATCGCGATCCCCGTCGCGGCGAGCATCCTGATCATCTACCGTCAGGTGCTCATCCCCCGCATGAACGAGCTCTGAGGCGAGGCGGAGGGCTCAGTCGGCCTCGGGCCAGTGCGTCGCCAGCGGGAGCGCCGACGGGTTCACCGCCGCCACGATCTCGGTGAGCACGCGCCGGGTCTGCGTCTCCCCGACCCACAGATGCTTGCCGCCGTCCACGGCGATCAGATTCGCGTGCGGGATCGACGCGAACCGTTCACGTGCCTCGTCCGGACGCAGGTAGTCGTCGAGTTCCGGCACCAGGATCACCACGGGCACGTCGACCGCACCCCAGGCAGCGACTTCCGCGTCCGTCGCGCGGTGCAAGGGCGGGGAGAGCAGGATGATGCCGGCGGTGTCATGGTCGCGACCGTACTTGAGGGCGAGCTCCGTACCGAACGACCATCCGACGAGCCAGGGATTCGGCAAGGCGCGGTCACGGACGAAATCCATCGCCGCCGCCACGTCGAACTGCTCGGCAGCACCGCCGTCGAACGCGCCATCGCTGGTCCCGCGCGGCGATGTCGTTCCGCGGGTGTTGAAGCGCAGGACCGCGAGGTCGGCGAGAGCAGGCAGGCGGGCCGCTGACTTACGGATGATGTGGGAGTCCATGAAGCCGCCCGCGGTGGGCAACGGGTGCAGCGTCACGAGCGTCGCCACCGGTGCGGTCTCCTCCGGCACGGCGAGCTCGCCGACGAGCGTGAGCCCGTCCGCGGTCGTCAGCTCGATGTCCTCGCGCTGCGCCGGAAGCTCCAGCGGTCCTCGGATCTCCATGCTCACGCCATCCTCCAGCAGTGTGTGTGCCAATGTCTACGCGCGGCGAGGTCCGCCGCGTCGCCCAGCACTCCGTCGGCACGCCAGGTCACGAGGTGCGCCGTGCCGATCACGATCTGTCCGCCACAGCCCGGGCACACGTACGCCTTCTGTGCCTGCACGGCAGACACCGGCTGCACGGTCCACTCCGCGCCGCGGCGCGTCTCTGTGCGCTTCCAGCCGGCGAGCAACCTGTCGAACGCGTCCTCGGGTTCCGGGCGCGCCGGAGGGCGTCTGCGTGAGCGTGGCATGGCGCCTGCTCACCACCAGTGGTTGTTGGTCCAGAAGTTGTAGGCGCCGGCCCAGCTGCCGTACCGTCCCGTGGCATACCCCGTCGCCCACCGCAGGTTGTCGACCGGGTTGTAGCCGTTGCCCGGCACCTTGCTGCAGGGCAACGCCTGAACCAGGCCGCACGCGCCCGACGACTGATTCGTGGCGTTGGGATTCCAACCGCTCTCACGCGAGACGATGTAGTCGACGTACTGCCAGTCGCTCTGGGCGATCCCGGCGGCAGCCATCCACTCGGCGGGTGCTCCGCCTCCCGAGTACGGGGGCAGGGACGATCCGCCGGACGACCCGCCGTTCGAGCTGGACGCGACCGTGGGAGCGGGCTTCGGCTTCACGTACACCTCGAAGGTGCCGCGTTCGATCGGCGTGATCGCCGCACCGCTCACGGTGACCGCGAGGTTCTGGGTATCGGCGAGAGCCAACGAGTAAGCCGAGTCGGGTGAGTCGGTCGGGGTGGGGTCCGCCAGCGCCACTCCGGTCGGTGCGACGAGTGCTCCGGCGAATCCGACCACGGCGAGGGTGCTGAAGACACTCACCACACCGCGTCGACGCGACCAACGGCGAGCACCCGGGCGCGCGGCTTTCACCCTGGCCGCGGGCACCGGCGAGGAGTCGCTTCGTTCGAGGTTCATGTCGTTTCGGGAGTTCACGATGAAGGACAGTCTACGCAAAGGCGCCTGAATCGACCATCAGGAACCTCAGCGGACGGCGAGGATGACGTCGATCGTCGCGTCGAGGAGAGCATCGACCTGCTCTTCGCGGTAGCCACCGCGCTGCATCCGGAAGGCTGCCGAGCGGAGTTGTTCCGCGGTGAGCGCATCGCCGTCACGCAGATAGCGCACGATCCTCGTCGACACGTGGTCGACCTCGTCGATGCGATACCCGAAGGTCAGCACGCCGGTGCGAGCGAAACGATGACGACGGGGTCGGGCGAGGTGGTCGAGGATCACCTGCGCATCGGCTCTCGCCTGATCGACCCAGGCGCCGGCTCCCTGCGTGCGCACGACGCGCTCGCGCTCGCGAGCGGCGAACGCGTCTTCCACGCGACCGAGAGCCGCATCGACGTCAGCGACCACGTAGCCGCCCTTCACGAGCGGGAACGAGGCGATGCGGACGTCTTCCGCACTCAGCTCGTCACCCCCGGACTCGAAGGCACGACGAGCAGAGGCGAGAAAGGTGTCGACCGCTGCGCGATGGTAGCCGCGCTCACGCCCGGTCGTCAGCGCGAACGCCGGCGGTGTCGTCGTCGCCTGTTCTTCGAGCTTTTCGTCACTCATCACATGACCACCCAGGGAGAAAGGAGGAAATACAAGCAGAGCGCGGGAATGGTCGACGGCAGGATGCTGTCCAGCCGATCGAGCAGTCCGCCGTGACCGGGCAGCCAGGAACTCATGTCCTTGATACCGAGGTCACGCTTGAGCATGGACTCACCGAGATCACCGAGCGTCGCGGAGAGGAGGATGGATGCGCCGAAGATCAGGCCCGCCCACCAGGGCAGCTCCAGCAGGAAGATCGCAAGCAGCACCCCTGCGATCAGGGACGCGGCGACGGCGCCACCGAACCCTTCCCACGTCTTCTTCGGACTGATCTTCGGGGCCATCGGATGACGCCCGAACGCCAGCCCCGCGGCATACGCCCCCGTGTCGGCGGCCACGGCGATGGCGATGAAGCTGAGCACCCACCACTGACCGCCCTCCTGCTCCAGCAGGATGAGGGCGACGCCGGCGAGGAACGGCACGTAGATCTGCACGAATCCGCTGATCACGGCATCGGTCAGCACGTCGCCGTAGGTACGACCGTCTTTCACCACCATCTGCGCGATCAGGCGCCAGACGACCACGAAGGCGACCGCGACGAACAGCATCACCCAGCACAGCCAGGGTTCGGCGAAGTACGCGGAGAGAACCAGGAAAGCCGCGGCGATCAGCTGGGGCACGACGTCGATCCGTCTGCCGGACGCCCGCAGCGCGCGGGAGAGCTCGTACACGCCCAACAGCGCGGCGGCGAGAGCGAACGGCACGAAGAGCGCCTTGATGAACAGCAAGGATGCGAGCAGGGCAGCGCCGAACGCAAGGCCGATCAGGATCGCGAGGATGAGGTCGCGGCCCGTGCGCTGCTTGATCCGCTCGTTGGCCTGATCGAGCTGATCCCGTGCATGTGAGACGTGGCTGCCGAGCTCGTCCCGTGCGGCTCGCCACTGTTCACGGATCGCGTTGTGGTCAGCTGTGTCCAGCGGCCCGACGGGGTCCTGAGATGTGTACTCCGGCGTCACCGGAAGCGGCGGACGCGGCGGAATCGCGTCCGCGTCGAAGGAGGGAAACGCCGCGTCCACGAGCGGGATGCCGTCGGCCGGCGCACCACCACGCGCATCCCGGCGCGTCGGTGGCGTGCCGTCATCGGCATCTCGCGTTTCGTCAGACATCCCGACTACACCTCGAGGAGTTCGGCCTCTTTGCGCTTCAGCGCGTCGTCGATGAGTTCGACGTGCTGACGCGTCAGACCGTCGAGCTCCTTCTCACCGCGGGCGATCTCGTCCTCTCCGAGTTCGCTCTTGAGCGCGTCCAGCTCGTCCTTCGCCTTACGACGGATACCGCGGACATGCACCTTGGCGTCTTCAGCCTTGGTCTTGACCAGCTTGACGTACTCCTTGCGGCGCTCAGCCGTGAGCTCGGGCATCGTGACGCGGACGAGGTTGCCGTCGTTGGTGGGATTGACGCCGAGGTTGGGCATGTCCCGGATGGCCTGCTCGATGGCCTTGAGCGCCGACTTGTCGTACGGCGTGATGATGAGGGTGCGCGCCTCCTGGTTCGCCAGCGATGCGAGCTGCGCGATGGGGGTCGGCGTGCCGTAGTAGTCCACGAGGACCTTCTGGAACATCTGCGGGTTCGCACGACCGGTGCGCACCGTGGAGAAGTCCTCCTTGGCAGCTTCGACCGCCCGGTTCATACGAGTGGTGGTTTCAGCGAGGACGTCCGCGATCACGGTGACTCCTATCGTCGGGGTGTTCTGGAAATTCTATCGGGCGGAGGCGGCTCCGCCGTGTCACACGCTCACGCGGTGACGAGGGTGCCGATGGCCTCTCCCAGCAGGGCGCGCGTCACGTTGCCCGCAGGCTCCATCCCGAACACACGCATGTCCATGCTGTTGTCCATGCACAGGCTGAATGCGGTCGAGTCGACGACCTTGAGCCCGCGCTGGAGTGCGTCACGGTAGGTGACCTGCTCGATGCGCTCGGCGTCGGCGTGCTTGTGGGGATCGGCGGTGTAGATCGCGTCCACCCCGTTCTTGGCGACGAGCACCTCATCGGCTCCGATCTCGAGCGCGCGCTGGGCCGCCACGGTATCGGTGGAGAAGTACGGGAGACCAGCGCCAGCACCGAAGATGACGACCCGCCCCTTCTCGAGGTGGCGCTCCGCGCGACGAGGGATGTAGGGCTCGGCGACCTGGGTCATCGAGATCGCCGACTGCACGCGGGTAGCGGCTCCGGCCTGCTCGAGGAAGTCCTGCAGGGCGAGGGCGTTCATCACGGTGCCCAGCATTCCCATGTAGTCGGCACGTCCGCGGTCCATGCCGCGCTGGCTGAGCTCGGCGCCGCGGAAGAAGTTGCCGCCGCCGACGACGATCGCGACCTCCACCCGGTCGACGGCCGCGGCGATGTCCCGGGCGATCTGGGACACCACGTCGGGGCTGACACCCAGCTGTCCCGCTCCGAAGGCCTCGCCGGAGAGTTTGAGAAGGACGCGACGGCGTCCGGTGCGTTCAGTCATGGGTGGGTGTCCTCTCGTCCCGATTCAAGATACTGCCTCGTGGGCATGAAGAAGGGGTTCGGATCATGACGATCCGAACCCCTTCAACGTCGCTACGCGCCGACCTTGAAGCGCGCGAAGTCCGTCACGGTGATACCGGCGTCCTTCGCCACCTGGGCGACAGAGAGCTTGTTGTCCTTCGCGTAGTCCTGCTCGAGCAGGGCGACCTGCTTGATGAAGGCGGACACGCGACCCTCGACGATCTTCGGCAGAGCCGCTTCCGGCTTGCCCTCGTTGCGGGAGATCTCGGTGACGATCTCACGCTCCTTGTCGACGGCGTCCGCCGGCACGTCCTCGCGGGACAGGTACGACGGGTTGGCGAACGAGATGTGCTGCGCGATGCTGCGCGCGGTCTCGGCGTTGTCGCCCGAATACGCGACGACGACACCGATCTGCGGCGGCAGGTCCTTGCTGGTGCGGTGCAGGTAGACCTCGACCTTGTCGCCCGAGATCGTGCGCACGCGACGCAGTTCGACCTTCTCGCCGATGATCGCGGCTTCCTCGGAGATCAGCTGCTCGACGCTCTTGTCGCCCGCGGGGGCGGCGAGAGCTGCCTCGATCGAGTCCGCCTTGACCGCAGCGGCCGCATCGGCGACCTTGTCGGCCAGCGTGATGAAACGCTCGTTCTTGGCGACGAAGTCGGTCTCGCAGGCGAGCTCGAGCAGGGTGACGGCACCGTCCTGCTCACGAGCGACGATCAGTCCCTCGCTCGTGGAACGGTCAGCACGCTTCGCGTTGCCCTTCGCACCCTTGAGGCGCAGGATCTCGGTGGCCTTCGCGACGTCTCCGTCGGCCTCCTCGAGCGCCTTCTTGGTGTCGACCATGCCCGTGCCGAGCTGCTCGCGCAGAGCCTTGAGGTCAGCGATGGTGAAGTTGGCCATGTGTGGTGGCTCCTTGCTTCGTTAGGTAGGTGTGTACGAGGGATTACTTGGCGTCTGCGGCCTCGGCGGCGGCGACCTCAGCGGTCTCCTCACCGGAAGCAGCGGCGATCGCCTCGTCGTGAGCCTCGGCACCGGCCTCGTCGGCTGCGGTCTCGTCGGCAGCGGGGGTCTCGACGACAGCGGCCTCGTCGGCAGCGGTCACGACCTCAGCGGCGTCAGCGGACTCCTGAACCTCCTGGGCGGGAGCTTCGAGGAGCTCCTTCTCCCAGTCGGCGAGCGGCTCAGCGTCACCCGTCTCCGGGTTGTGCTTCTGCTGCAGGCCCTCGGCCGCGGCGTCGGCGATGATGCGGGTCAGCAGCGAGACGGAACGGATCGCGTCGTCGTTGCCGGGGATCGGGTACTGGAAGTCGTCCGGGTCCGCGTTGGTGTCGAGGATGCCGATCACCGGGATGCCGAGCTTCTTGGCCTCGTCGATCGCGAGGTGCTCGCGCTTGGCGTCGATGACCCACAGAGCCGAAGGCGTCTTGGTGAGGTTGCGGATACCACCGAGCGACTTGTGCAGCTTGTCGAGCTCGCGCTTCTTGAGCAGGAGCTCCTTCTTGGTGAAGCCGCTGTTCGCCGGCGTCTCGTAGTCGAGCTCCTCGAGCTCCTTCATGCGTGCGAGACGCTTCGAGATCGTGGAGAAGTTCGTGAGGAGTCCACCGAGCCAGCGCTGGTTGACGAAGGGCTGGCCCACGCGGGTCGCCTGCTCGGCGAGGATCTCCTGCGCCTGCTTCTTCGTGCCGACGAAGAGGATGGTGCCACCGTGGGCGACCGTCTCCTTGACGAAGTCGTAGGCCTTGTCGATGTAGCCGAGCGACTGCTGAAGATCGATGATGTGGATGCCGCTGCGCTCCGTGAGGATGAAGCGCTTGACCTTCGGGTTCCACCGACGGGTCTGGTGTCCGAAGTGCACGCCGCTGTCGAGCAGCTGGCGGATGGTGACCACAGCCATGGTCGTCTCCTGGTTCTGGCACATTTCTGTACCGTTGAGGTTGTCAAGCCGATCGGATGACCGGACTTCCTGGTGCCCGGCACGCACCCTCCCCCTCGGAAGAAGGACCTGTGGGTGTCGATGCCGCGATGAGATCGCTCTGGGCACGCGTAGTCACCCCGATATCGAGGTGCTCCTCCAGCATACAGGATGCCGCGGCCTCACTGCCTCTGCACCGAGGCGGTCCCCGCTGAGTTGATCACCGTCGCCATCCACACCGCAGGAACGCCGATCACGGACCGGAATCACGCGACAGGATCCCCGCATGAGCCTTCACTCTCGCACCAGGTCCGGCTCCGTGATCGGACTCCTTCTCGTCCTGCTCGCAACGCTGGGCTCGTTCGGCACTGCGGAAGCCGCGGACCTCCCTCGATGGCGATGGCCCCTCCTGGGCACGCGGGCCGTGGTCGAGCCCTTTCGCGCTCCTGCGCACGAATACGGCGCAGGGCATCGAGGCGTCGACCTGGTCTCGTCCGTCGGGGCGATCGCGGTCGCTCCGGCAGACGGGGTCATCGCGTTCCGCGGAACCGTCGTCGATCGCCCGCTGTTGACGATCACGCATGCCGACGGTCTCGTGACGACGTTCGAACCCCTGCGCTCGACGCTCGATCCCGGTGATGCGGTGTCGGCCGGCCAGGAGATCGGCGCGGTCGATGTCGGCGGGCACACGCCGTCGGGGGCCCTCCACATCGGTGTGAGACGGGATGGCGCCTACATCAACCCGCTCCTGCTCTTCGGTGATATCCCGCGGTCGACCCTGCTCCCCTGCTGCGCGCCGCTCTGACGCGCGGAGACGATCACCTCCGTGAGCGACGATCACGCACGCGGGTGGGCGAGCCGATAGGTGGCCGTCAGACGCTCCGCAGAGACGTGCGTGTAGATCTGCGTGGTGCCGAGGCTCGCGTGACCGAGGATCTCTTGCACGGCGCGCAGATCCGCACCGCCATCGAGGAGGTGCGTCGCGGCCGTGTGACGGAGCGCGTGGGGTCCTATGGTCTCGGCACCGACGATCGGCGCCAGCACGCGTGCGACGAGCTCGTACACCGTCCGCGGTCCGACCCGAGCGCCCCGACTCCCCAGCATCACCGCGGGACTGAAGGTGCGTGCTCTGGCGACCAGGACGGGTCGCCCGCGTCGGAGGTAGGCGTCCAACGCGTCCCGCGCGGGAGCGCCGAAGGGGACGACTCGTTCCTTCGCCCCTTTGCCGAGCACCCGCGCCGTCGCTCGGTCGAGATCGAGGTCGTCGATGTCGAGCCCGCACAGCTCGGAGACCCGCATACCCGACCCGTACAGGAGCTCGAGGATCGCGTGATCTCGCAAGTCGACCGGGTCCCCTGCGGCGGCATCGTCACAATACTCATCGAGCAACGCGGTCATCGCCTCCCGCGACGCAACGGTCGGGAGAGTGCGCCCCCTCTTCGGGGTGACCAGACGAAGGCTCGGATCCTGAGAGACGAGCTCCTGTTCGTGCGCCCACCGGAAGAACGACCGTGCTGCCGCAGAACGCCGCGCGAGGGTCGAGCGCGCATCGCCGCGCTGCGTCGCGTGCCAGAGCCAGTCCCGGAGCGCGTCGAGGTCGACGTCTTCGAGCTGGACACTGCCCGTGGACGCGGCGAGGTCCCGAAGGTCGGAACGGTAGGCCTTCACGGTCGCCGGCGACAGCCGACGCACCCGTTCCAGGTGATCGACGAACGCTTCGGCGGCGGCCGTGAGTTCCATACCTTCCACTCTGCCCCGGTCGGGGGACCGTGATCCGGAGCCTCGCCGCGGTGTCGGCCTGACAGTCACCCACCTCGCGGGCGTGGTGCACGACGCCAGCCCGTTCCGTCGGCATCGACATCGCCCTCCAGGTGCAACAGCCCGAGAACGGACCTCACCCTCTCGGCAGACAGGCCGGAGCGCCGGGCGATCTCATCGACGGAGAGCACCGACCGCGTGGTCAGCGCATCGAGTACGCGCGTCCTGTTCGGATCCTCGAGTGCACCGACTGTCGGCACGCCGTCGAGTTGCCCCCACAGCTCCCGCACCTCCGCTGCCGAAGTGACGCACTGCGCGTCATACTCGCGCAACAGACGATGGCATCCCGCGGACGACGCCGAGGTCACCGGCCCCGGTACGGCACCGAGCGGACGACCGAGCGTCGCGGCGTGACCCGCGGTGTTCAGAGAGCCGCTGCGCCACCCGGCCTCGACGACGACCGTCGCCTCTCCGAGTGCAGCGATGAGGCGGTTCCGTGCGAGGAAGCGCCACCTCGTCGGGGCGGTGCCGCACGGCGGCTCGCTCACCACCGCCCCGTGCTCAGAGATCTGCTGCAGCAATCGCTGATGACCGACCGGATACGCGCGGTCCACTCCCCCGGCGAGGAAGGCGACGGTCGCCCCACCAACGCCGAGCGCCGCCCGATGCACCGCCCCATCGATGCCGTAGGCGCCGCCGGACACCACCACGGCCCCTGTCGAGGCGAGATCACCGGCCAGCTCAGCGGCCACCTGCTCCCCGTAACCGCTCGAGGCGCGGGCGCCGACCATCGACACAAGCGCGCCCTATTGCGTCTGATGCAGATTCCTGCAGGCTCTAGGTGACCTTGATCGTACTGCGAACATCGTTGGTGCCGCTTCCTGACTGGGTACGATTTGCTTTCAATTCGATTCTTCGCGTTTAATGCATGTTGTATGCGTTTGATGGGAGCGATCCGGGTGGTTTCAGGGCTGGTGGCGCATGGCGTGGCGGGGTTGTATCTGGCCTCGGGTATCTCGTTCCTGCGTGCCGAGGAGACTGTGTTCGAGGCGATGGTGACGGGCTGGCGGGCGCAACTGATGGGCGGGCGCGGGCTGCGCGAAGACTATGTGGCCGGAACGGTGCGCGCGGTGCGGCAGTTCCATGCGCACGCAGGCTCGTGGCCGTGGTTGTGGTCGGCGGGCTTGTTCGACGAGTGGATGCTGGATCTGGTGACGGTACGGCACTTGGCGCCGTCGACGATCCGCGGCTATCAGCAGGCTGTACGACAGTTCTGCGAGTATTTGATATCGGAGCACTACGGGTGGGCGGCGGAGTGTGAACTGCGGTTCGGGACGCACCCGGTGCAGGTCTGTCACGACTGGAACACGACCCGGCATCTGCAGAACTACGAAGGCCGGCCGGGGCGGCGACCGTTGACCCGGTCCGAGTTGCAGGCGTTGTTTGACCGTGCCGACTCGGAGGTCGATCGGTGCCTCGAGAGTGGCCGCAAGGGTGCACTTCCGGCGTATCGGGATGCGGTGCTGCTGCGGGTGATGTACGCGTGGGGGTTGCGGGCGAACGAGGCGGTCCATCTGGATGTGACCGACTTCTACCGCAACGCGCACGCGCCAGAGTTCGGCGAGTTCGGGATGCTGCACGTCCGTTATGGAAAAGCGTCCAAGGGTGGCCCGCCCAAGCGTCGCTCGGTGGTCACGTTGCGGGACTGGGCGGTGGAGGCGGTGCAGGACTATCTGGATAACGTCTGGCCACTTATGCGGCCGGATGGTGAGCGGGCGATGTGGTTTTCGGAGCGCGGCACCAGGCTGCGCACGCGGGAACTATCGGACCGGTTCGCCGCCTATCGGGAAGATCTCGGGTTCGACCGGGTGCTGTCTCCGCACGCTTTGCGCCATAGCTATGTAACGCATCTGATCGAGGAGGGGGTTGATCCGGTGTTCGTGCAGCGGCAGGTCGGGCATCAGCACCAGTCAACGACGTCGATCTACACCGGGGTCAGTGGCGACTTCGCGAACAAGATGATGCGGGACGCGTTGGGGCGGCTGCGGCCGCAGGAGGAAGGAGGGGCCGATGAAGGTGATCGGGTATGAGTGGCGGTTGCGTGAGGTGATGGCGGCGTCGGGGATCTTCGCGACGTCGAAGCTGGTGCCGTTGCTGCGCGAGCGTGGGATCGAATTGTCGGCGAGTCAGATCTACCGGTTAGCGACGGACAAGCCGGAACGGCTGAATATGCACGTGCTGGTCGCGTTGATGGACATCTTCGAGTGCAGCGCGGACGAGCTGGTCCGCAAGGTCGACCTGGGGGCATCCGCGGCGGCGACCGGCACCGACGGTGAGGACCAGCCCGCGCGCGGCGCGGCGATGCTGCGCGCGAAGGGCCTGCGCCCACCGCGGGCGCGCGTGCTCCCCAAGGATGGGTGACGAGGTCCGCGACGCCCTGGTCGCAGCGATCACGGAGGTCGAGAAGACGGTTGCTCGGAAGGTGATCGCGGGAGTCGTGGACCGCACGGTCCTCCAGGAACCCGCAGGGCGGCGTCTGCTTGCACAGTTGACCGAGGATCCGGGGATGCTGCTCTCGGGGTCGACGCGGATCCCGCGGCTGCTGGATCGCATCCTGCTCGACCTCGCCGCCGCCGGCGCGAGAACCGTTCGCCCGCCGGGCTGCGCACACTGCGGTCGTGTCGTGCTGCTGAGTCGTCGGGACGGCTTGGACCGGATCTGCGAGGCCTGCGGGCGGGCACGCCTGGCGGTGCTGATCGACTGCGTCGAATGTGAGCGGAATGGGCAGTTGCGGCACGCGCAGGTAGGCGACCGGGCGTACTGCCGCTCTTGTTGGCGTGCGCTGAAGGGTGTTGCCGACGAGCGCCTGGATCGGTTCGTGGCCGAACAGATTCCCGGCGGGACTCTCAGCATGATGCTGAGCGCGACCGAGGGATGGAAAGCGGATCGCAGGTTGCGACTCGCGCTGGAATGCGAGTTGTTCGGCGTCAACTGGATCGCCGACCCGCCCGCGGCGTCGGTCTTGTTCGCAACGTTCTACGAGCGGCTGCGTGGTCTCGGCGCCCGGGTGCGAGCCCTGGCCTGCGGGCACTGCGGCCGGATCGGAAGGCTCCCGGACCGACTCAACGGGCGGATGTGCTGCCGCGCCTGCTACAAGGCCGGGCATATGGCGGTCTGCGACGGATGCGGGGACACGGCCCATTTGGAGCTCCGGCGTCCCAACGGGGACCGATTCTGCCAGAGCTGCACGAACCGGCTGCCCGAATCCTCCGCGGAGTGCATCGGCTGCGGGATTCACCGGCTGATCGCGGTGCGTACTCCGGACGGGCCGATGTGTTCCGGATGCCGGACAGCGCCCGGCGCCGATGTCTGCACGGTCTGCGGCACCTCGGGTCGATGCAGGTTCCCCGGCACATCGAAGGCGATCTGCGTGGGCTGCTACGCGGCCGCGCGCGTCGATGTCTGCCACCGTTGCGGTCGGGAACGGGAATGTCGCTTCGCGAGCACGGCGAAGGCGATCTGCACGCCCTGCGCGCTCCAGCGCAAACCGTGCTCAGTCTGCGCACGGGTGGTGCTCCCGATTCGGCACACCCCGGACGGGGAGCCGCTTTGCTGGTCCTGCGCCCCGCACATTGTGGAGGCGTGCATCGGCTGCGGCCGCGACGCGCGGGTGAGCGCGCGCACCGACAAGGGTCCGCTCTGCCAGCGTTGCGCCCGGACCAGCCCGTTGATGTTCCGGGACTGCCGTCGCTGCGGGGCGCACGGTCGGCTGCATCGCCGCCGTTGGTGTGATCGTTGCTACGCCGACGACAAGATCCGCGAGTTGCTATCGGACGATGTCGTGGCGGCCAATCCGATGCTCGGGCCACTACGCGACCGGTTCCTGGCCGCGGACGAGCGACGTACCCTGGACGCCTTCCGCCGCAACACGACGGTCGCGATCCTGCGGGAGGCCCTCTCCGGTGGGGAGCTGCTGAGTCACGCGCTGCTGGATCGGCTGGGCAGTCCAGGGTCGACGGCCCCTGTTCGGGCGTTGCTGGCCGAGCATGGACTGATCCCTGCGCGAGACGAGCAGCTGGTCCGGTTCGACACCTGGTGCCAGGTTCGATCGGCGCAGATCGTCAACCCAGATCATCGCCGCCTGTTCGACCGGTACGTCCGCTGGCGTCATCTGCGGCAGTTGCGCGACCAGACCGATCAGGTCACGCCATCGCAGTCGAACGGACGCAGGCAGGAACTGCTACGAGTCCTCGACCTCATGAGCTGGCTCACCGGCCGCTCAGAGTCGTTGGCCGTTCTCGATCAGCCGCGACTGGATCTCTGGCTCCTAGACGGACCACCACTTCGCCGGCGCGTCGCGGCGTTCCTTGAGTGGGCGGCCCGTAGCGGCACCTGCCCGCGCCTGCACGTCCCTCCCCTGGGCCGCACCTCGAACACACCCACCGGCGCCAGCGTCGACGAGCGCTGGGAGCTGCTCGGCGGAGTGCTCACCGCTCGCGGTGACGATCCCCGGACCCGGCTCGCGGGCGCGCTGCTGCTCCTGTTCGGAATCCCGGTGGCCCGACTGCACCTACTGCGCGTGACGGACATCACCGCAGCAGACCCGGTGATGATCCGGCTCGGGCCGGATCCGTTGGAGCTGCCCGAGGCGATCGGACAACTCGCGATCGCTGCCCGCGCGCACCGCGACGCGCCGCGCCTGCTCACCGACGCCGGCGAATCCGACTGGCTGTTTCCCGGACAGCATCACGGCGCACCACTCTCCCGCGACTCCCTCACCGACCGGCTGGCAAAGTTCGGCATCCGTGCCCGTCATACCCGCGCCGGCGCCCTGGCCTCCCTCGCCCAGGAGTTGCCCGCCCCCGTGATCGCGCGCCTCACCGGCCTGCACATCACGGCCGCGACCCGGTGGGCGGAGGCCGTGGTGGCGAGCAACGCCCGCTACAGCGCACTCACGGATCGACACAATCCAGAACCGCGGGTGAACCACTCCGCAATGTCCACGGCCTGCTCGATCATGGGTCCGTGACCGATCTCGACGCGCTCGTCTCGCCCCACGAACCGGCGAGGGACACACTGTCTTCGCAGGCCAGGTAGCGCTCTCGCCGGTCTCCGTCGTCGGCCCCCTCGCGGTCGAGACGCTCGCACACGCCCCGGCCTCATCGAACGCAGC
Source organism: Microbacterium sp. PI-1 (assembly GCF_004337555.1). NCBI lineage: Bacteria > Bacillati > Actinomycetota > Actinomycetes > Micrococcales > Microbacteriaceae > Microbacterium > Microbacterium sp. PI-1. The sequence continues at coordinate 192,200 of NZ_SJYZ01000001.1, read as the reverse complement.
ACCGACCCGCTACGGGGCCCGTGGCACCCGGAGAGGCCCGTCCTCTGCGGAAGCGATGTCGTCGGCACCGTCTGTGATCGTGATGACCACCGTTTCGCCCCATCGATCGGCATCTCGCTAGACGGATTCTCCAAGGACTACGACGACCCGGATCTGGCCGGCGCGCGGTCGTGCACGATCCAGCAGCAAGGGCCATAGCAGCCGCTGGTGGCGGGATCAGTGAGCTGCTTACAAAACACGCCACTTCTGGCGCTTGACGCTCAGGTCGACTCTCACGCCAGTTGGGCCACCGCGACACGACTGACTGGACTGTCATCGACAGACGTGCTCACTGCGAGAGGGCATTTTGTCTCACGAGAGTTGCTTTTCGATCTGCGACATCGCGGAAACGATGCGTGCGCGATTCTGTGTCAGGACGCTTCTGGACGGGATGCGGATCCCGCCTGCACCGCTGGCCTGTTGCCTCTTTGACTTCTTTACGGCCGAACCCCGCCGCTACAGCGGCAACGGCGGGGTTCGGGTCAGACGGCGGCTCGGATCAAACCAGGACCTCGCGGCGGCGACGGATCACGATCATCCACAGGCCGAGCGCCATCAGCAGCAGCGCGAGAGCACCGAGCGGCAGCCACACGGGCGAGCTGCCGGTGTTGGCCAGCGGATCGGCCGCGACCTCGACAGACGCCGTCGCGTTGAGCACGGCGTCCCCGGTCTGCGCTGTCGGGGTCGCCACCGTCACGACGTTCGCGACAGCTGGGTGCGCACCGCGACCGATCGCCACGTCGATCACGATCGTGATCGAGGCCCCGACCGCGAGTCCGTCGGCCAGTGTGCACACGACCGAACCAGACTCCGTGACGCATTCCACCCTTGCATCTGTCGACGACGACGACTGAGCGGTCAGCCCGCGCGGCATCGTGTCGGTCACCGTGATCGGGCCAGGATCGGCCGTCGGCCCGTCGTTGCGCAACGAGATCGTGAACGACCCAGTGCCGCCTTCCTGCCACGCACCCGCACGGGCGGTCTTGTCGACAACCAGGGTTGACAGACCCGGCACGACGATCTCGTCGTCATCGGTCACCGGCACATCGGGGTCGATCGGCGGCTGGGTGGCGCTGGCCTCAACGATGTTCGTCACGCCCGGGTAGGCCTCGGGAAGCACGAGCACAGTCACCTCGAGCGAGGGAGCCGCGCCGCCCGGCTCGATCGCGCTTGCGAGCGAGTACTCGACCACCGTGCCGGTCGCGGCATCACCGGTGACCGAGACCTCGTTCCAGTCCGTCCCTTCAAACCCAACGTACTCGAGCCCCGCGGGCAGCGTTTCGGTGACGGTCACGCCTGTTGCGGTCGACGGCCCCGCCGACGACACGGCGATCTCGAACGCGAGCTCGCCTCCCACGACGACGGATGCGGCGTCGTGCGTCTTGACGACGCTCAGCGCCACGCGCTGCACGACGTCGACAGTGGCGTCGTCGGTGTTCGGGTTCGGGTCAGGGTCCGGCTCGGTCGTTTGAGACGACACGACGGCGGTGTTGGTGTGCACACCCTCGGCGACGGCCGGGTCGACGTCGATCAGCAGCGTGATCGCCGGCGCCGTTACTCCCGCCGCCAGGCGTGCGACATCCAGCTCGCACACCACCTCACCCTCGACTGTGGCAGATGCCTCGCACACCCACTCCGACGCGGCGACCGAAGCAAAGGTGAAGCCCAACGGCAGCTGGTCGGTCACGACGATCGGGCCGACAGCATCCGACGGGCCGTGATTGTGCACCTCGAGCAGGTAGCGCACCTGGTCGCCGGCGATGACCTCGGTGACCGGGTTGCCGTCGGCGTCGACCGCCGTCTTGACGATGCCCAGGTCGGCACGGGCGTCGACGGTGATCTCGGCCGGGTCGTCTTGGCTGTGCGCACCGCGGCTGTCGGTCCACGTCAGCTCAGCGACGTTCTCGAGTACCGAACCCTGCAGCGTGGCGGCGTCAACGAGCGCGGTGACGGCTATCGTCGTTTCTCCGACGGGATGCCCGTCGAACTCGCAGACGGCGGTGTCGACGTCGCAGGCCCAGCCTGTTCCCGACATCGCGGTCACACTCAGCCCCGCGGGCACGACATCTGCGATGCGGGCGTCGGCGACAGAGGGGCCTGCGTTGTCGATCGTGATCTGGTACTGCACTTCGGTGCCGGCCACCCACGGGCCCGCCTCGACGTCCTTCACGATCGTCATGTCGGCCTGCGTGATGATGTCGGTCGGGTCGGCCGCGCGATCGTTGTCGGGGTTCGGATCTTCGGGCCCGTCGACGGTGGCGACGTTCTCGAGCCCCAACTGTGCGGGCATGACGTCGGCGAGATCGACGGTGAAGACGATCATGATCTGCTCCCCTACGCCTAGCGTCGTCGAGGCGTCGCCCACCGACCAGGTCAGCTGTGCGCCCGCCTCGGCGGGCTCGACCGCGGTGGCGGCTCCGCCGGCCACGGCGACGGTCGCCGAATCGGCCGCGTAGCTCATGCCCGCGGGTAGGGTGTCGACGATCTCGATGGGTCCCGACGACACGCTGGGCCCCTCGTTGGTGACGACGAGCGTGTACTCGAGCGTCGCCCCGGCGATCGCCTCACCCGTATGCGACTTCTCGATCGCCAGGTCGGCAACACGTGTCGATCCGGTGTCGTCGACGTCCTCGGGCTCGTTCACCCCGTTGGTGGCCGAGGCCACCGCGGTGTTGACGATGTCGCCCTCGAGGGCCGCATCGCTGTCGAACGTCACGATGAGGGATGCCGTGGCCCCTGCGATCAGATCGGCCCCAAGTCCGAATACCTGATCTCCTGTGGCCGGCCCGTCGGTGCGCGCCCAGGACGCCCCCGACAAGCCTTGGTGCGACGCATACGTCAGCCCGTCGGGTGCCTCGTCGCGCACCTGCACACCCCGCGCGTCGGCGGGACCATCGTTCGTCACGGCGATGCGGTAAGACACGGGATCGCCGGCCTCGAAAGGCGGCACCGGGTCGAGCGACGCCGCATCCACCCACGCGCCGCCCGAGAACACCACGCGGGTCTTGGCGACCGCGAGCGTCGCCTCCGAGCCCGGAGTGACCTCGACCGTCGAGACGTTGTTGTCGGGGTCTGGGTCGGTCGTCGAACCGGGCGCGATCTCAGCCGTGTTGACCAGTTCGTCACCCTCGCCAAAGCCGGAGTCGATCGTGCCTGTGACGAGGATCGTCGGCGCGGCGCCCACCGGCATCGCGTCGGCGGCGTAAGTGAGGACGATCTCATCGCCCGCCTGGGCGGGGAAGCCGTTCTCGGCGGTCGCCGTCCACGGCGACGACGGGGTGACCGTGACGTCCGTCACCCCCGCGGGCACTGTGTCTGTGATCGTGATGCGGTCGCCCTCTGGGCTCAGCGACACGGAGTCACCATTGTTGGTCGGCGCGATCTGCCAGGTGATCGGTGCACCGGCAAGCACGTCAGCGGTCGTGACCGTCTTGACGACGCTCAGGTCGGCCTCAGCCTCGATCGGCAGCACGTCGGTCGAGCTGTTGTTCGTCGGCACCGGGTCGGACGTGCGCCCCTCCACCTCGGCGGTGTTCGAGACTGCGTCGGCGGCCAGCGCCGCGACATCCACATCGGCATCGACCTCGATCGACACGACGATCTCGGCGAACGACGCGCCCGCATCGAGCGACTCGGTCTCGTCGGTGCGCAGGCACTCGAGAGTCGTCGTGCCGTCGCCGGCGCGCACGGGCACCGTGCAGCTCCATCCCTCGCCCGCGGCGCCGGTCACGGCGATGCCCTCGGGCAGCGGCGCGGTCTCGTCGGTGACGACGATGGGGCCCGCCGCGGTGTCGGGGCCGTTGTTGGTGACCTCGATGCTCCAGCCCTCGACCTCACCCGAACCCGCGACCACGCGGTCTGCGGCGGTCTTGTCGACCGCGAGGTCGGCGGAGCGCAGGTAGGCGTCGGCGTCGGCGTCGGGGCCGACGTATGGTCCTTCGGCGTTGCCCTCGGCACCCGTCGGGTCGGTCGCAGCGACCGCCACCGTGTTGGTGTGCGGTACGGCCGTCCCATCCGGAAGGGTCACGCCCGCGTCGGTCAGCGCGTCCTCGAGCGGCGTCGCGGTGAAACGGATCTCGATGACGCCGTCCACCGGCAGCACCTCGGCGCCGGACTCAGAACCGAACGTCCACTGCAGGCTCTGGCCGGTCGCGGGCGCACCGGTCACAGTGGGCGCGAGCGACCCGGTGACGGCCACCCCGTCGACCGTGATCGCCGACGTCGCAGTGTACTGCCAGTTGAGGGGAAGCTCATCGGTCAGCGTGACCGTCTGCGCGGCGGCGTTCCCGGTGTTCGTGGCGGTGAGCACCCAGCCGAATGCGTCGCCCTCGTAGGCTGTGTCGCCGTCGGCGACCGCCTTCGCGGCTTCGACGAACGGAAAGAGGGGCTCCACCGACGCGGTGTCGCTCTCACCAGGGCCGTACTCGCGGCCCCCCTCGTCGAACGACTCCCACGACGTCGGCGTGACGGTGTTGACCAGCGCGTCCGTGTCGATGGCGGTGGATGCTGCCAGCGTCGCGTCGTACGTCAACTCGATCTCTACCGGGGTCGCGCTCGATCCCTGCTCATGCAGGGGTCCGTCGAGGGCCTCGGCGTCCGCCGTGCCCGCCATCCAGGTGATCGTGCCGCCCCCGTTCGCGCCGGCGCCGGTGAGCACACCGCCGTCGCTGATCGTGGCGGCGTCGACGACGATGCCCTCGGGCACAACGTCGGTGATCACGAGGTTGTATGCGGGGGTGTTGCCGGTGTTGGTCACGACCAGGCGATAGGTGAACTCGTCGCCGGGCACGACATCGATCGCCGCCGCGTCGTCGACGGTCTTCGCGACCTCGACGACGGGGTCGAGAATCGTCACCGTCGCGGTGTCGGTGACGCCCTGCGGATCGCCGCCACCCGACTGCGTCGTCCACGCGAAGGTCGCCGTGTTGGGCAGTGCGGTCACGTCATCCGGGGTTGCATCCGAGAGCAGCACGTCGTAGGTGAGGGTGAGTGTGCGGGTTTCGGGGTCGCTGGCGATGTCGCCGTCGTACGCCCACGACCACGTGCGAGAGCCCGCGTCGTAACTGCGCGCCCACTCGCCGGTGATCGTGTCGGTGGCGCTCGTCTCATCGGGACCCGAGACGCTGGCCTCGACGAGAGCGGCGCCCTCGGGCAACACGTCGCGAATCACGGGATCGTAGTAGTTGATGTTCGGCTGCAGGGTGACCTCGACCGAATACTCGGCGGTCTCGCCGATCGGGGCCGTGGCGCTCTCGCCGTAGGCCCCGGCACCCACGAGCACACCCTTGACGATGCCGGCGGTGGTGGCCGTGATGACTTGCTCATCGGTGTCGACGCGGTCGCCGCGGCGGGCTGTCGTGTCGTCGCCGTCGAGCGTCGCGGGCAGCGTGTAGCCGGTCACGTCGGCGACGTTCTCGTAGCTCTGGCCGCCGCCCGTGTCGGGGTCGATCGAGGCCTCGTAGATCAGCGTCGCGGTGGCCGGCACCTCGGCGATCTGCCACGTGATGGTACCGCCGCCCGTCGCCGGGTCCACACCTGTCAGAACACCGCCTCCCGAGATGGTGGCAGCATCCACGATCAGGCCCTCGGGAACGGTGTCGATCACCTCGACGTCGTAGGCCTTGACCCGGTTGGTGTTCGTGACCCGCAGCTCGTACTCGACAGGGCTGCCGATCGAGACGTCGCTTGCGGGGTCGGCGGACTTGTTGATCTGCAGGTTCGGCTCGCGATACTGCACCGTGGCGCTGTCCGAGCCGTCCCAGGAATCGCTCTCGAAGGTCGCCGTGTTGAACAGCGTCGCATTGTTGGCGATGTTGGGGTTTCGTAACGGGTTGCTCGCGTCGCGGTCGGTCACCCACAACGTCAGGTCAATCGAGAAGACCTGGTCGGCGTCGGTGTTGTTGGTGTAGAGGTCGGGGAAGGACAAGGCGCCGGTGGCCGCGTCGAAGACGAAGTCGTCCCAGTCGTCGTCGGCGACGCCGGCGGGCTTGGCCGTCGTCGACCCCACGAGGGTCGTGCCGGCCACCGTCCCGGTCGCGCTCCCGATGTGCAGCACGCCCCCATCGCTCAGCACGCCGTTCTCGACAGACGTGTGCGCGGGGATCGTGACGGAGTACCGGAACGTGGCCCGCTCGCCTTGCACGATCACCGCGTTGGTGTTCAGGGTGTCGATGTCGCTTGTGAGCGCGCCGATCTCGGTCGTCACGAGCTGCTTGTCGATGGATGCTGCAGGCAGGTGCACATCGCTCGTGTCGCGCGTGCCCTCGCCCGGCGCGTTGCTCTCTGCGGTCGAGAGCGAGCCGTCGGGACGGATCGAGGTTTGCCCGCCGCCGTTCGCGCCGACCGCGTAGGCGATGATCGACGCGGTGTTGACGTGGTCGGTGTCGATCAGCAGGCCGACAGGGATCGTCAGGTCGTAGGTGAGCGTCCTGACCTCGTTGGCTGCGGCGCCGACGCCCTGCCATACGACGAGCGCGGGCTGGTCGTCGGGCGCATCGTCCGGGTAGCCGGGATCACCCGACAGAAGCAGCTCGCCATCGTCGGAGGCGTCGACGTCGAGCTCGGAGATGACAGCGGAATCGACGTTGATCAGCTGCTGGATCGCGTCGGGCAGGCGGTCCCACACCACGACATCCGACACCGCGTAGGTGGCGCCGACCAGCGTCGGGTCGGTCACCGAGGTCGGTCCGCCCGAGAGGTCGATCCGATAGCCAACACGGTCTCCCTGCGCCACCTGAACACTGTCGCAGTCGGGCAGGGTGCCATCACATCCAGCGGCACCGTCGACGGTGTCGCCATTGACGCCCGCGATGCCCTTGCTCAGCTGCAGGCCTGCTTGCACCTCGATGTCGGCCTGCGTGCGGGCGAACGTGATGACGGCGTCGACGTTCTCCTGCTGGAACTTCATCAGGTTCTCGTGCTTGTCGAGCGACAGCGGATCGACGGAGAACTGCTCGACGGTTCCCGCGATGTGCACGATCAGGATCGAACCGCGGCGCACGAAGCGGTCGCCGTCGATCACGTCGCTGGCGGGTTCGATCACGACCCGGTCGCCGTCGACCTGCCACTGGTCGGGATCGAGTGTTGTGGTGCCATCGCCGGGCACCACAACACTTGCACGTATGTCGGCGGGGTCGACGAAGACGCCTGCGGGCAGCACATCGGTGATGATGGGGTTTCGTGAATCGGCGTCGGCCGAGAAGTTCACGCGCAGTTCGTAGCACACGGTGTCGCCCTGCACGAAGCCGCCCGCGAGCGTGTCGGAGTAGAGGGCCTGATCAACGGCGCAGACGTCGTCGCCCGACGCGAGGGGCACGTCGGAGGGCAGCACGCGCTTCGAAATCGAGTCGGGGCGCGACGTGAGCACAGCCTCGGAGTCATCGGCGACCGACTCGGTGCCGGGACCGGTGACCTCAGCGACTGCCGGGGTCGGGTCGGTCGCACCCGTCATAATGACGGAGTTGACCACCGCGTCGGTCGATGAGGTGTTGCCTGAGCCGTCCTTGGTGTAGCTCGTGCGCATGCGCGCGGTGTACTGCACCTGGGCGTCGTTCCCCGCGGGGATCGTGTCGATCGTGAATCCGGCATAGAAGAGCCCGCTGTCGGCGTCAAACGCGATCCACTGCAGCCCGGCGACACTCGGCGCGGCGGGGACGAGCTCGCACGTCGCGGGGAACTCCGAGACGGGAGCGCCGGTGAAAGTCTCGACGCCGCCGCCCAGGGTCGGCACCTCGATGGTGCCGGTGCGCACGTCGGTGCCCGTGGGCACTATTGGGCAGAGCCCGTCCCCCAGGCGGTCGATCAGTTCGATCTGTGAGGCGTCCGTGTACTCGCTGGCTGCGATATCCAGCGTGTAGGTCACTTCTTCGCCGGCGGCGAACGTCTCGCGGTTGGCGGATTTGAGCACCCGCACATCCATCGCGAAGACAGTCTCGTCATCGGCGTCGGTCGCGGTGCGGTCGGCGCCCGTGCGCACGACTCCCTGGTACTGCCCGGTGGCGGTGGCAACGTTGGTTAGGGTGTTGCCGTCGGTGGCGGGGGTGCCCTCGTCGGAGTGACGAGTCGACGCCCCGGTGTTGTTGTCGAGGTTCGGTGCCTGCTCGAGCGACTCGGGGCTCGGCGCGGTGCCGTCGAAGAGCGCGTTCTCATACAGGGGGATGCCGGCGAGGTAGGGGATCTGCGCGATCTCGCCGGGCTCCAGGTCGAGCACCCACGTGACAGCCGTGTAGACGGCACCCTCGACGAGGCCGCGTTCGGCGGCGAGGGCCGCGTCGGCGACAATCGTGTCGATCGTCTGCGGCGTGCGGTAACCGGCCGGTGCCGCGTGACTGATGGGGCCCGCACCCGGGTACTCCTCGTTGGCGGAGTAGTCGGCCTGCCCGTTTCCGAGGAACTCGAGTCCAGCGGGCAGGTAGTCGGTGACAGTGACGTCGTTCGTCGAACCCTGCGTGGTGTTCTCGACCTGGATCGTGTAGGTCGTGGCGAAGTCGTGCACGCCGCGCAATAGCTCAGCCTCGGGGCTTGGCTCGGTCTTCGTCACCCGCAGCGACGTGATCTCGGTGGTGGGCGTGCGCACGGGGCTCGAATGCGTCACTGCTTCGGATGCGGTCGGGTCGTTCGCCGAGCTCCCGGCGAACCAGGGCAGCAGACGCGGGTCGGTGCTGGTGTAGGCGGTGACGGAGATGTCAAAGTCCGACCCCACAGGGTGCAAAGCCTCATCGTTGGTCGTCGCTGAACCGGAATCATCGAACACCGGCTGTGCGACTGTGAGTCCTACCTCGGCCGAGAAAGCCGCGCCCGCGGGCAGGTCGACGATGTCCTCCCACACGTAGCGTGTGACGCCCGCCGGGATCGTGGAATCGTCGGCGCTCGTGTAGGCGACGGGTGTCACTCCGAGTATCGCGCCGCCGTCGGCGAGACTCACGCCAGCCGGCACCGTCGCCGCGACCGCCATGTTGAACCACGCCTCGCCCGTCGGGTTCGAAACGGCGAGGCGCAGGCTGCCTTGCTCACCGGCGAGCGTGGGGGTGTCTGTAAAGGCCTCGAGCGCGACGATCTGCGCGGCGCGGGCAGGCAACGCGATAACGAACGCCGACAGGAGCGACGCGACGAGTGCGACGACGACCATCGCGGCGACATGCGCGCGCGGGTAACGGATGACGGGCTGAGAAACGGCGTGCGACAAGACGAGATCCCCCTGGGGTGGGCATAGAAGACCGCCCCGGTGCGACACGTGGCGGCAACTCCACACTACAGATGCTCGGCTGGGCCGAGAGACACCTCATCTCGCGGCTACGCCGGACCAGATAGCGTCGCCCTCAGAAGGAACTCAATCGGATCCACGCAGGGGCCATTGCAATGAGCAAAGAGGTCTCGCCGCACGTTCAACACTGGTGACTTCCCACTTCGCACCCAGCGGTTCGCGTAGTGGTCTACGCCCAACCTTCGCGCACCGGCTTCGCCTGCGAAGCTCAGACCCGTCAGCCTAGAAAGCCCATCGGAAAAATCGTGGTCGTTCGATCCTCCTCGACTCGGCCAGCGGGAACTCCACCAGCATCGTGGACTCTTCCGTCTCGAAAACCTGCTCCGGGATCGCACACCCCTGCAAGCCGATGGAAGACGCCGCTCAACTTGGTTTGGTTACTCACGCCCTAACACGGCAATAGCGCGAGATTCAATTCCGCAGCATGCCAGTCGCGTGGGGACGCTGTGAGCAGTTCCACGCGCCCGCGCACCCAGAGCGCGCTCGGCGCGTGGGGTCCGAGGTCGTCGAGGGCTTCCGGCCACTGCGGATCGCCGGGGATCACCAACCGCGCGCCGATCTCGAGTGCTCCGAGAAAGGCTGATCGCACGGCCTCCTGCTGCAGCCGAGGACGCCATCGCGCTTGGGCTTCCTGAAGCGCGCGGAAGCCTACGTCGCCTGTGTCATCGGTGAACGGCGACCTGCTTCGACCTCCTGCTGCCACGGAGAGGGCCTCCTCCGCGCCGAGGGCGCCGATCAGTGCGCCGGCGACCGCATCTCCGGGTTCGGCGATCACCGTCCACGCCGCTCGCGCCACGCAGTCCGCCATCTCTTCCCCTGCGTGGATGCGGCGGGCGGCAGCCATCAGTTCGGTGTCTCCCAGCAGTAGCCGCATCATCTCGGCAATCCTCTCCGCAGGTGCAACGCACGCCCGATCTCCTCGACACCGGGTTGTTCGATCTCGGCCAGGTCAGCCATCGTCCACGCCACCCTCAGCACTCGGTCGTATCCCCTCAGGGTGAGCAGACCGCGCTCCAGCGCCCGATCGAGCGGAGATCGCGTGGCCGCCGGAAGACGCTGAGCGCCCTGACGCAGCCAGGTCCCCGGTACATCCGCATTGCGTCCCCACGGACTGCTCCGCCACCGATGTGCGGCCCGCTCCCTGGCGGCTTGCACCCGGACCCGCGCCTGCGCCGTCGTCGTCTCCCCGCCGGCCTCACCCATCGCCCGGGATGCCGCGACACGACTGACCTGGAGATCGATGTCGACGCGGTCACGTAGTGGACCGGACAATCGCGTGGAGTACCGACGAATCGACATCGGCGGACAGATGCACTCGGCCCCTCTCACGCCGTAGTTGCCGCACGGACACGGGTTCATCGCGAGCAGGAGCTGGAACTTCGCCGGGAACCGCGCCGTGAAGCCCGCGCGGTGGACCTCGATCGCGCCTGACTCCAGCGGCTGGCGCAGGGCGTCGAGCGCCACCCGCGAGAACTCCGCCGCCTCATCGAGGAAGAGCACCCCGCCGTGCGCTCTCGCGATCGCCCCGGGTCGTGCCGTCCGCGACCCGCCGCCGACCAGAGCAGCGACCGATGCGCTGTGGTGCGGCGCCTCCAGCGGCGGCACGCGATCGAGTGCGGCGACGGCTTCGCCGCTGAGCGATCGGATGGACGCAACCTCGAGTGCTTCCTGTTCGTCGAGCAGCGGCATGATCCCGGGCAACCTCCGAGCGAGCATCGTCTTGCCTGCTCCCGGAGGACCACTCAGCAGCATGTGGTGTCCGCCGGCCGCCGCCACCAGGAGCGCCTCCACCGCCTCACCCTGACCGACGACGTCGCACAAATCGAGTCTCGGGTGATCGGCCACCGGCACCGACGCCGATTCGACGACGTCGACGTCCGGCACCTCGACGTCGGCGCCGTGCCAGACCGCGACCTCTGCGAGTGAGCCCGCAGCGCGCACCTCGACCCCCGGCACGAGCCTCGCCTCCGACTCGTTGCCGCGCGGGACGATCACGGTGTCGAACCCGGCGCGTGCGGCGGCGAAGACCGCGGGAAGGACGCCCGGGACGGGGCGGATCCGCCCGTCGAGTCCGAGTTCGCCGATGTGAACCGTTGCCGCGATCGACCGCGACCCGATCGCCCCTCCTGCCGCCAGCGCCGCCATGGCGATGCCGAGGTCGAAACCTGCGCCGTGCTTGGGAAGACTCGCCGGGGAGAGGTTCACGGTGAGCCGGCGTCGAGGGAGATCGAGACCCGCGTTCTTGCAAGCGTTGTGGACCCGCTGCACGGCCTCGCCGAGGGACTTGTCCGGCAACCCGATGATGCGGAATTCGGGCGTCTGATTCGACAGGTCGGCCTCGACTTCGACGAGATGCCCGTCGACACCGGTGAGCGCCACCGCCCAGGTACGCGCAGTGCTCATCCGATGTCCACGAGATGCTCGAGCGTCCCGCGTGCCGGGTCGGCTCCCACGATCCCGATGACTTCGAGTCGCACGGCCCTCCCCCGTGCCGCCTCGGGATTCTCGCGGGCCCAGGCGTGCGCGAGTTGCCACAGTCGACGGCGCTTCCGCACATCGATCGCTTCGAACGGGTGCCCGAACGCGACCGTTCGCCGCGTCTTTACCTCCACGATCGCCACGTGCTCTCCGAGCGTGGCGACGATGTCGATCTCTCCCTGCGCACACCGCCAGTTCCTCGCGAGAACGGTGTAGCCGTTCCCCGTCAGGTGCTGCGCGGCGCGCTCTTCTCCAGCTCTGCCGAGTTCATCCTTCGCTGCCATGGACTCAGCATCACGCGGCGCTCACGTCGCACGGCTCGATTCGACGTCGTCGGCGCGGATCCTGGGGAGAACTCACCCGTGGGGTGGAGTGTGGAGAGAGTTACTCACCGTCGAGCGACAGCTCCTGCGGGAGCTCGAACTCCCGACGCTGCAGTTCCTCGACGTTCACGTCCTTGAAGGTGAGGACTCGCACGGCCTTCACGAACCGGTCGGCACGATAGATGTCCCACACCCACACGTCCGTCATCGAAATCTCGAAGTAGAAGTCGTGCTCGCTGTCGCGACGCACGACGTTGACCTCGTTCGCCAGATAGAAGCGGCGCTCGGTCTCGACGACGTACTGGAACTGCGAGACCACGTCCCGGTACTCCCGGAACAAGGCCAGCTCGAGTTCGCGGTCGTAGTCGTCGAAGGCTTCCTCATCCATGATGAGTCCATCCTAGAGTCGCAGGCCGCTGGGCGCGGCATCGCACCGCTCAGAACAGCGTGGGTACGTCCGCAATCGCCCACGAGGCCCGATGGAACGGGGACAGTCCGTGGCTGCGGATGGCATCGCGGTGCTCGGGGCTCGCGTACCCCTTGTTCCGATTCCACTGGTACGCGGAATGAGTCTCGTGAAGCTCGGCCATGTACCCGTCGCGGGCGACCTTCGCGATCACCGATGCGGCGGACACCGACGCACAGTCACGGTCCGCCTTGATCACCGGCCGGACACGCAGCGGCACGGGATGGATCCTCGAGACGTAGTCATGGTTGCCATCGAGCAGGATGAGCGCGTCTTCGACAGTCGCACCCTGATCGGCGATCGACTGCACCGCCCGCGAGGCGGCGAGGCCGAGGGCGGACATGATGCCGATGTCATCGACTTCCTGCGCGGTCGCCCATCCGACCGCTGATGCCTGCACCCACGCGGCCGCTCGCTCCGCCACCTCCGGACGCCTTCTCTCGGTCACGAGCTTCGAATCGCGAAGCCCCTCGGGGACACGCCGACGAGCACCTGTGGCATCCATCATGGCGGCGCCGACGGCGACCGGCCCCGCGAGTGCGCCCCGACCGACCTCATCGAGCGAGATGATCAGCTCGCACTCCCTCAGGAGCCGGCGCTCGAGAGTCAGTTTCGGGGTGATGACGGTCATTCGGGATCCGGAACCCCGGTGAAGATGTCGTGATGCCCGTCGATGGGTCCGATCCGGTTCAACGGCCACGTGGTAAGGAATGCCTTGCCCACGATGTTCTCCATGGGCACGAAGCCTCCGCTGGGAAGGTCCTGATGCGCACGGGCGTCGCGGGAACGATCACGATTGTCGCCGAGCAGCCAGACCGAATCCTCCGGCACCACGACGTCGAACGGCTCATTGGAGGCGGCGGTGTCGCCGTCGGGCAGGTTGAGGTAGCTCAATTCGTCGATCGGAGCACCGTTGATCGTGATCTGACCCAGTGCGTTGCAGCAGACGACGTGATCTCCCGGAAGGCCGATCAACCGCTTCACGAGATGGTCCTGCGAGTCGGTCGCGGAGATGCCGACGAAGTTCAGCACCCAGTCGACCGCCTGGACGAGAGGGGGCTGAGCAGGCGTCTGCGGCTGGGGATCGAGCCACCCGCCCGGGTCCTTGAACACGACGACGTCACCGCGCTCGTACGCCGCCCATCGCGGGGTGAGCTCATCGACGAGGATCCGGTCCTTCACGAGGAGCGTCCGCTCCATCGACGCCGAGGGGATGTAGAAAGACCGCACGACGAACGTCTTGACGACGAACGACACCAGTGCGGCGATGACGATGATCACCAGGACGTCACGGAGGAAGACCAGGAACCCGCGGCGACGTCTGGCCGTGCGCGCGGACGAGGATTCAGTCATCAGGTTCCTTCACGATCATGCACCGTCGTGCGGCGACGCTATCTAGGTTCGCACACCGGGGAGAGAACGAAGCACCCCGGGACATCGTGTCCCGGGGTGCTGTGGAGATGCTGCGACTCAGCGGTCGCGCTTCTCCTTGATCTTCGCCTTCTTGCCACGCAGCTGGCGGAGGTAGTAGAGCTTCGCGCGACGCACGTCACCGCGGGTGACGACCTCGATGTGGTCGATCACCGGGGAGTGCACCGGGAAGGTACGCTCGACGCCGACCTGGAAGCTGATCTTGCGAACCGTGAAGGTCTCGCGCACGCTGTCGCCCTGGCGGCCGATGACGACGCCCTGGAAGACCTGGATACGGGAGCGGTTGCCCTCGGTGATGTTGACGTGCACCTTGACGGTGTCACCGGGGAAGAAGTCCGGAATGTCCGAACGGAGGGAAGCCGCGTCGACGGCGTCGAGGATCTGCATGATCGTCTCTCTCTGCACCCGCCACAGGTCGCATGCATGTATTCAAAGGAACAAGAAAAGGGATGAACTGTACGGAGCTGATGCGTCCGCGGGCTCCCCTGTGGCAGAGCCGGTCACAGCACAAACATTCATTCTGCCATGGAAGGCGTGCTCGGCCAAAACCGCGACGTCAGTCGCGGCCGTCGGTCTCCCGCACCACGATGACCTCGTGCGCTCTGGTCGGAGGGGCCTGCTCGTCGGCGGTCGGGATCGTCGACCAGGTGATGGTCTCGCGCAGCCGAGAGCCACTCCCCCTGGCCTCCTGCCACAACTGCCACACCTGGAGCCAGACGAGCGCGATGCCGACGACGATCGCGCCGGTGAGCACCCACGGGAACACCCCGTCGATGAAGAAACCGACCGCGATCGTCAGACCGTGCCAGAGCGTGAAGCCGGCCACATCCCACCAGGAGACCGCGCGCTCGATGCGAACGGAGGGACGCGAGCGCGTGAGGAGCGTCAACAGGAGCTGTCCGAGGAACACGGACGGCATCGCGATGAGCAACACCCAGAGGATCGCCCAGCCGCCCTGGAAGACTCCCCACCCGATCAGAAGCCACAGTGGCAGCAGGAACGCCGCCGGAAGAAGCCAGCGGAAGAACGCCCGTCGCAACCACATGCTCAGATCGTACGACGGGACACGTGCCCGTGACCCGATGTTCGCTGAGAGCGGTCGGAGATCCCGGGGCGTCGGATCAGGGAGAATGGAGATGACGAGAGGACAACCGATGATCGAACTGCGCACCCCTGCCGAGATCGACGAGATGCGCGCCGCAGGACGCTTCGTCGCCGAGACGCTGGCGACGTTGCGCGATGAGACCAAGGTCGGGACGAATCTCCTCTCGATCGACCGTCGCGCGCACGACATGATCCGCAAGGCAGGCGCGGAGTCCTGCTACATCGACTACCACCCGTCCTTCGGCGCGAGCCCGTTCGGCAAGGTCATCTGCACCTCGGTCAACGACGCCGTGCTGCACGGACTCCCCCACGACTACGCCCTGCGCGACGGCGACCTCGTGACGCTCGACTTCGCGGTGGCCGTCGACGGCTGGGTCGCCGACTCCGCCGTCTCCTTCGTCGTGGGCGCCGCGCGCGACGAGGATCTGCGCCTCATCGACACGACGGAGCGCGCACTGGCAGCAGCCATCGAGACCGCCACCGTCGGCAATCGCATCGGCGACATCTCGGCGGCCGTGGCGGCCGTCGCACACGGCGAGGGGTACTCGATCAACACCGACTTCGGTGGACACGGCGTCGGTCGCACCATGCACGGGGATCCGCATGTGCCGAACGATGGTCGCGCAGGGCGCGGCTTCCCCCTGCGCGCAGGACTCGTCCTCGCCTTGGAACCCTGGTTCCTCGCGACGACCGACGAGTTGGTGACCGACCCGGACGGATGGACCCTGCGCAGCGCGGACGGGTCCCGAGGTGCGCACTCCGAGCACACCATCGCGGTGACCGAGGACGGACCGATCGTGCTGACGGACAGGTCTTTCCTCGGCGTCGACTGACCGGGAGCCCGTGTGCCATCCTGAGTCCATGATTCCGCAGGATCGTCACGTCCCCGAGCGTCTCTTCCTCGCTCGGCACGGGCGGACGACCTGGAATCTCGAGCACCGGCTGCAGGGACAACGGGATTCGCCGTTGACGGATGAAGGGGTGGCGCAGGCGCACGCCGTCGCCGAGCGCCTCCGGGACGCCGGAGTCCTGACAGTGTGCACGAGCCCGTTGGGACGAGCCACGCAGACCGCGGCCATCATCGCGGAGCGGATCGGCGCCGAGATGATCGAGGTCCCCGAACTCGCGGAGATCGACCACGGCGAACTCGCGGGGATGACCTGGGACGAGATCGACGAGCTCTATCCCACGCTCCGGGAGGAGCGAGCTGCGAACCGCTACGGATGGGCGTTCCCCGGTGGGGAGAGCTACGCTCAGGCGCGCGTGCGCGCCCGAAAGGCGCTCAGCTCATGCGGGTGGGCTGCCACCGGCGCGCCGCTGCTGGTGAGCCACGAGATGATCGGACGGATGCTGCGCGCGGAGTTGCGAGGACTCGACCCGACGAACGCGCTGGCACTGCGACATCCTCACGGAGTCGTCTTCGAGATCACCCGATCCTCGGAAGGCATCCTCTGACCGGGATCGCCGTCAGGATGCCGAGGTCTCGTCGCGTGGCAGGAGGTCGGGTCGACGCCGGCGCGTGCGTTCCCACTGCTGCTCGCGACGCCAGGCCGCGATGGCGGCATGATTACCGCTCAGCAGGACATCGGGCACCGATCGTTCACGCCATGACGCGGGCTTCGTGTACGACGGGTACTCCAGCAGGCCGTCCTCGTGCGACTCCTCGACGAGACTCTCCGGATTGCCGACCACTCCGGGGATGAGTCGTCCGACCGCCTCGATCATCGCCATCACGGCGACCTCTCCCCCGTTCAGCACGTAATCGCCGAGGCTGATCAGGCGCACCTCGCCGAGGTCCGCGGCGTACTCGAAGACGCGCTCGTCGATGCCTTCATAGCGCCCGCACCCGAACACGAGATGCTGACGCGTCGCGAGCTGTCTGGCCGTCTTCTGGGTGAACACCTCGCCGGCGGGAGACGGGAAGATGATGGTGGGGCGCTCATCGACATGCGATGCCGACGCACCGGTCAGCTCATCGAGTGCGAGCCCCCACGGTTCGGGCTTCATCACCATGCCGGCGCCGCCGCCGTACGGTGTGTCATCGACGGTACGGTGCCGATCCGAGGTCCAATCCCGCAGATCCCGAACACGGAGGTCGATGAGGCCGGACGCCTGAGCCTTGCCGAGCAGGGAAAGCGTCAGTCCGTCGAAATACGACGGGAAGATGGAGACGACATCGATGCGCACGGGTGAACCGTATCAGCGGTCACTCGGCCGCGTCGGCGCCCGAGTCCGCCTGCGGATCGGTGTCGGCGACGTCGGGAAGCTCCTCGAAGAGCCCCGCAGGAGGAGTCACGACGACACGCCCTGCGGCGACATCGACGGTCGGCACGATCGCCGAGACGAAAGGCACCATGACCTCGCTCTCACCGGCCTTGACGATGAGGAGATCCTGGGCGGGAAAGTGCTCGACACGGACGACCCGACCGATCACGGCGTCATCACGGACGACATCGAGCCCCACGAGCTGATGGTCGAACCACGCGTCGTCCTCGACCTCGTCGACGTTCTGGTCGATCCAGAGGATCGCCTTGACGAGGCTCTCGGCCGCGTCACGGTCGTCGACGTCTTCGAAGAAGACGACCGGGTTGCCGTTCATCACTCGATACTCACGTACGGTGATGTCCTTGCCGTGCCACGGAGATGCCTCAGGCACCTGCAACGTGAAACCGGCACCGGGGACGAATCGCCCCTCGGGGTTGTCGGTGTAGAGCTCGAGCTTGAGCCCACCCTTCAGGCCGTGCGCCTTGACGAGACGTCCGACGCGCAGCTGGTTCTTGCCCTGATTGCGGTCCTTCGACACCACGTCAGTCGTCCGCGACATCGACGCGGACCCGACGCCCGTCAGCAAGAGCGCTGACCAGCGTGCGAAGGGCCTTCGCAGTGCGGCCGCCGCGCCCGATCACGCGTCCACGGTCGTCGGGGTGCACGCGCACCTCGAGGAGATCGCCTCGCGGCGATGTGGATTCGTTGATACGGACATCCTCCGGGTGATCGACGATCCCCTTGACGATGTGTTCGAGCGCGGCGGCGAGCACGACGGATTACTCCGCGTCTGCGGCGGGAGCCTCAGCGGCCTCCGCGTCGGCGGCGGCGGGAGCCTCCTCAGCGGGAGCCTCCGCCTTCTTGTCGGCCTTGGGCTTGACGACGGACTTCTTGGACGCGTCGACCTCGAAGGGAGCCTTCGGCTCGGCGACCTTGAGCGTGGACTTCGCGTCCTTGTCGCCCTTGAACTTGCCCCAGTCGCCCGTGATCTTGAGGATGGCGGCGACCTGCTCGGTCGGCTGCGCGCCGACGGAGAGCCAGTACTGCGCACGCTCGGAGTCGACCTCGATGAACGAGGGCTCCTCGGTGGGGTGGTACTTGCCGATCTCCTCGATCACGCGACCATCGCGCTTGGTCTTCGAGTCGGCGACGACGATGCGGTAGTACGGCGCACGGATCTTGCCCAGGCGCTTGAGACGAATCTTGACAGCCACGATTCTCCTGAATTGTGTGGAAGGAAACGAACTGATCGCCTGGAGAGTGGGGTGCACACCCGGCGGAAGCTCAAAATGAGTGGTACCTGCTGGATAGAGGGTCGAGCAGGTGGTCCAGCCCTCTATTCTGCCAGATGCACGCGCCTGGCGCGAAACGCGATGAAACTGCTGTTGCCGTGTCGCGTCGCGCCCGTGCCAGACTGTGCGGGTGAAACTCGAGTTCGCCTCTTCGGCCCGCTCCACCGTCGGCCTCGAATGGGAGATCATGCTGGCGGACCCCACCAGCGGTGACCTGGTCGGGCGCGCCCCGGAACTGCTCGCCGCGCTGGAGACGGAGAGCGCGGACGAGCGCCACACGGTCACGGGTGAGCTTCTCACCAACACGATCGAGGTGACGAGTGGAATCGGCGACTCCGTGGCGCACGCCGTCGACGACATCGCCAACGCGATCACCTCCGTGCGTTCGGCGACGGACCCCGCCGGGATCGAGCTGCTGTCCGCCGGAAGCCACCCGTTCGCCCAGTGGTTCGATCAGCAGGTGTCGGACAAGTCGCGGTATCACACCCTGATCGAGCGCACTCAGTGGTGGGGACGCAACATGATGATCTGGGGCATCCACGTGCACATCGGAGTCGAAGACCACCGCAAGGTCTTCCCCCTCATCAACGCACTCGCCGGCTACCTCCCCCACCTGCAGGCCCTGGCGGCGTCGAGCCCGTTCTGGGCCGGCGAACGCACGGGCTACGCGTCGAACCGTGCTCTGGTCTTCCAGCAGCTGCCCACAGCAGGACTCCCGTGGCCGCTGCACGACTGGTCGCAGTACGAGTCGTACCTCGAGGACATGGTCCGGACCGGCGTGATGGAAGATGCCACCGAGGTGCGCTGGGACATCCGCCCCGCCCCACGCTGGGGCACGATCGAGGTACGCGCCTGCGACGGCCTGTCCACCCTCCCGGAGCTGGCGTCCGTCGCCGCACTCGTGCAGGTGCTCGTCGAGCACTTCTCGCGGCAACTCGACGAGGGCAGGGCTCTCCCTGAACTTCCCGCCTGGTTCCACCGCGAGAACAAGTGGCGGGCGGCACGATACGGACTCGACGCCCGCGTCATCGTCGACGCCGCAGGCACCCAGCGCCCCGTACGGGAGCACCTGACCGAGACGCTCGAGTCGCTCGCCCCCGTCGCGGTGGAGTTGGGGTGCGGACGCGAGTTCGGCGGCGTGGGGACGATCCTGGAGGGCGGCGCCAGCTACGCGCGGCAGCTCGCCGTCGCCGATGCCGCGGGCGGCGATCTCACCGCCGTGGTGCAGCACCTGATCCGCGAGTTCCGTTCCGGTCCGGAGTCGTCGACCGACGAGGACTGACACTCCCGGCGCTGTTCAGTCCTCCACGAGACGGCGTGCGAGACCTTCGTCGAGGACCACGTCGGTGATGAGTCCGGCCGCCAGAGCAGCCCGGAGACTCACCAACTTCGGGATACCGGAGACAACGCAGACCCGGCGAGGGACACGGCGCAGACGATCGAGCCCGGGGCCGGTCGCCCTCGCGTTGACGCGGATGTCCCGCCAGGAACCATCTGATCGGAAGAAGACCGTCGCGACATCGCCGATCGCGTGGTCCTCGCGCAGGCTGCGGTAGTCGTCACGCCCGAGGTAGCCGCCGACGTAGACCCGGCTCGGCACCTCCGCCGCAGGAGAGCCCAGGCTGAAGACGGCGACGTCCATCTTGGCCTGAAGGTCGAGCACACGCCGCGTGCTCCGCTCCCTCCACATCGCCTCCCGGGTCGCCGGGTCATCGAAGAAAGCGGGGACGGGGAACTGCTGCACCTGCGCGCCGAAGGCACTGCCGAACCGCTGCAGGATGTCGCTGGAGTATTCGACGCCGGTCGTCTGGGTGTTCCCGGCACCGTTGAGCTGCACGAACGTGGTGTTGTGCGTCTCCTTCTGTGTCAGTCCACGGCTCACCGCACTGATCGTCGAGCCCCACGCGACTCCGATGACCATGTTCGAATCGACGAACTGTGACAGCAGACGACCTGCCGTGAGCGCCACACGCTCGAGACGTTCGACTTCGCTGAGGATCTCCGGCATCGGCACCACGTGCGCGGCCACACGGTGCCGGTCACGGATGCGCTGCTCGAGCATCCCGAGACGTTCGAGCGGCGAATTGATCCGGATGTCGACCAGGCCGCTTTCCCTGGCGAAGCTCAACAGGCGGGACACGGAGGATCGGGAGGTGCCGAGTTCCTGCGCGATGACTTCCATCGTCTTGTCCTGCATGTAGTACAGCTGCGCGGCGGTGAGCGCCGCGATCAGCTTGCTGTCGCGCGTTTCCGCGGCCTGACCGACCATCGTGACCTCCTCACCCCCGATCCTTGCACATATGTGCAGTGGGCTTGCGCGAGATGCCACACAGGTCGATGCTGGTTGGCAAGTAAGGAAGAGAGGGTCGACGATGATCGATTCCACACACTCGTCTGCGGAGCGCGCAGAGGTCAGCACCGTCCGTGAGTCCGGACGTACGAGCGTCCTCGTCATCGGTGGCGGGATCAACGGGATCTCCACGTTCCGCGATCTGGCACTGCAGGGAGTGGACGTCGTCCTCGTCGAGCGCGGCGACTTCGCCTCCGGCGCGTCCTCCGCATCGAGCCACATGATCCACGGTGGGATCCGGTACCTCGAGAACGGTGAGTTCCGCCTCGTGCGCGAGTCCGTCGAAGAGCGCAACGGCCTGCTCAAGATCGCCCCGCACTACGTCAAGCCGCTGCAGACGACGATCCCGATCTACTCCACCTTCTCCGGCATCCTCTCCGCTCCCCTGCGGTTCCTCACGCACAAGAGCGGCAAGCCGCAGGAGCGCGGCGCGTTCCTCATCAAGGTCGGCCTCACGATCTATGACACGTTCTCGCGCGACGGCGGAATGGTCCCGCGGCACCGCTTCCTCGGTCGGAAGAAGTCGTTGGCCGAACTGCCTTCGCTCGACCCGCGGATCAAGTACACCGCGACGTACTACGACGCCTCCATGCACGACCCGGAGCGTCTCGCTCTCGACGTGCTCCAGGACGGACGCGCAGCTCACCCGGGGGCGCATGCTCTCAACTACGTCGAAGCGATCGCCCGCGACGGCGACAAGGTGATCCTCCGCGACCGCGAAAGCGGAACCGAGTTCTCCGTGCAGGCCGATGTCGTGGTGAACGCCTCGGGCCCCTGGACGGACGTGACGAACGATGCGCTCGGCGAGGACACGAAGTACATGGGCGGCACCAAGGGGTCGCACATCGTGCTCGACCACCCCGAGCTGCTCGAGGCCACGCAGGGCCGTGAGATCTTCTTCGAGCACTCCGACGGCCGTATCGTCCTGATCTACCCGCTCAAGGGGCGGGTCCTGGTCGGCACGACCGACATCGACGCCGACCCGCGCGAAGTGCCGGTGTGCACCGAGGAGGAGGTCGACTACTTCTTCGACCTGATCCACCACGTCTTCCCGACGATCCCGGTGGCGCGTGACCAGATCGTCTACAAGTTCTCGGGTATCCGCCCGCTGCCGCGTCATGAGGACACGGCACCGGGCTTCGTCTCCCGCGACTACCGCATCGAAGTCGACCAGAAGGGCGCGGTACCGCTCGTGAGCCTCGTCGGCGGCAAGTGGACGACGTTCCGCGCGCTCGGCGAGTCGCTCTCCGATGTCGTGCTCGGCCTGCTCGGTCGTACCAGGACGGTCTCGACGGCCGGGCGCGCAATCGGCGGCGGCCGCGAGTTCCCGCGTACGGAGAAGGCGAAGCGCCTCTGGGTTCAGGAGAACCTCGCCGGCGCCGGCGCACGTGCCGACCGCCTGATCGCACGCTACGGCACCCGCGCCGCCCAGGTCTGGGAGTATGTCGAGCAGGGTACCGACGAGCCGCTCGCGAAGGGCGACCTCTCGACCCGCGAACTCGAATGGATGGTGCACAACGAGATGGTGAGTCGCCTCGAAGACGTCGTGCTGCGGCGCACCAGCATCGCCTTCACCGGAAACGCGGACGCCGAGGTCCTCGATGAGATCGCCGATGCGCTCGCACCGATGCTCGGCTGGGATCGCTCGCGTCACGACGCCGAGCTCGACCAGACACGTCAGCTGCTCAACGAGCGGCACGGACTCGATATCCAGTCCCGCACCCGCGGCTGACTGGACTTCGGACAGCCGCCCTCCTCGCGGCGCAACCCCCATAACGTGTCGGGGCAGAGGGGCCTCGACACACAAGAAAGGTCAAAGAAGACATGGCTGATGTGAATCTCGGTCTCTACTTCCTCTCGGAGTTGGTCGGCACAGCGATGCTCGTCCTCCTCGGATGTGGTGTCGTGGCCAACGTGGCCCTTGCGAAGAACAAGGGCTTCGGCGGCGGCTTCCTGATGGTCAACTGGGGATGGGGCCTCGCGGTCTTCGCCGGTGTGCTCGTCTCCGCGTACTCCGGTGCGATCATCAACCCGGCTGTCGGCATCGGACTCTTCGTCGCCGGCAAGATCTCGTTCGTGATGTTCCTCACCGCGACGGCCGCTGAGCTCCTCGGCGCGATCCTCGGTGCGATCGTCGTGTGGCTCGCATACAAGCAGCACTTCGACGAGGAGCCGGAGGCCGCCAACAAGCTCGGCGTCTTCTCGACCGGTCCCGCGATCCGCTCCTACGGGTGGAACCTCGTCACGGAGATCATCGGAACGTTCGTCCTCGTGTTCGTCATCTTCGCGTTCGCGGACTACGGCGACATCCAGGTCGGCACGCCCGGAGGCCTCGGACCGCTCACCGCGCTCCCGGTCGCACTGCTCGTGGTCGGTATCGGCGCATCGCTCGGTGGTCCGACCGGCTACGCCATCAACCCCGCCCGTGACCTCGGCCCGCGTATCGCTCACGCGATCCTGCCGATCAAGGGCAAGGGCGCCAGCGACTGGTCCTACTCGTGGGTTCCCGTCGTCGGTCCGCTCATCGGTGGTGTGATCGCCGCACTCGCCGCGCCCGTGCTGCTCGGCCTCGCCGGCTGATCGACACCCCATCCGCACTGGAATTCAAAGGAGAGCACAAGTGGCTGACTACATCATCGCCATCGACCAGGGAACCACGTCGAGCCGCGCGATCATCTTCGACAAGAAGGGCAGCATCGTCGCGACCGGACAGAAGGAGCACGAACAGATCCTTCCGAAGGCCGGCTGGGTCGAACACGACGCGGCGGAGATCTGGCGCAACGTGCAAGAGGTCATCGGCTTGGCCCTGGGCCGCGCCGACCTGACGCGCCACGACATCGCGGCCGTCGGTATCACCAACCAGCGCGAGACCGCCGTCGTGTGGGACAAGAACACCGGCAAGCCGATCTACAACGCGATCGTCTGGCAGGACACCCGCACGCAGGAGATCGTCGACCGCCTGGCGGCCGACGGCGGTGTCGAGCGGTTCAAGCCGGTCGTCGGTCTGCCCCTCGCGACGTATTTCTCGGGGACCAAGATCGCGTGGATCCTGGAGAACGTCGAGGGGGCCCGCGAGAAGGCGGAAGCAGGCGACCTGCTCTTCGGCACCACCGACTGCTGGGTTCTCTGGAACCTCACGGGTGGCGCCGACGGAGGCGTGCACGCGACCGACGTCACCAACGCGTCCCGCACGATGTTCATGGACCTCGAAACCCTCGAGTGGCGCGATGACATCCTCGAAGCGTTCGGCGTGCCGCGCTCGATGATGCCGGAGATCCGTTCCTCGTCCGAGGTGTACGGCACCGCGGAGAGCTCCTCGCTCCTGCGGGAGACGCCGATCGCCGGCATCCTCGGCGACCAGCAGGCCGCGACGTTCGGGCAGGCCGCCTTCCAGACCGGCGAGAGCAAGAACACCTACGGCACGGGCTGCTTCCTGATCTTCAACACGGGCGAAGAAGTCGTCCACTCGAAGAACGGGCTGCTCACCACCGTCGGCTACAAGCTCGGCGACGGACCGACCCACTACGCACTCGAAGGATCGATCGCCGTCACCGGGTCGCTCATCCAGTGGCTGCGCGACCAGCTCGGCATCATCTCCTCGGCCCCTGAGGTCGAGAAGCTGGCCGAGCAGGTCGAGGACAACGGCGGCGTGTACATCGTCCCCGCGTTCTCGGGACTGTTCGCCCCCTACTGGCGTCCGGACGCCCGGGGCGCGATCGTCGGCCTCACCCGGTATGCGAACAAGAACCACATCGCGCGCGCCGCGCTGGAGGCCGTGGCCTTCCAGACCCGCGACGTGCTGGATGCGGTCAACGCCGATGCCGGTGTCGATCTGACGGAGCTCAAGGTCGACGGCGGCATGGTCGCCAACGACGCGCTCATGCAGTTCCAGGCGGACGTCCTCGGTGTCCCCGTCGTGCGCCCGGTCGTCGCCGAGACCACGGCGCTCGGTGCCGCCTACGCCGCCGGTCTCGCCGTCGGCTTCTGGAACGGTCTGGATGACCTCTCCGCGAACTGGCAGGAGGACAAGCGCTGGGAGCCGTCGATGGATGAAGCCGAGCGCGATCGCCAGCTCCGGTTGTGGCGCAAGGCCGTCACGAAGTCCATGGACTGGGTCGACGAAGACGTCAAGTAACAGCGTCGAGTGAAGCGAAGCGGGTCCGGAGTTCACCTCCGGACCCGCTTCTCGCGTCTTCCTGCATCCTCACGAGGAGGACGAGGCTTCGGCCCCGTGCTCCCCCGGAACCGCAGCCAGCACCGCGAGGAAGGCCCTGGCCACCGTCCGGGGCGCAGCCTGGTCCCAGGCCACGTACTCGACGCGCCGGGGACCGTCGAGCACGTCGATGATCACGACATCGGCGCCCGATCGCGCCACCGTCTCCCGTGCGAGAAGCGTGACCGCCAGCCCCGCCTCGACGAGCCCGAGGATGAGAGTGGCCGAGTCGGCTTCGAACGCGACATCCCTCGTCACTCCCGCGGACGTGAATGCGGCGTCGCTCTGCGCCCGGCCGGAGGTCGCAGCCGGGAAGTCCGCGAAGGTCTGATCGGCCAAGTCCTCGATCCGAATCGCTTCGGCGCCCGCAAGAGCGTGCCCGCGAGGGACCGCCGCCACGAGTCGGTCACGCGACAGGACACGTGATGCCACGCCGACCGGGTCCACGCCGTCGCGCAGGCCCAGGAGTGCCACATCGAGATCGCCGCGACGAAGCCGGGCGACGAGCGTATCGCTGTTTCCCACCTGCAGTTCGACTCGTGCTTGTGGGTGTTGTCCACGAAAGGCCACGAGTACGGCGGGGAGATCGATGGCCGTCACGGTCGGGATGACACCGATCCGGAGGGTCCCCACCACCGCGCCGTCGACAGCGGCGGCATCCTCCCGTGCCTGTTCCGCCGCCCGGACCGCGGCACGTGCATGCCCGACGAACGCCTCGCCGGCCTCGCTCAATCGCACGCTCCGACTCGACCTGATGAACAGTCGCCGGCCGAGTTCCCGCTCGAGTGCAGCGATCTGGTGGCTGAGGGCCGACTGAGTCACGAAGCAGCGCTCAGCGGCCCTGGTGAAGCTCGAGGTGGCAGCAACCTCTACGACGTACCGGAGCTGTTGGAGTTCCATGTATCCATGATCAGCCCTCATGCAAGCGGTGACAACCATGCGTTGGATTCATCGGAGCACGGCGCGCACGCTGGAGGTATGAACCGCGTGATGCTCGTATTCCTCACCGCCCTCGCACCGATCTCCTGGGGGACCACCTATCTCGTGACGACAGAGCTCCTCCCGCCCGGGCACCCTCTGTTCGCCGCGCTCCTGCGCTCGCTCCCCGCCGGCCTTCTCGCCGTCGTCCTGAGCCGACGGCTTCCGCACGGTTCGTGGTGGTGGAAGTCGATGGCACTCGGCGCACTCAACATCGGCGCGTTCTTCCCTCTCCTGTTCCTCGCTGCCGAACGTCTCCCCGGCGGGGTGGCGGCAGCGGTTGCCGGTGCTCAACCGGTCATCGTGCTGGCTCTCGGTTCGCTCGTGCTGCAGGAGCGCATCCGAGCGCTCACCGCGGCTGCCGCCGTCGTGGGAGCAGGTGGTGTCGCCCTGGTCGTCCTCGGCCCTGCGGCGGATCTCGATCTCTGGGGAGTCCTCGCCGCGCTGGGCGGTGTCACCGCGACCGGAATGGGGATGATCCTCACCAAGCGCTGGGGCAGGCCGAGCGGGGTCGGGCCGGTGGCCTACGCCGGCTGGCAGCTCGGCGCCGGAGGGCTTCTGCTGCTGCCGGTCACTCTGCTCGTCGAAGGGGTGCCATCGCGGATCGACGGTGAAGCCACGCTCGGGTATCTGTGGCTCGGCACGGTGGGCGGGATCGTCGCCTACTCGCTCTGGTTCCGCGGGGTCCAGCAACTGCCGGTGATCGTGCCGGGGCTCCTCGCGCTGCTCTCCCCGATCGTCGCGACCCTGCTCGGTGCGCTCGTCGCGGGCGAGTGGTTCACGCCACTCCAGGCCATCGGGTTCGTGCTGACGCTCGGCGCGTTGGTGCTGGGCCAGATCGTTGCGCGTCCGGCAGCAGGACCGGGACGTCCTGCCGCCTCGGCGGTCGCGCCCGTGCTCACCGCACCGCGCTGACCAGGCTCAGCCCTTGCCGAAGAGCTTCTGGATCTCCGCGAGATCAGCCTCGCTGGGAGCCTGGGGGGCATTACCCAGCCCGAAGCCCGACCCCGTGGGTGCGGCCGAGGAGGTGATGCCCGCGTTCTCCGCAGCGCGCTTGGCCGGGTTGCCCGAACGAGAACCGCCGGAAGACTTGCCCTTCTTGCCCTTCCCCCGCTTCGAGGAAGCACCGGGACGTCCCATGCCGGGCACCGCACCCATACCGGGGATGTTGGGCGTGCCCCCTCGGGCCACCGTCTTCATCATCTTCGCGGCCTGCTCGAACCGCTGCACGAGCTGGTTCACGTCGGTGACCGTCATGCCGGCACCACGGGCGATGCGCAGACGGCGCGAGCCGTTGAGCACCTTCGGGTTTCGCCGCTCCCCCGGCGTCATCGAACGGATGATGGCTTCGGTGCGATCGATCTCACGCTCGTCGAAGTCCTCGAGCTGCTGCTTCATCTGCCCCATGCCCGGAAGCATCCCGAGCATCTTCTTCATCGAACCCATCTTCTTCATCTGCTGAAGCTGGTCGAGGAAGTCCTCGAGGGTGAAGGCCTCGGTCGCAAGCTTCTCGGCCATCTTCATGGCCTCTTCCTCGTCGAAGGCCTGCTGGGCCTGCTCGATGAGGGTCAGGATGTCGCCGAGGTCGAGGATCCGGCTCGCCATACGGTCGGGGTGGAACGGCTCGAGGTCTTCGAGGCGCTCGCCCGTCGACGCGAAGATGATCGGACGGCCGGTCACGGAGGCCACGGAGAGAGCCGCGCCACCACGTGCGTCGCCGTCGAGCTTCGACAGCACGACGCCGGTGAAGTCGACACCCTCCTGGAACGCCTTGGCCGTGTTGACGGCATCCTGACCGATCATCGCGTCGATGACGAACAGGACCTCGTCGGGGGTGACCGCCTTGCGGATGTCGGCGGCCTGCTTCATGAGTTCGGCGTCGACGCCGAGACGGCCGGCCGTGTCGATGATCACGACGTCGTGCTGCTGACGTCGCGCATACTCGACACCATCGCGCGAGACCTTCACCGGATCCCCGACGCCGTTGCCGGGCTCCGGCGCGTAGATGGTGGCGCCGGCCTGCTCCGCCACGACCTGGAGCTGGTTGACGGCGTTCGGGCGCTGAAGGTCGGCGGCGACCAGGAGGGGCGTGTGCCCTTCGCCCTCGAGCTGCTTCGCGAGCTTGCCCGCGAACGTCGTCTTACCCGAACCCTGCAGACCCGCGAGCATGATCACGGTCGGAGCGGTCTTCGCGAACTGCAGCCGACGCTGCTCGCCGCCGAGGATCTGGACGAGCTCCTCGTTGACGATCTGCACGACCTGCTGCGCGGGGTTCAGCGCCTTGTTGACCTCGTCACCGAGCGCGCGCTCACGCACTCTGGCGGTGAAGTCCTTGACGACGACGAGCGCGACGTCGGCGTCGAGCAGCGCGCGACGGATCTCCCGTACGGTGCCGTCGACGTCGGCCGCGGTGAGCTTTCCCTTCGTGCGAAGGTTGCGGAAGGTCTCGGTGAGCCGATCGGAGAGCGTGCCAAAGGTAGCCATGGTGCTGTCGATTCTACGCGAGCGGAGCCTCCACGCTCAGCGCAGCGCGGAGCTCGGTCGCGACGCGGGGTCAGTCCGACCAGGGAAGGTCGTGGATCAACCCCAGCGCATCGGCGAGCAGGGCTTCCGGGGTACCCCGGCCGGCCCCCTGCTCGGCCCAGACCCGCAGCGACGAGAAGACGGCCGCGGCGTGCGCGGCGCCGAGGATGTCGGCACGCACCGCATCGACCCCGGAACCGCGAGCCGCGCGCGACACCCCTGCAGAGAGCTTCGCCAGACGCAGACCGGTGTCGCGAACGAGTTCGTCCTCGAGCCCCATGGCGGCCGCGTTACGGAGCGCGAGAGCCAATGCATCGGGCGCGAAGTCTCGGACGACGAGCAGAAGGATGCCACGGACGGCTCCCCCCGTCGCGCGCGTCCCGAGCTCTTCGAGGGACTCGAGCGCGTCCTCGATCCGCTCGTCGACGCCCGACCACAGGACGTCGCTCTTCGAAGTGAAGTAATTGAAGAAGCTCGATCGGCTCACGCCTGCGCGCTGAGTGATGTCGGCCACCGATGTGCCGTCGTACCCGCGTTCGAGGAAGAGCTCGCATGCGGCCTCCGCGAGAGTCTCGCGGGACGACGCCTTGGGGCGCCCTGCACGGCCGGTGGAGCTCATGCTCTCACGCTACCGCGCGCGACCGGCATGCATCCGATGCGCCTCGTCGGGAGTATTGTTAGACCCAATCCAACTAATCGATGATGGGAGACGTTCATGCTGGACATCCTCACGCCGGGACTGGCTCCGGACCTCGTGCCGTACGCCGACGGGTGGGAGCTGCAGCGCCGCATTCACCCCGAGGTGGTGGACGGAAGTCGACCGGACACGCTGATCCTGCTCGAGCACGAGGCGGTCTACACCGCCGGCAAGCGCACCGAGCCGCACGAACGCCCTCAGGACGGCACACCCGTCATCGACGTCGACCGCGGGGGGAAGATCACCTGGCACGGACCCGGCCAGCTCGTCGGGTATCCCATCGTCCGGCTCCCCGAACCGATGGACGTCGTCGCGCACGTGCGGCGGCTGGAACGCATCCTGATCGACGTGCTCCGCCCTCTCGGAGTGGACGGGTACCAGGTCGACGGACGGAGCGGCGTCTGGGTTCGTCGCCCGCTCTCGGAGGACAAGGTCGCGGCCATCGGCGTGCGAGTGCAGCAGGGCGTCACGATGCACGGTTTCGCGATCAACTGCGACAACAGCCTCGTGGGGTTCCGCGGGATCATCCCGTGCGGCATCACCGATGCCGGAGTCACCACCGTGAGCGAGATCGTCGGAGCCGACGTCTCCCCCGCCGACGTCATCGATCACGTCACGACCGCCTTCCTCACCGAGTACGCAGGAGTTCCCGCATGACCGCCGCCCCCGAAGGACGCAAGCTCCTCCGATTGGAGGTCCGCAACGCCGAGACCCCCATCGAGCGCAAGCCCGAGTGGATCAAGACCAAAGCGAAGATGGGCCCCGAATACACGGCGCTGCACTCTCTCGTGAAGAGCGAGGACCTGCACACGGTGTGTCAGGAAGCCGGCTGCCCGAACATCTACGAGTGCTGGGAGGACCGGGAGGCGACGTTCCTCATCGGGGGCTCGCAGTGCACCCGCCGCTGCGACTTCTGCCAGATCGACACCGGCAAGCCCGACGCCTACGACACCGACGAGCCCCGCCGCGTCGCCGAGAGCGTCGTGCGCATGAACCTCCGCTACGCCACGGTGACGAGCGTCGCGCGGGACGACCTCCCCGACACGGGCGCCTGGCTCAACGCTGAGACCGTCCGGAAGATCCACGAGCTCAACCCGAACACCGGCGTCGAACTGCTCGCGAACGAGCACAACGCCGATCCGGCCTTCCTCGGGCAGATCTTCGATGCTCGCCCTGAGGTGTTCGCGCACAATGTCGAGACCGTGCCCCGCATCTTCAAGCGCATCCGTCCGGCGTTCCGCTACGAGCGCTCACTCGATGTGCTCACGCAGGCCCGCGACGCCGGTCTGATCACGAAGTCGAACCTGATCCTGGGGATGGGCGAGGAACCGGAGGAGGTCGTCCAGGCGTTGCACGACCTCCATGACGCCGGCTGCGACATCATCACGATCACGCAGTACCTGCGTCCGTCACCGCGCCATCACCCCGTCGCGCGCTGGGTGAAGCCGGCCGAGTTCGTGGAGCTCAAGGAAGAGGCCGAGCGCATCGGATTCCTCGGCGTCCTCGCCGGCCCCCTCGTGCGCTCGTCTTACCGTGCGGGTCGTCTGTGGGCACAGTCGATGGTGTCGAAGGGACGGGAGATCCCCGAGCACCTCGCGCACATCGCAGACAGCGCGGAACTCGGTTTCGCGCAGGCCGTCTGACCACGCCCGGGTCGCAGGCGCCACCCGCGGCGGTGGCGCCTCAGTCGGCGCTCATCACCGACTGGACGGAACCGTTCGAGCCGAGGTTCACGAGCAGGACATCGTCGGACGAGCTGTCGTCCAAGGCGTACTCGAGCACGGCGAAGGGTTCCGAACCGCCGTGCTCGTCGGCCAGGATCGTCATGCTCATCAGTCGGAGCGAGCGGATGATGTCCACCGCGGCGTCGCCCGACACATCGACGAGGACGTCAGGGAGGTCATCGCCGTAGGCCTCCTGCTGCTGCAGGATGTACTCGGTCACCTCGCTGGTGCGATCGTCCACCTCGGCCAGCATGCCGCGACGTGCCGTCCCGTCCACGTTCTCGAGGCCGGCGATGAGGCCGGCGGCGATGTCGAGCGCGTCGGCGGACACATCGTCCTGGTCCGGCGCGGTCAGATCGACGGTGACGCTCTGGTCACCGAGGTCCACGGTCTCCGACCAGAAGATCGAGCCGTCGGGGCCCGAGGACAGGAGTCCGAAGTAGTCGTGTTCGATCGCCATAACGCTATGAAACCAGCCTCGTGCTCACGGCGGTAGTCCCGTCCTCAGCCGACCAGGGATTGGACGAAGACATGAGGCGTGAAACCGGTGAGATCGTCGATCCCCTCCCCCTGCCC
The DNA here is from genome assembly GCF_004337555.1 of Microbacterium sp. PI-1. NCBI lineage: Bacteria > Bacillati > Actinomycetota > Actinomycetes > Micrococcales > Microbacteriaceae > Microbacterium > Microbacterium sp. PI-1. The sequence goes on along the minus strand of NZ_SJYZ01000001.1, from coordinate 160,479 downwards.
GAGGAGCTTGACAGGGATGCCGGTGCGCTCTTGAACGGCCAGCACGAACCCGCCCTTGGCCGAGCCGTCGAGCTTGGTGAGGACGAGCCCCGTGACGCCCGCGTGCTCGAGGAAGGCCTCTGCCTGCATCACGCCGTTCTGCCCGGTGGTCGCGTCGAGGACGAGAAGGACCTCGCTGATGGGCGCCTGCTTCTCGATCACCCGCCGCACCTTGGTGAGCTCGTCCATGAGACCGCCCTTGGTGTGCAGACGCCCGGCGGTGTCGATGATCGCGATCTCGATGCCTTCGCGCTTGGCGTACTCGACAGTCTGGAAGGCGACGGAGGCGGGATCCTGACCTTCCTGCTGAGGGCGGACGATCGCTGCACCCCCGCGCTGCGCCCACGTGGCGAGCTGATCGACCGCAGCAGCACGGAACGTGTCCGCCGCACCGACCACGACACTGCGCTGGTAGCCGCGGAGGAACTTCGTGAACTTGCCGATGGTCGTGGTCTTGCCGACGCCGTTGACCCCGACGACCAGCACGACGGCAGGACGCTCGGTGAGCTTGAGGGTGGTGTCGAACTTCGCGAAGTGCTCCTCCAGGGTCTCCCGCAGCATCCGCTGCAGGTCCTGGGGATCGGTGGTGCGGTACTTGTCGACCTTCGCACGCAGTTCCTCGACGACGCGCTCACTGATGTCGGGACCGAAGTCCGCGGTGATCAGCGCTGTCTCGAGGTCCTCCCACGTGGTCTCATCGATCGTGGGTTTGACGAACATGCCGCGCAGTGCGCGACCGAGTGACCAAGACTTCTCCGCCATCCCTCCAGCCTACGGGTAGCGCGGGCGAATCGACCGCGAAGCCGACCTCGATCGGTCAGACGGCGGCGGCCGCCCTGTCTCCGACCCGCTGCCCGACGACCGCAGACACGCCGTCCTGACGCATCGAGACACCGTAGAGCGCATCCGCGATCTCCATCGTGCGCTTCTGGTGGGTGATGATGAGCAGCTGGGAGCTCTCCCGCAGCTGCTCGAACACCGTGAGCAACCGCCCGAGGTTCGCGTCGTCCAGCGCGGCCTCGACCTCGTCGAGGATGTAGAACGGGCTCGGTCGCGCCTTGAAGATCGCCACGAGCAGCGCGACGGCGGCCAGCGAACGCTCACCGCCGGAGAGGAGCGACAGCCTCTCGATCTTCTTCCCGACCGGACGCACCGACACCTCGATGCCGGTCGTCAGCAAGTTTTCGGGATCGGTCAGCGAGATGCTCCCGGTCCCGCCCGGGAAGAGCAGCGGGAAGACCTGGCCGAAGGCCTCCTTGGTGTCTTCGAAGGCGCTCGCGAAGATCGTCTCCATCCGTTCGTCGAGGTCGGCGATGATCGTCAGGAGGTCCTCCCGCGTCTGCGTCAGGTCAGCGAGCTGCTCCGTGAGGAAGGCATGGCGCTGTTCGAGCGCAGCGAACTCCTCGAGCGCCAGAGGGTTCACCCGGCCGAGTTGCGCGAGCTTCCGCTCCGCCTCGGCCAGACGACGCTGCTGGATGCGACGATCGAACGGGATGGCGGTGTCGTCGTGCGCGTCCTCGGCGGCCTGTTCCGTCCCCGGATCACGAGGAACCAGCTGATCGGGACCATATTCCGCTACAAGAATATCTTCGTCGAGTGACAGCTCGGACGACACCCGCTCGAGCAGGCTGCTCAGGTGCAGCTTCTTCTCGTGGATCTGCAGTTCGAGCCCGTGCACGCTCTCCGTCAGCCCCGCCAGGCGTTCCCGGAGCGACGTCTCCTGGGCACGCAGGGCAACGAGTTCCTGGTTCTGCGCCGACCGCGCCGCCTCGGCTTCGGCGAGAGCGACACGGGCTTCGGTGACCGATCGGTCGAGCGAGTCGAGGATGCGCGGGAGTTCGTCGGCCACCCCGGAGGCAGCCTCGCGCTGAGCGCGACGGATCACGGCACGGCGTGCGGCTTCCGCCGCGGCATCCCGCTCCTGTTCGCGTTGCCGTTCGAGACTCGCCACCCTCGCCTGGGCGGCGCGCACCCGCTCACGCAGAGTCTCGATCTCGAGACGTGACCGCAGTTCTCCCTCCCGGGCGAGTTCGAGCGCCTCCAGGAGTCCGTCGCGAGCGGAAGCGTCGAGTACCGGGCGCGGTGTGGCGATCGCCTCGTCCAGTGCGGCTTTCGCATCGGTGGCCTTCGCCTCGGCGTCGGCAACGGCGGTCTGCGCCTGGGCGAGCCCCGTCTCGAGTCGTTCGCATTCGGCGACCGCGGACTCGTGCCGCACCGTGACCCGGTTCAGCTGCTCCGCATGCGTGGCGAGAGCGGCGTCGTGTTCGCGGAGAGCCCGCAGCGCATCCTTCGCCTGGCGCCGGGCCGTCTCCACTGCTTCGTTCGCATCCTCCCGAGCCTCACGGAGGGAGTCGACCACGATCTGGACCTCGGCGAGTCGTTCCGCTGCGGCATCCCGCTCCGCGGCGAGCTCGAGCCGTGAGCGCTCGCCGCCGGACCCGGTTCGCAGGGTGTGCGCCGTGATCACATCGCCACCGACGGTCACGATCGTCGTGGACGTGTCACCCGCCGTGTCGAGCGCTGTGCGCGCAGCACGAGCCGCGCCGAGGTCGTTCGCGATGAGGACATGGGACAGGATGCCGAGAACACCATCGGGGGCGGTGACGGTCTCCACCGCAGGCGTGACTCCGTCGATCGGTGCGACGACCGCGGACCGGGGGGCAGGCACGTCCGCGACGACGAAGTCGACCACTCCCCGGCGATGTTCGGCCGCCTGCTCGGCCTGCGCGAAGGCATCGGCGGCGGTATCGATGAGCACGCCCTCGGCGAGCGGGCCCAGCACCGCCGCGATCGCTGCTTCGAAGCCGGCGCGGACCTGCACGGAGTCGCCGACGAGGCCGCGCACGCCCCGCCCACCGGCTTCGACGACCTCTGCCGCTCCACCGGACAGCGCCAGTGCGCTGCTCAGAGCGGCGGCCTTCGCCGTCAGAGCATCGACCTCACGCTCGGCGGTGTGCAGGCGCTCACGCAGGGTCTCCCGTTCCGCTTCCGCCGCCGTGGAGGCGCGTTGTGCGCTGTCGTACGCGGCGGCGTACTCGACGGCGGTGCCCTCGGGTGCCTCGGCATCGTCGATCGCCTCGAGCGCCTCCGCGGCCTCCCGACGACGCATGTTCGCCGCTTCGAGCGCATTCTCCTGCCGGAGAACGGCCCCACGCACCGCGGCGAGGGCCGAGGAGGCCGCGTCGGCCGTGCCACGCAGCGCGGAGATGCGCATGTCGTACTCGGAGACCAGTGCGCTCTGCTCGGCGATGTCCACGTCGAGCGTGTCCAGTTCTGCGCGGGCCTGCACCACTTCGCGGCTCGCCGACGCGGCCGCGTCCTGCGCATCACCCAGCCCCGCGGAGATCACGTCGATCTCTTCCTTCGCCTCGTCGATCGTGGCCTGAGTGACGGTGACCGTGGTGACGGCGGCGTCGTCCTCCTCCGATCCGAGCAAGGCGAGGCGCTGATTCGCCAGCGTGTAAAGGCCGCGCATCCGCTCCTGCACCTGCTCCAGCCCGAAGGCGACGCTGCGCGCCTCGTCGACGGCGACCGAGTTCTGCTCGTGCTCGAGGCGCGCGATGCTCGCCCGCACCGTCTCCGCCTGGTCCGACAGCACCAGGCGTTCGGTGTGGCGTTCGTGCTCGGTGCGCGTGTGGTCGGCCAGAGCGGTGCGCAGAGCGACCACGTCGTCGGCGAAGATCCTCGCCTTGGCATCACGGACCACGGCGGCGATGGTCTGCGCCTCCCGCGCGATCTCCGCCTGGCGCCCGAGGGGTTTGAGTTGGCGCCGGATCTCTCCGGCGAGGTCGCTCAGACGGGTGAGATTGGTCTGCATGGCGTCGAGCTTGCGGAGGGTCTTCTCCTTGCGTCGCCGATGCTTGAGGATTCCGGCGGCCTCCTCGATGAAGCCCCGTCGATCTTCCGGAGAGGCCTGCAACACCGTGTCCAGACGTCCTTGACCCACGATCACGTGCATCTCGCGCCCCAGACCTGAGTCGCTCAAGAGCTCCTGCAGGTCGAGAAGACGGCAGCCCTCGCCGTTGATCGCATACTCGCTCGAACCGTTCCGGAACAGCGTGCGGCTGATCGTCACCTCGGCGTACTCGATCGGCAGAGCGCCGTCGGCATTGTCGATGGTGAGCTGCACCTCGGCGCGCCCGAGCGGACCGCGGGTAGAGGTGCCCGCAAAGATCACGTCCTCCATCTTGCCGCCGCGCAGGGTCTTCGCCCCCTGCTCCCCCATCACCCAGGCGAGGGCGTCGACGACATTGGACTTTCCGGAGCCGTTCGGACCGACGATGCAGGTGACACCGGGCTCGAACACGAAACTCGTCGGCTGCGCGAACGACTTGAACCCTTTGAGCGTCAGGCTCTTCAGATGCATGCGGGCACCGCTCGTCCGGGGAGAATCACGCGGCTACGCTACCGGAATTCCGGGCCGGAACGGTGATCCCGCGCGGATGCCCCACGGAACCGGATGGCGGCGCGACACGCCGAGTTCGAGGCGAGATGCTTGACGTCTCCGGCGCGCGTTCGCTACGGTGGCGTGCGGATCGCCACACGAAAGGAGGTTACCGATGATGATTCAGCTCAACGCACAGGCCACTGGCCTCGCCGCGCCCGCGCATTTCGCGCCGCGCCCTGCGTTCTCGGTAACCGCCGGCGTCCGCTCGAGCGCGCTCTGCTAGAACCGCACCCCGAGAATCCCGGCCCGTAGTGGGCCGTCTCCGGTCGGTCCTTCCGCGCCCCACCCTCTGATCTGCTCCAGATCACGGATCTTCCGCCGCCTTCGGCATCTGCGTCTTCGCAGACCCGAGGAGCCGCATCCTTCCGCACCGTCCCCGACTGCTTCGGCGGTCGGGCGTCGGTGCTTCCGCACCCCATCTCACCATCACTCACGAAGGAATCACCGTGAACACCACGTTGCACCGCAGCGTCTCCCACCCGCCCGATATCGAGGACCGTGAGGTCCTCCAGATCCCCCGTCCCGACGAACTGCGCCGCCTCTCGCTCGCGGATCGTCTCTCCCTCCGGATCGGCCTCTGGCTGTTCCAGAGGGCGCAGCGCCCGCAGCGACACCGCCGCGGCCTGTACATCGACCCATCCGAGCTGTTCCTCCTCGGCGAGCAGCGCCACCGCTCCGCCGCCGAGTCGTCCGCCCTGCTGACGTTCGACATGCAGCGGGGGATGCGCTGACGGACGTCCGGCTGTGACAGCTCCCCCATCCCCCGCGCCGCATCCGCCCGTGCTCGTCACGGGCGGATGCGGGCACCCGCTCCACACACCGGCTCCCTCGGAAGCCCCACTCGAAGGAAAAGACATGACGACCATCGAACCGACGATCACCCCCCTGGTGGTGCCGGTCTCCCTGGACGGTGACGACGCCGCGGATTTCCGCGCATACGGCGAACTCAACCGGCGAATCTGCGACGAGCAGGTCGGTCTGCCCGATCTCGCTCCAGACGCCGCGCAGATGCTCCCGGACTGGCAGGACGACACCGATTCACTCGACCTCGGTTTCGTCGCACGCGTGGACGACGAGATCGTCGGGATGATCACGGTCTCCTTCGCGCAGGAGGCCGAGGCGCATGCGGCGGAGCTCGACCTGCTGGTGCCGGAAGCGCACTGGGGCCGGGGCGTCGAGGATGCCCTGCTCGCCCGCGCCGAAGCGGAAGCGCGTGCGCGTGGTCGGGGTCTTCTGCAGCTCTGGAGTCTCCACCGCCCGAAGGACGCCGACCGGATGCTCGTTCCGCGCACCGGGTGGGGTCGCATCCCGGCGACCCCGCTCTCCGACCTGGCCGAGGCGAACGGGTTCGTCCTGGAGCAGGTCGAGCGCAACAGCGAGTTCGACCTCCGGAGCGACCCTGCCCCCTTGCGCACCGCGCTGGACGACGCGCTCGCAGTGGCCAGAGCCGACTATCGCGTCATCGAGTGGAACATGCCCACCCCGCCGGAGCTGCGGGACGGCTTCGCCGGGGTCCTCGCGCGGCTGTCGACGGATGCGCCGAGCGGCGACATGGACTTCCCCGAGGAGGCCTGGGACGCGGAGCGCGTCGTGCGCCGCGAAGCGCGTCTCCTCGGTGCAGGTCAGGCCGTCTCGGTCGTCGCCGTCGAACACGTGTCGACCGGAGAGCTCGTCGCCTACAACGAGCTTCTCATCGCGGCCGACCGCACCGGGGTCACGCACCAGTTCGGCACTCTGGTCAGCAAGGACCACCGGGGGCATCGTCTCGGCACGATCGTGAAGTGTGCGAATCTGCTCCGCTGGCGGGAGTTGATGCCGGATTCCACCGTGGTCTCCACCTTCAACGCGGAGGAGAACCGGCCGATGCTGAACATCAATGAGGCGATCGGCTTCGTCCCGGTGTCGTACGCCGGCGGCTGGCAGCGCGCTCTCTGAGACACGTGCGGACCCGATCTCATTCGACGGGATGACCTCGGGTCCGCATCGTCATCCGCCAGACCGACGACCCAGGGCGGGGCGACGGAGAGGCTGGGATCATGAATGTTCCTGTGATCGAAGCCCACGCCCTCAGCAAGACCTTCGGGATGACCCGCGCACTCGCCGGTGTCGACCTCGCGATCGGTCGCGGCGAGTCCGTCGCGATCATGGGTGCCTCCGGTTCCGGCAAGACAACGCTCCTGCACGTTCTGGCAGGTATCACCGCGCCCGATGCGGGAAGTGTCGTCTTCCGTCCGGCCGAAGGCGCGCCGATCGAGGTCACCGCCCTCGGGGAGTCCGCCCGTTCCCGGCTCCGGCGCGAGCGGTTCGGCTTCGTCTTCCAGCAGGGACTCCTCATCCCGGAGCTCACGGCCGTGGAGAACGTCGCCCTCGCCTCCATGATCAACGGTGTCCGGCGACGGGATGCCGTCCCGCACGCGGCCTCCTGGCTCGCCGCGCTCGGGCTCGCCGGGATGGAAGAGCGTCGGATCGGCGAGCTGTCGGGCGGGCAGGCCCAGCGGGTGGCCATCGCCCGTGCGCAGGCCACCGGTGCAGAGCTGGTCTTCGCCGACGAACCGACCGGCGCTCTCGACTCGCAGACGTCGTCCGAGGTGATGGACGCACTCCTGTGGTCGACGACAGGTCAAGGGCGGACACTCGTCGTCGTGACCCACGACCCCGATGTCGCCGCGCGCTGCACCCGGACGATCGCCGTCCGCGACGGTCGCATCATCCCCTCGGCGGTGGCCGCGTGAACGGCAACGTCCTGTCCATGCTGCTGCGCCCTGCTCCCGGGCAGAACAGCGTGCTCGCGCTCCCGGTCATCGCGTTCGGTGTCGTGACGACGCTCGTCCTGACGGTGATCGGTGGAGCCCAGTCGTTCTGGGGGTGGTCCGATGACTACGCCCCTCTGTATCAGGCGCTCGCGGCGATCGCCCTCGTGCTTCTCGTCGTCCCACTGATGTCGCTCGGCGGCGCGGCGGCACGCCTGTCGGCGCGGCGCCGTGACGAACGACTCTCGACACTTCGCCTGCTGGGGGTCACCCCCGGTGGCGTCACCGTGGTCACGGTCGCCGAGTCTGCCCTCGTCGCCGCCGCCGGAGCACTCGCCGGTGTCCTCGGGCACCTCGCGATCAGCCCTCTGATCGGGCTCATCCCCTTCCGGGGCGAACCGCTCGGATTCGGCGCGGTCATCCTTCCACCGCCACTGATCGCCCTCGTCTTCGCCGGTGTGCTCGTGCTCGCGTCCGCGAGTGCGGTCATCGGCCTCCGTCGCGTCGTGATCTCACCACTCGGTGTCCGCACCCGCACGACCGTGTCGAGCGTGCACTGGATCCGCGCCCTTCTCGCTGCCGGCGCCATCGCCATCGCCTTCGCATTGATCACGGTGTTCCCGTCGATCGGCGGCTTCGTCATCACCGTCGTCGTCCTCGCCGGACTGTTCGGCGCCGCCCTGGCCGTCCTCAACGTGATCGGCCCCTGGGTTCTCAAGGTCTCGGCGTCCCGCCAGCTGCGTCGTGCCGAACAGCCCGAGCGGTTGCTCGCGGCACGCATCGTTCTCGACTCGCCGAAAGCGGCCTGGCGTCAGGTCGGCGGCATCGCGATGGCGAGCTTCATGGCCGTGTTCGCAGGCACCGGCGTCGCGCTGATGAATGTGATGACGAGCGCGGATGCATCCGCCGCCGACTTCGCCCTCGCCCGTGATATCCGCACGGGTCTCATCATCACGTTGATCGGCTCGTTCCTCATGGTCGCCGCCTCCGTCGGAGTCAATCAGGCATCGGACGTGCTCGACCAGCGGGAGCTGCATCGAAGCCTCCATCACCTGGGCATGCCGGTGGAGACGGTGGATCGTGCCCGCCGTCGCGCGATCATGTCTCCCCTGCTCGTCACGGCGCTCGGCTCGGCTCTGATCGCGGCACTCCTGGTGTTCCCGCTCGTGGGGATCGCGGTGATCACGGCGCCCGTGTCGGTGCTGACGATCAGCGCTGTGGTCGGTGTCGGCATCGCCCTCGTGTGGGCCAGCACCTGGGCGACGCGTCCGCTCCTGCGAAAGGCGTTCCGGACCGCGTGACGCGAAGAGTTCAGCGCCGACGCTGGCAGGACGGGCAGAAGTGCGACGAGCGGTTCATGAACGAGGCTGCGGGTAAGCGAGTGCGACCTTGCTGAGCATCGCCTCCGACTGTTCAGGCCACCTGCAGCCGACTATCGCCGGCGACATACTCGATGACAAGGTCTCCGCCGACAGCTTCGATGTACTTCCGGACTGTGCCGACGCGCGCGCTGTCGAGATCGCCGTTCTCGATCTTCGAGACCTGACGCTGACCAACGCCGATACGTTCAGCGAGCTGCGCCTGGCTGAGTCCGAGTTGCTCACGGAGTTCGCGCAGCCGGTACGCCCGCACCTCGCCCAGCATGCGCTCTTTGTGTATGTCGACACGTGCACGGTTCGCAGGACGCTTCTCGAGCAGCTGCTCCGGGGTAAGAGCCATCGTGATCACTTCCTCTTGGTCTCGTCGTTCTCTGTCTTCTTCAGCTGGGCCAGATGCTCCGTGAACCGAGCGTCTGCGATCGGAATGCTCTCCCGGTACCAGTTCTTCCAGTTGCCGGCCTTGTCCCCGGCGACCAGCAAGATCGCCTGTCGCTGGGGATCGAAGGCGAACAGCACCCTCAGCTCCGACGCACCGGATGAGCCCGGACGAAGCTCCTTCATGTTCTTGTACGCGGACCCCTTCACCGTGTCGACAATGGGGCGTCCCAGCTGCGGGCCGTGGTCCTGGAGGAGCTCGATGGCGGCAATGACCTGGTCGTACGTGTCGTCATCCAGTTTCATCAGCCAAGCCTCGATCACCCCAAGGTCGACGGTCCACATACCCGACACTCTAGACCCTCCAGGGTCTATGAACAACGATACGCTCCGACATCGGCGGCCCGGCTTCGCTATCGATCCGATGGCGCGCCCTCGACGGAGGGCCCACGACGAGTGACTGGCAGGCCTCAACGCTCTCCGACGCCGCACCGGTGTGACGAGAAGCGAGGCCGTAGAGAATCGTGAACTGCGCAAGTGGGTGAGAACTATCGTCGTCGCTGGCAGGACGGGCAGAAGTGCGACGAGCGGTTCATGAACGACACACGACGGATACTCGTGCCGCATCGTGCGCAGGGTTCTCCCTGTCGCCCGTAGGCGTTGAGGGAGTGAGCAAAATAACCCGCCTGACCGTTGACGTTGACGTACTGGGCGTCGAAACTCGTCCCGCCCTCGGCAAGCGCCTTCTCCAGCACGCTGCGCACTTCGGCCAGCAGTCTGCGCACCGACGGCGTCGACAGGCGGGCCGCGGGGGTCTCGGGGTGGATGCGCGCCGCCCAGAGGGACTCGTCGGCGTAGATGTTGCCGATACCGCTCACCACGCCCTGATCGAGGAGGACCCGCTTGATCGCGCTGCCACGCCGGGCGAGCGCCGCGCGGAAGGCGTCGTCATCGAAGCGGCGGTCGAGCGGGTCGCGGGCGATGTGGACGACTTGGGTCGGAATCCTCGAGCCGCCGTCGTCTACCAGGGCGTCGACCGCGAGCGAGCCGAAGGTGCGTTGGTCTGCGAACACGATCGCGAGTTCGCCATGTTCGGGATGCTCGATGCCGATGCGCACACGTTCGTGTCGCTCCGCGGTAGCCTCCGGTGCGCGCAGGAGCATCTGCCCACTCATCCCCAGGTGCGCGATCAACGCGGAGTCGTCATCATCGAGCGGAAGCCAGAGGAACTTCCCCCGGCGAGAGGCCGCCACGAAAAGTCGCCCCTCGAGCCGGGCGACGAAGTCCTCAGCGCCGGCGGAGTGCCGCGTGAGCGCGCGTTCATCGAACACGCTCACCGAGGTGATCAGGGATCCGACAGCGGCCGGCGCGAGGCCGGCGCGGACGACCTCGACTTCAGGGAGCTCAGGCACGCGCGCTGAGCGTGCGCCAGGCGCTGAGGGCGGCCGCCATCTCCGCGGTCTTCTTGCTGCTGCCGGTGCCGGTCATGGTCACGTCACCGACCACGACGGTCGCCGTGAAACGACGGTCATGATCGGGACCGCTCGCCTCGATCGAGTACTGGGGCGGCGTCGCACCGACGCGGGCGGCGAGTTCCTGCAGACTCGTCTTGGGATCCATCGCCGCGCCGTAGCGCTCCGGATCGGCGAGCAGTGGCTTCGTGAGACGCAGGACGAGTTCCGTGGCCGCATCCGGTCCTGCGGAGAGATAGGTGGCCCCGATCACCGCTTCCATGGTGTCGGCGAGGATCGAATCCTTATCGCGACCACCGGTCTGCTCTTCTCCGCGTCCGAGCAACAGGTGACTGCCGAGATCGATCCCCCGCGCCACCTCTGCAAGCGCGACGGTCGAGACGACGCTCGCACGTCGCTTCGCCAGCTCGCCCTCGTCGAGGTCCGGGTGCGTGGTGAACAGCATGACGGTCACCGCCTGCCCGAGCACCGAGTCGCCGAGGAACTCCAGGCGCTCGTTGTGCGGTATCCCGCCGTGCTCATACGCGTAGGAGCGGTGGGTGAGGGCCAACCCCAGAAGCTCCGCGTCGATCTCGACGCGGAGCTTATCTGGGAGAGGTCTCGTCCCCCCGGGGACCTCCGTCACGGTTCGCGACTCAGACGTCGGCGACCTTGCGGCCCTTGTACTCCAGGAAGAGCTCGGTGCCCTGCGAGTCGGTGACGACCTTCGCCTGGTGCGGACGGCTGTAGACGACCTGACCGTTCTCGATGGTCTTGACGAGGGCGACGGGAGCCGCCTTCCACTGCGCGCGGCGCGAGCGGGTGTTCGAACGGGAAACCTTGCGCTTCGGGGGGTTACCAGCCATGACTAGCTCTCTTCTTTCTCGGCGGCGCGAGATTCTTCCGCGCCGTCTTGGTCTGTGATGTTCTGGAGCGCACTCCATCGAGGATCGATGGGAGCCACCTGCTCCGTTCCGGTGTTCACGGCCAGTCGCTCACCCGTTTTCGGGTCGAGACCCGGGCAATCCGGCTGACACACCGGCTGAAAAGGAAGCGACAATACGGCCGCATCCCTGACGAGAGTTTCAAGATCCACGTGGTCGTCTTGAACCTCGAAGTCAGTTTCTTCCTCACCAGGATACGCGAAAAGCTCCTGGAACTCGACTTCGACGGGCCGGGCGATGTCGATCAGGCATCTGCCGCAGACGCCGACGTATTCTGCATCGGCGGTTCCGGACACGAGAACCCCCTCGTGAACGGACTCCAGCCGCACATCGAGGGCCATCTCGGAGCCTGCTTCGAACGTCACGATGCCCTCGCCCCATGCCTCTTTGAGAGCCACGGAGAACTCGTGTTCACGCATCTCCCCCGGTCGCCGGACGATGTCGCGGACGGGGAGCACGAAGGGACCGTTCATTCGAGAGCGCACTCCGCCATGCTACCCGGGTCGCCCCAGGGTCGCGCCGAGCCCGTGCTCAGGAACGGCGGTCAGATTCCGCGGGCCCCCGTGTCGAGGAAGTCGGCAACCGCCGGCGGAACGAACGGTGCGACGTCGCCGCCGAGCGAAGCGACCTGACGCACCAGGGAGCTCGAGACCATCGCATGCGAGGGGTCGGGCAGCAGGAACACGGTCTCGATGCCGGCGAGGTGCCGATTGACGATCGCCATCGGGGACTCGTACGCGACGTCGATCTGGGAGCGGATGCCCTTCACGAGCACACCGGCGCCGACATCGCGCGCATAGTCGACCAGCAGACCCATGGTCCATGACCCGATCACGATGTTCCCCGACATCCCGTCGTCGGCGATCGAACGCTCCAGCAGCGACAGGCGCTGTGCGATCGGGAGCATCGCCTCCTTGCCCGGGTTGTGCACCACGAGCACGTGCAGCTCGTCGTACAGGGCCGCGGCCCGACGGATCACATCGAGATGACCCAGGGTCGGCGGATCGAAGGAACCCGGGACGACGGCGATCCTGCTGCTCATGCCACCAGCCTAGGGCACCTCGCGCGCACCTCAGTTCTTCGCGAGCGCCGCACGGTCCTCGTCACTCACCCGGCGGGCGATGGCCTCACGCAGGCCCGGATGCGCCTCGAGAGCAGGGTCTGCCACGAGGATCGTCTCGGCCAGTTCACGCGCTCGGGTGATGAGACCCGCATCCTTCACGACACGGAGAAGCTTCAGCGAGGAACGCACGCCGGCTTGTGCCGCGCCGAGCACATCGCCCTCGCCGCGCAGCCCCAGATCGACCTCCGCCAGAGCGAAACCGTCGAGCGTCGCCGCGACCGCGTCGACGCGTTCTCGCGCGAGGGACCCGGATTCCGCTTCCGTGACCAGCAAGCAGAGACCAGGCACGCCGCCACGGCCGACGCGCCCTCGCAGCTGATGCAGCTGGGACACACCGAACCTGTCGGCATCGAGCACGATCATCGTCGATGCATTCGGCACATCGACGCCGACCTCGATGACCGTGGTCGCCAGGAGCAGATCGATGTCACCGCGCGCGAACGCCTGCATCACCGCATCCTTCTCTTCCGAAGGCATCCGGCCGTGGAGCACGGCACGACGGATCCCGCCGAGCGTCGGATGCGTCGCCAGCGCCTCATCGAGCTGCACCACCCCCCACCGGGGGCCGGAGGCCCCATCGGGGGCGAGAGGCGGCTGCTCACCGGCCTCCGCGGTCTTCTTGGCGGTATCGATCGCGGCGCACACGGCGAAGACCTGGCGGCCCTGCGCGATCTCCTCTGCCGCGCGCTCCCAGACCCGGTTGAACCATCCCGGGTGCTCGGCCAGCGGTGCCACGAAGGACTCGATGCCTGCGCGGCCGGCCGGCATCGTCCGGATGACCGAGGTGTCGAGGTCGCCGAACACCGTCATCGCCACCGTTCGCGGGATCGGCGTCGCCGTGAGGACCAGTGCGTGCGGACTCGACCCCTTGGCGCGAAGTGCCTCACGCTGTTCGACGCCGAAGCGGTGCTGCTCGTCCACCACCACGAGGCCGAGATCGGCGAAGGTGGTCTTCTCCCCCAGCAAGGCGTGCGTGCCGACCACGATGAGCGCCTGACCCGAGGCGACCCGGAGGGCGGCCTTGCGTCTTTCGGCAGCGGGAAGCTGCCCGGTCAGCAGCGTGGGCATCAGCAGCGGCGCCAGTTCCGGGCCCAGCATCTTCGCGATGGAACGCAGATGTTGGCCGGCCAGAACTTCGGTGGGGGCGATCAGAGCGGCCTGGCCTCCGCTCTCGGCGACCTGCAGCATCGCCCGCAGCGCGACGAGGGTCTTACCCGAACCGACCTCACCCTGGACGAGCCGGTTCATCGGCCAGGATCCCATCAGGTCGGCCGCGATCTGCGCGCCGACCGTCTCCTGATCGGGCGTCAGCGTGTAGGGCATCGCCGCGTCGAAGCGCTCCAGGAGTCCGCCGGGACCGGCCGGACGGGCCGTCGCCGAGAGCGCCCGGACCGCATCCCGCTGCTGCAGGAGCGCCGTCTGCAATGTGAGAGCCTCATGCATCCGGAGAGTGCGGACCGCCGGATCGATGTCGTTGCGCGTCCGCGGGCGGTGGATACGTTCGAGCGCCTCGCCGGCCGTGAGCAGCTCTTCGCTCTCGCGGATGTCCTTGGTCAGCGGGTCGGGCACCTCGGCGAGGTCGTCCAGCACCCGTCCGATGAGCCGGGCGATCTGCCAGGTCTGGATCGTCGAGGTGGCCGGATAGATCGGGATGGGAACAGCCGCACGCGCGTCTGCGCTCCGGCGCGCGGAGTCTTCATCGTCGAAGAGCTCGTACTCCGGATGCGCGAACTGCGTTACTCCGTTGAACTCTCCGACCTTTCCGGAGAAGACTCCCCGTCGTCCCACGGCGAGATCTTTGGAGCGCCATTCCGCTGCCCCGACGTTCTTCGCGAAGAACGTGAGCGACATGCGTCCGATGCCGTCTCCGATCACCACGTCGACCATGGCTCCTGGGCGGTTGCGCATACGCCGGAAGCTCGAGGAGAGCACCTCTGCCACGATGGTCACCGTCTCCCCGAGCGGCAGCTCACGGATCGGGGTCAGCTCACCCGGGTCGGCGTACCGGCGCGGGTAGTGCGCCAGGAGGTCACCGACGCTCCGCATGGCGAACGCACGACCGAGCGTCTTGGCAGACGCCGCGCCGAGCGCGTCCTCCAGCGAGGAATCGAGCGAGAGCGACATGCTCCGAGTCTAGGGAACCCGACCGACACCGGCCGCACCGCTGCTGTCGTATCGTGAACGGGTGACGAGGATCATCGCGGGCAGAGCCAGGGGCACTCGACTCGAAGTACCCGGTGCGGGAACGCGCCCCACCAGCGACCGTGTGCGTGAGTCGCTCTTCGGCGCACTCGAGTCACTGAGTGCCATCGACGGAGCCCGGGTCCTCGACCTGTATGCAGGATCCGGTGCTCTCGGCCTCGAGTCGCTGAGCCGGGGCGCGGCGTCGGCGGAGTTCGTGGAGCGCGGACGACAGGCTGCCGCGATCGTGCGCCGCAATGCCGCGGCCGTGGCGAAGGCCGGCGGCATGGCGCCGGGCCATGTGCACGAGGGCGCGGTCCGCACGTTCCTGCAGCGGGCGACCGGCCCCTTCGATCTGGTCTTCAGCGATCCGCCGTACGACCTCGACGATGCCGCGATGACAGCGGATCTCGTCGCGCTCGCGCCGCTCCTGTCCCCCGATGCCGTCGTCGTGGTCGAACGTGCACGCCGATCCACGCCACCGGACTTTCCCGCCGCCGGCCTCGACCTGTTCCGGGAGAAGACCTACGGCGACACCGCCCTCTGGTGGGCCGAGCCCCGGGCGGACGACGAGCCGAAGACGTCCGACGCTCAGCCCGAGACCGAGTCCCAGTCGCGATAGGGGTCCCACCCGCTGACCTCGACCGGAGAACCGTCGCACAGCAGGTCCTCCGCGCCGCGCGGAAGCACCCGTCCGATCGCACGGAAGCCCGGCGGAAGCGCATCCGCGGGGAAAGTCGCGAGCAGCGCATGGTCCTCGCCACCGGCGATCGCACGCTCGGGGTCATCACCGAGTGTCTCGCGGTCGAGCGCGATGGTGACCTCGGAGGCCGCAGCCATCCGCCGGGCGTCGAGGGCGAGCCCGTCCGACACATCCATCATCGCGCTGGCGCCGGCCGATGCTGCGACCGCACCGAGTCCGATCGGCGGAGAGGGGCGCAATTGCGCGGCCACCGCCGCGCTCTCCCCTGCGGCGAGCATCGCCGGGTCGACCGCCACCGGCACGTCTCCGTCACGAAAGCGTCCGAACAGCACCGCCAGTCCGTGAGCGGCGTGACCGAGTTCTCCCGCCACCGCGACGACGTCGCCAGGACGCGCCCCGCTGCGGGTCACCGGCGCTCTGCCTTCGAGATCTCCGAGCGCCGTCACAGCGACCGTCAGCACATCCGACACCGTCAGATCCCCTCCGACGACCGCACAACCGGGCGCGAGGGCGTCACAGGCGTCCCGGAAGCCGTCTGCGAGCCTTTCCACGAAGGAGAGTCGGAGATCGGCGGGCACGGCCAACGCGACGAGGAGTGCCGTCGGACGTGCGCCCATCGCAGCGACATCCGCCAGATTCACGGCCGCGGCCTTCCAGCCGAGGTCGTATCCGCTCGACCAGGCAAGGCGGAAGTCAGGTCCGTGCACCAGGGTGTCGGTCGTCGCGACCACACTGCCCGAGGGGGTCGCCACGACCGCGGCATCGTCCCCCGGGCCGATGAGGGCGTGCGAGGCGGAAGACGTTCGGCTCAGGATCGCGTGGAGGATGCGTCCTTCGGAGACATCGCCGAGGCGTGGATCGTCGGCGTCGGGTCGGGAGGGCATGCTGTCAACGGTAGCCTGGAAGCATGCCTCGTTCCCGTCGCCTCGCTGCCCTCGCAGGCGCGGTGACCCTCTCCGCCGTCCTCTCCGGTTGCGCGACGACCGTGCACCTCGAACCGGCCGACGATGCGAACAATCCCGCATGCGCCTCGGTGTCGGTCCTGCTGCCCGACAACGTCGCCGGTCTCGACCGCGTGTGGACGGATGCCCAGGCCACCGGCGCGTGGGGCGAGCCCACCGCGGTCGCGCTGCGCTGCGGCGTCGAGCCGCCGGCTCCCTCCGCCCTCGTGTGCACCACGCTGGGGGGCGTCGATTGGCTGGTCCTCGAGCAGGAGGAGGAACGTCAGCGCCTCGTCACCTACGGCCGGGATCCCGCGGTCGAGCTGAACATCCGGCGCGGCGAGCAGATCGACTTCCAGTCGATCGTGGACTCGATCTCGCAGAGCATCCAGTCCGGGCTCGCCCCGGCCACGGCGAAGTGCACCGATCGGGTCGAGTTCCCCGCGAGCTGATCGCCACGGGGAACTCGATGTTCAGCGGCGGAGGCCCGCTTCGACCAGCTCGGTGATCAGTTCGCCGTAGCTCAGCCCCGAGGCGACCCAGCATTTCGGGAACATCGAGATCGGCGTGAAGCCGGGCATCGTGTTCAGCTCGTTGACGACCAACTCGCCCGTCGGGGTCAGGAACATGTCGACCCGGGCGAGTCCCCGACCGTCCACCGCGTCGAACGCGCGGATACCCGCCTGCTGGATCGCTGCGGTCTCGGCATCGGTCAGCTCCGCCGGGCACACGACATCGACGCCGTCGCCGCCGAGGTACTTGCCCTCGAAGTCGTAGAAGCCGCGGGACGTCAGCACGATCTCGCCCGGCAGAGACGCCCGGACCCCGTCGGCGCCCTCGAGGACGGCGACTTCGATCTCGCGACCGCTCACGCCGGTCTCGATCAGCACCTTGTCGTCTTCCGCGAAGGCCACGGCCAGCGCGGCGTCGAGCTCGTCCGCGGTGTCGACCTTCGACACGCCCACGCTCGAACCGGCGCGCGCCGGCTTCACGAACAGCGGCAGGCCGAGCGCGGCGGCACGGCGGCGCACGTCTGCGGCGTCACCGTCCCATTGCCGGCGGCGCACGGTCACCCACGGGGCGACGGCGATGCCCGCGGCCTGGAGGGCGATCTTCATGAAGTGCTTGTCCATGCAGAGCGCGGAGTCGAGCACGCCGCCGCCCGCGTACGGGACCTCGAGGGTATCGAAGTAGCCCTGGATCGTGCCGTCCTCGCCGTGCGGTCCGTGCAGGATGGGCAGCACCACATCGATCTCGCCGAAGCCTTCGACCGAGCCGTCCGCCTGCACGACGCGCAGTGTGCGGTCACCACCCGGCTCGGGCCACAGCACACGAGTGCCGTTGTCGACGACCTCCGGGAGATGCGCCGCATCCAGCGGGAACTTCGCGGGATCGTCGTCTTCCAGCACGAATGCACCCTCGCGGGTGATGCCCACCGGGATCACGGCATACCGGTCGCGATCAATCGCTCCCAGCACGCCCCCCGCTGTTGCGGAACTGATCGAATGCTCGCTGGAGCGCCCGCCGAAGAGCACCACCACCGTCTGCTTGTCCATGGTTGGTCCTCTCACCCTGCGGGGTGTCGTCGTCCGTCGTCAGGTGGGGTGCGATGTCCCGCGGATCCATCTTGCCGTCGAGCACCATCTTCACCTGCTCGACGATGGGCATGTCGACCTCGGCTTCGCGCGCGAGCTGCAGGATCGGAGCGACGGAGGCGAGACCTTCCGCCGTCTGCTGCATCTGCTTCACGACGTCCTGGAAGCTGTACCCCTGGCCGAGCAGGCGTCCCGCCGTGTTGTTCCTGCTCAGCGGCGACTGGCACGTGGCGATCAGGTCGCCGAGACCGGCCAGGCCCTGGAGCGTCTCCGGATGCGCACCGTTGGCCACCGCGAAGTCCGTCATCTCGACGAGTCCGCGCGTGATGATCGATGCCTTCGTGTTCTCCCCGTACCCGACGCCGTCGACGATGCCGATGGCGACCGCGATCAGGTTCTTGAGGACGCCGCCGAACTCCGTGCCGATCACGTCGGTGTTCACGAAGGTGCGGAAATACTGGTTGCGAGCCGCGCGCGCGACGACATCGGCCGTCTCCTGGCTACGGGAGGAGATCACCGCTGCGGTGGGCTGCTCCCGGGCGATCTCCAGTGCGAGGTTCGGCCCCGATGCCACGGCGATGCGGTCGGGATCGCAGCGGAGTTCCTGCTGGATCACCTGGCTCATGCGCAGACCCGTGCCGCGTTCGACGCCCTTCATGAGGCTGATCACCTTGGTGTCGCTGTCGGCGAGCAACGGGCGCAGCGCCTTCAGGTTCTCGCGGAGCGACTGGCTCGGCACCGACAGGTACACCTGTTCCACGCCGTCGAGCGATGTCGCGAGTTCGTGGGTGGCCGCCATCGTCCGCGGGAGGTTGATGCCCGGGAGGTAGCGTGAATTGCGCTTGGCCTCGTTGATCTCCTGCGCGAGTTCTGCACGCCGGGCCCACATCGTGACGTGTGCGCCGCCGTCGGCGAGGATCTTGCCGAAGGTCGTCCCCCAGCTGCCGGCGCCAATCACCGTGACGCGCGGTCCGCTCGGAACGGTTCTCTTAGGAGTCAAGGCGCCCGGTCTCCTTCTGGCCGTGGTTCGCGGGGTTCCAGCGCTCCGCCGGGGACTTCTCGTCTCGAAGCTCCTCGAGCAGAGCGGTGATGGCGTTCATGAGTCGATCGGTGGCTTCATTGAGGGCAGCAGGCTCGCCCGCACGTTCACGCAGATCCGCGACATCGACCGGATCTCCGATGAGCACGCGGACCGGCTTGCGCAGCGGCCAGAGGCTGAGACCCTTCTGATAGCGCCCCATGATCGCCTGGGTTCCCCACTGGGCCATCGGGATCAGCGGGATGCCGTCGGCGAGTGCCAGACGCACCGCGCCCGACTTGCCGCGCATCGGCCACAGCTCGGGATCACGTGTGAGCGTGCCCTCGGGGTACACGATCACACCCCGACCGTGCTCGACGAGCTCTTCCGACTGCTTCATCGTCTGCCGAGCGGACGCGGCCGATGAAGTGCGAGCGACCGGGATCATCCCGGTGCGGCGCAGGAACCAGCCGAGCACCGGCACCCTGAAGAGGCTTTCCTTGGCCATGAAGCGCGGCGCACGACCGGCACGCCAGACGGCGACGGCGACGATGAGCGGATCGAACTCCGAGTAGTGGTTCGGGGCCAGCACGAACGAGCCCTCACGCGGCAGCTTCTCCGCCCCGCGGACGCGGATCTTCGCGATCAGGGAGACCGGAGGGATCACCAGCGCCGCGAGCGGCCAGAAAATGCTCGGGCGCTTCGTCTCCGATGATCGGGACGCCACTTCGGTCACCGGATGACGTCGAAGTCGGCGCCGAGCGCGTCGAGCTTGGCGAGGAACTTCTCGTAGCCGCGGCTGAGGATGTCGACGCCGGACACCTTCGACTCCCCGGTGGCGGTCAGCGCCGCGATGACGTGGCTGTAGCCGCCGCGAAGGTCGGGGACCACGATGTCAGCGCCGTGCAGCGGCGTGGGGCCGGTGACGACGGCAGCCTGCTCGAGGTCGCGACGCGGGACCCGACGCGGGCCGTCCTGGAGACCCCGGGGGTGGACGACGATGTCGGCGCCCATCTTGACCAGCGCATCGGTGAAGCCCATCCGGTTCTCGTACACGGTCTCGTGAACGACGGAGCGACCGTGTGCCTGGGTGAGCGCGACGACCAGCGGCTGCTGCCAGTCGGTCATGAAGCCGGGGTGAACATCGGTCTCGATCACGACGGGCTTGATCTCGCCGTCGCGACGGAACAGGATGCCGTCTTCCTGGATGTCGAACCAGCCGCCCGCCTTGCGGAAGACGTTGAGGAACGTCAGCATCTCCTGCTGCTTGGCGCCGCCGACGAAGATCTCGCCGTCGGTGGCCAGCGCGGCGGAGGCCCAGGATGCCGCCTCGTTGCGGTCGAAGATCGACCGGTGGTCGTAGCCGCGGAGCTTCTCGACGCCCTCGATCACGATGACGCGGTTCGGCTCGTAGGAGATGATCGCGCCCATCTTCTGCAGCACGGCGATCAGGTCCATGATCTCGGGCTCGATGGCTGCGTTGCGCAGCTCCGTGACCCCCTCGGCGCGGACGGCCGTGAGCAGAACCTGCTCGGTCGCGCCGACGCTCGGGTACGGGAGATGGATGTTGGCGCCGTGCAGACGCGTTCCCCCGGTCGAGAGGCGGATGCCGCTGGGGAGCTTCTCGACGATCGCGCCGAACTTGCGCAGTGCGTCCAGGTGGAAGTCGATGGGGCGGTCGCCGATGCGGCACCCGCCGAGGTCGGGGATGAACGCCTGTCCGAGACGGTGCAGCAACGGGCCGCAGAACAGGATCGGGATACGGGAGGCCCCCGCGTGCGCGTCGATCTCCTCGAAGTGTGCGGACTCCACGTCGCTGGGGTCGAACACGAGCGAACCGGGCTCGTCGCCCTCGGAGACCCGGACGCCGTGCACCTCGAGCAGCGAACGCACGACGGCGACATCGCTGATGGCGGGGACGTCTCGTAGCGTGCTGACGGTCTCGCCGAGGAGGGACGCGACCATGGCCTTCGTGGCCAGGTTCTTCGCGCCCTTGACGTCGACACGGCCGCGGAGCGGACGTCCGCCTCGAATGGCGAGGACGTCTCCGGTGAGTGCAGGGACTCCGTCCGGAAGAGCGTCGCGCACAGGTGTCGTCATTCGGAGCCTCACTTCATTTACGGATTTCGGGGGCGGGTTGCCCCTGGCTCCCCCGCCCCCACCGTCTACTGAACGGGAAGGGTCCGTGGCCGCCACGACTCGCGACGGGCCTCGAACTGCGCGATCTTGTCTTCGTTGCGCAGCGTGAGCCCGATGTCATCGAGCCCTTCGAGGAGCCGCCATCTAGTGTAATCGTCGATCCCGATGTCGGCCTGGACGTCGCCGATGGACGCCGTCCGCGCCTCGAGGTCGACGGTCATCGACACCCCGGGATTCCGGTCGATCTCGGCCCAGAAACGCTCGAGATCCTCTTCGGAGATGGTCGCCGCGAGGAGGCCCTGCTTGCCGGAATTACCGCGGAAGATGTCGGCGAAACGAGGGCTGAGCACGACCTTGAAGCCGAAGTCGCGCAGGGCCCAGACCGCGTGCTCACGGCTGGAGCCGGTGCCGAAGTCGGGTCCGGCGAGAAGCACGGACGCCCCCTGGAACGCAGGCTGGTTGAGGACGAACTCCGGGTCCTGGCGCCATCCGTGGAACAGCGCATCCTCGAAGCCGGTCTTGGTGACCCGCTTGAGGAAGACGGCGGGGATGATCTGGTCGGTGTCCACGTTCGAGCGCTTCAACGGCGCCGCGATGCCGGTGTGAGTGGTGAACTTCTCCATGATTCAGAACCCTTCGGTCAGATCGCTCGGGCTGGACAGCGTGCCACGGATCGCGGTGGCGGCGGCGACGAGCGGCGACACGAGATGTGTGCGCCCTCCCTTGCCCTGACGGCCCTCGAAGTTGCGGTTGGATGTGGAGGCGCAGCGCTCCCCCGGCGCGAGCTGGTCGGGGTTCATGCCCAAGCACATCGAGCAGCCGGCGAAGCGCCACTCCGCGCCGAAGTCCTTGATGACCTTGTCCAAGCCCTCCGCCTCGGCCTCCAGACGCACCCGCGCGGATCCGGGAACCACCATCACGCGGACGCCGTCGGCCTTCTTCTTGCCTTCGATGACCGAGGCGAAGGCGCGCAGGTCCTCGATGCGACTGTTCGTGCACGACCCCATGAAGACCGCATCCACCGGCACTTCCTTGAGCGGCGTGCCGGGGGTCAGGTCCATGTACTCCAGCGCACGCTCCGCCGCGGCACGTTCGTTGGGATCGACGATCTGCGCCGGGTCCGGCACGGAGGCGGACAGCGAGCTTCCCTGACCGGGGTTGGTCCCCCAGGTCACGAACGGTTCGAGCTCGTCGGCGTCGATGAACACCTCGGCGTCGAACGTCGCGCCCTCGTCGGTCGGCAGCGTGCGCCAGTAGGCGACCGCGTCCTCCCAATCCTGGCCCTTGGGCGCGTGCGGGCGCCCCTCGAGGTACGCGAAGGTCGTCTCGTCGGGAGCGACCATGCCTGCGCGCGCACCGGCTTCGATCGACATGTTGCAGATCGTCATGCGCCCCTCCATCGAAAGGGCGCGGATCGCGCTGCCGCGGTACTCGAGCACGTAGCCCTGCCCGCCGCCCGTGCCGATCTTCGCGATCACCGCAAGGATGATGTCCTTCGCCGTGACCCCGGGACGCAGTGTCCCGTCGACGTTGATCGCCATCGTCTTGAACGGCTTGAGCGGAAGCGTCTGCGTGGCCATGACGTGCTCGACCTCGCTCGTGCCGATACCGAACGCCATCGCACCGAACGCCCCGTGGGTCGAGGTGTGCGAATCTCCGCAGACCACCGTGATCCCCGGCATGGTCAAACCGAGCTGCGGCCCGACGACGTGCACGATGCCCTGCTCCGCGTCACCGAGTGAATGCAGACGCACACCGAACTCCGCCGCGTTGCGTCGCAGGGTCTCGATCTGCGTGCGGCTGGTGAGGTCGGCGATCGGCTTGTCGATCTCCCAGGTCGGCGTGTTGTGGTCCTCGGTCGCGATCGTGAGGTCGAGCCGGCGCAGCGGTCGTCCTTCGGTGCGCAGCCCATCGAAGGCCTGGGGGCTCGTCACCTCGTGCACGAGGTGCAGGTCGATGTAGATCAGGTCGGGCTCGCCGTTGTCGCCCTTGACGACCAAGTGGTCGTCCCAGACCTTCTCGGCGAGTGTCCTGCGGCGTGACGGATCAGCACTGTGTGCGGGGGTGGTCATTGCGTGTCTCCTGTGGCTGACGGTTCGGCCCACGATGGACTCCGCGACGAGGAGGGGCTCTAGATCGAGGTCTCGTCGCGGCCCATAAGAAGAAGGAGCACGGTCCGCATGACGTCAGATTACCACCGCTCGGCCGTGCTCCGATCCGCCATGACACTCTGTTGAGCACCGAACGACCGAGAGGCACCGCATGACCGTCGCACACCCCCGCTTCGCCACCCGCGCGGTCCATGCGGCGCGCGACCGGGAGACCGCCGCATCGCGCGCGACACCGATCTACCTGACGGCGGGCTTCGAGTTCGACGACTTCGATCACGCGGCCGACCACTTCCGCACCGGAGCGGGCTTCGGCTACACCCGCACCGGGAACCCGACCGTCCGCGCCGTGGAACGCCAGCTCGCCGCGCTGGAGTCGGGCGCGGACGCCGTGCTCGTCGCCAGCGGCCAGGCGGCGGTCGCCACAGCCCTGCTCACCGTCGCGGCCGCCGGCGACCACATCGTGTCGTCCACGCACATCTACGAGGGCACCCGGGGCCTGCTCCTCGACAACCTCGCGCGGCTCGACATCGAGACGACGTTCATCGACGACATCGCCGACCCGGACGCCTGGCGGAGCGCGATCCGCCCGAACACCCGCGCGCTGTTCGCCGAATCGATCGCGAACGCCCGCAACGACGTGCTCGACATCCGCGCCGTCAGCACCGTCGGGGAAGAGTTCGCGATCCCGCTGATCGTCGACAACACCCTCGCGACACCGGCGATTCTGCGCCCTCTGGAACACGGCGCCGCGATCGTGGTCCACTCGGCGTCGAAGTTCCTCGCCGGGCATGGTTCCGTGCTGGGTGGCGTGATCGTCGACGACGGACGCTTCGACGCCGAAGGCGCAGGCCACAACGCGCCCCATCTCGTGCTCCCGGGCCGCGGCGACGCGGCCAGCGTCTTCGCGCGCCACGGAGGCCGCGCTCGCATCGCCTATGCCCGGGAGTCGGTGGCTCCGCGATTCGGCGCCTCGCCCTCCCCGTTCAATGCGTTCCTGATCGGCCAGGGCGTGGAAACACTCGGACTGCGCGTGGAGCGGCAATCCCGCAGCGCCCTGCAGATCGCCCGCTGGCTCGAAGAGCATCCGGAGGTGGAAAGCGTCGACTACGTCGGCCTGCCGTCGCACCCTGACCACGCGACCGCGAACCGGTACCTGGAAGGCGGATTCGGCTCGGTGTTCACGTTCACGCTCCGGGGCGGCCTCCCGGCAGCACGACGATTCGTCGAGCAGGTGCAGGTGTTCACGCACATGACGCACCTCGGCGATGTGCGATCCCTGGTCCTGCACCCCGGGACGACGAGCCATGCTCAGCGCACCGAGCAGGAGCGCGAGGGGCTCGGCGTGCGTGCGGGCACGCTCCGGCTCTCGGTGGGCATCGAGGACCTCGACGACCTCCTCTCGGATCTGGCACAGGTGCTCGAGGGCGTGCGGGAGACGGTGGCATGAGCCGCCTTCAGCACTTCGGCTGGTTCCTCGCCCGCGGCTTCGGGCCGCAGGGCTGGGGGTACCCGTCCCTCGACTGGGATTACGACTGGACGCGTCCCGAGGTCTATCAGGAGGCGGCACGGACGCTCGAGCAGGCGGGGTTCGACCTGGTCATCATCGAGGACGCGCCGTCGCTGGGTTCGCCCTCGACGATCGACCTGCGCGTGCGCCACGCGTTCGGCGGGCCGAAGCACGATCCGCTGCTGTTGGCCCCCTACCTCTTCCAGGCGACGAGGCATCTCGGTGTGGTGCCGACCGTGAACCCTGCGGCGCACCTCCCCTATACAGCGGCGCGCCAGTTCGCGACCCTGCAGCACGCGAGCGGACATCGGCTGGGACTCAACGTGGTCACCGACACCGGCAGCGCGCGTCACTTCTCCGACGCCCCGCAGCTCGGCCACGACGAGGCGTACGACCGCGCCGAGGAATGGCTCGCCGGGATCCGTGCCCTGTGGCACAGCTGGGAGGACGGCGCCCTCATCGCCGATCGCGCGACCGACGTGTTCGCCGACGGCTCGCGGCTGCGCGCTGTCGAGCACCGTGGCGAGCACTTCGCCTTCGACGGCCCGCTCAACGCCCTCCCCTTCACCGACGGCGACCCTGCGATCGTCTCCCCGGAGGTTCCGGTCGCGGGCTCGGGTTCGCGGGCGCGAACTCCGATGTGCAACTCGCCCTCGCACCGCTGAACGAGAAGTCGGTGCGCGACTACCGCTCCCGGGTGCACGCGGCTGCCGTCGCCGAAGGACGACGCCCCGAGGACGTCAAGGTCCTGTTCGCCATCCAACCCGTGATCACGCCGTCGCGCGAAGAGGCGGATCGCGTCGTGGCGGCCTCCGCGCACCCCGACGACGGAGCACTCCTGCAGATCGCCCGCAAGCAGTCCAGCGATCTCGAGACCGATCTGACCTCCCTCGATCTCGACGAACCCCTGCCTCCCTCGCTCTTCGGCTCCCACGTCTCGCGCGGCAGCATTCAGCGTCTGATCGGCGACCGTGGAGAGGACGCCCCGTTGCGCGCGCACCTGACGGCGCTCGCCCGGACCGGACGGATCAGCGATCGGACGGGCTTCGTCGGAACCGCGGACGAGTTCGCCGACCTGATCGAAGAGCTCGGCGAATGGGGCAACGACGGCGTGCTGCTGTGGGGAGACTTCCATCCGGTCACGCTGCATCGCACGCTCGACGAGCTCGTGCCGATCCTGCGCCGTCGCGGCATCCTCCGCCGGGAGTACTCGCACGGCGGCCTGCAGGCGAACCTGCACGCGTTCTGACCGGCCGTCAGGCGACCGTCACCAGCCCAGCGAGCCCGGCCCGCCTTTGAAGGGACCGACGACGGACGAGGTGACCCACCCGCCGTAGTACCCGCCGGGTTGCGGTACCACGACCTCGCCGCCGACCGTGCACTCGTCCATCGGCGCGGCGTAGACGGCGACCCGATCGGTCAGCATCTCGAAGCCCGGAGAGGGATGCGGGTAGTTCCAGGCCGCCCCCTGGCGCAGGGTGTCTCCGCTGCGCACGTCGAAGTAACGGGCGGCCCCCTTGAACTCGCAGAACGACGAGCCCGAGGCCTCGACCAGTGCGCCGGGGACGAAGTCGGCCATCGGAAGGTAATACACCGGAGGGTGACTCGTCTCCAGCACACGCACGGCATCGCGGGTGTCAGCGATCAGGTTCCCCGCAAGGCGGATGGTGATGCGCTCGCCGACGGGCTCGACGCGCGGCGGCCTCGGGTAGTCCCAGACGGACTCCTGACCGGCGGCGGGGATTTCGGGGCGAGGTCTGCGCATCTGTTCACTGTACGTCTCTCGGTGTTGACTGGTGCCATGACCGCCCTCCCGATGTTCCCGCTCGGCTCGGTGGTGTTCCCGTACACCCCGCTTCCGCTCCGCGTGTTCGAGCCGCGCTATCTCACCTTGATCGGGCGGCTTCTGGACGAGGATGACCCGCGATTCGGTGTCGTTCTCATCGAACGCGGCCAGGAGGTCGGTGGGGGCGACCAGCGCCGTCGCATCGGGACGACCGCGCGGCTGGTCAGCATCTCCACCGGCGCTGACGCGCTGGTCGCCGTCGCCGTCGGCACCGAGCGGTTCTCGGTCGACGAGTGGCTGGCTGACGAGCCGTATCCCCGAGCCGAGGTCACGCCGCTGCCGGAGCTCGACTGGAACGACCAGCTCACCCCGATGCGCACGGAGGCCGAGGCCATCGTGCGGCGCACCCTCGCACGCACGCCCGAGGCCCCGTGGGATTCCGGCACGGAGCTCTCGGACGATCCGATCGCCGCGGCATGGCAGCTCGCGGCGATCGCACCTCTCGGCGAGTACGACAGATACGCCCTCTTGCAGTCCGCCACAGTCGGGTCGCTGCTCCGTCAGATCATCGACCTCACGCTCGAGGCCGAGCTTCTGTGGTCAGACGAGTGAGACGTCGGCGACGCTGAGGGAGCTCACTCCGCCGGCGTCGCGACCCTCGCCGCTCGCTTCTCCCGCGAGGAGGCGATCAGGCTCGCGATCGTCGCGATGGTCATCGACGCCAGGATCACCCCGAGCGAGACCATGTTGCTGATGTCGGGCACCCATTCGACGTGCTCGCCGCCGTTGATGAACGGCAGCTCGTTGACGTGCAGGGCGTGGAGGATCAGCTTGACACCGATGAAGCCCAGGATGACGGCGATGCCGTAGTGCAGGTAGCGGAGACGGTCGAGCAGGTCGCCGAGCAGGAAGTAGAGCTGACGAAGACCCATGAGCGCGAAGATGTTGGCCGCGAAGACGAGGAATCCGTTGGTCGTGATCTCGAAGATCGCGGGGATGGAGTCGATCGCGAAGATCAGGTCCGTCACCCCGATGGTGATGAAGACGATGACCATCGGGGTCCACATGCGCTTGCCGTCCACCGTGGTGCGGATCTTGGACCCGTCGTACGTCTCGCTGATGTCGATCCGACGCCGCAGCAGGCGGACGACGAAGTTCTCGCGCTGCACCTCACCCTCGTGGTCTCCGTCCGGCATGGCCTGACGGATCGCCGTCCAGATGAGGAACGCCCCGAAGATGTAGAAGATCGGCGAGAAGTTCTCGACGATCGCGACGCCCGCGAGGATGAACAGGCCACGCAGGATGAGGGCGATGATGATGCCGACCATCAGCACCTGCTGCTGGAGACGTCGCGGCACCGCGAACTGAGCCATGATCAGCACGAACACGAACAGGTTGTCGATCGACAGGCTGTATTCCAGTGCCCAGCCGGTGATGAAGTCACCCGCATTCTGCCAGCCGCCGACGTTGCCGAGGAGCACGGCGAAGAGGAGCGCGAGGCCGACGTAGAACACCACCCAGAGGGTGGACTCCTTCGTGGAAGGGATGTGCGGCCGCAGCCGGATGAGCAGCAGATCGGCGATCAGGATGATCGTGAGGACGACCATCGACGTGATCTCGAACCAGACAGGGATTTCCAACGGCGCACTGCACCTTTCGCGAAGGGTCGGGAATGACTCGAAAGTCTCTCCCCCGCACAGTGGTGCGTCGCGCGCCCGGAGCAACGATGACGGTGCTCGTGATGACGTTACGCGCGGATCCGGGATACTCCCTCTCGCTCGGGCCATGCTACCGGAGTGCTGGGAGCGTGGGGAACCGCCCACGCGGCGGACATCGACGGAACAGGATCTGAGACGATGAGGACTCCGTCGACACTTCCCGGGTGAGAGACACCGAACGGAATCAGGATGCCCGTGCAGACGAGTGATCAGAAATGGGCGGCCCAGGCCGCGGCAGGCGACGAGAGCGCCTTCCGCGAGCTGTACCGCGCGCATGTCCGGCCGGTCTACTGGATCGCCCGAGGGATACTCGCATCGGCCGCCGATGCGGAGGATGTCACGCAGGAGACGTTCGTCGTCGCCTGGCGGAAGCTCCCCGCCCTCGACCTCCAGGGCGAATCGATCCTGCCGTGGTTGGCGACGATCTGCCGGTTCCAGGCCGCGAACCGGCTCCGCCAGCAGCGACGCGATCAGGCGCACACCGCCGAAGCCGTGGATGCGACGCTGTTGCCGGACACGATCAGCGTGGAGGAGCAGGTCATCACGGCTGAGCTCGCCGCACGGATCGCCGCCGAGGTGGGCACCCTGAACGAGCTCGACCGGGAGATCTTCCGACTCTGCGCGTCCGAGGGCTACGCCTACCACGCAGCCGCCGAAGAGTTGGGCATCACCCACGCCGTCGTCCGAAACCGTCTCTCCCGCGTGCGCACCCGACTGCGCGGTACCGTCCAGGAAGCGAGAGACGCATGAACGATCAGAACCCCCACGGCGAGCTGCCGGTCGTGTCGGACGAGACCATCGCCCGCATCGAGGAGTCGGTGTTCGCCGAGATCGCCGCCGAGCGTGCGCCGGTGAACCTGGCTGCGGCCCGCGCACGCACGCGACGACGGCGCTGGCTGACAGGCGGCGGCATCGCCGCAGCCTTCGTCATCGGCGTGCTCGTGACTCCCCCGATCCTCGGCGCGGTCGGCGGCTCCACTTCGGTCACCGCGGGTGGATGGAGCATGTCCGGGGATGCCGCCACCGACGCTTCCTCCTCCTCGCCCGACCGCATGGCCGAGAGTGTTCCGGAGATGCTCGCCGAAGGGACCACTGATGCGGGCGGCGCCGTCGAAGGTGCCGTCGATGGCGCTGTCGACGGCGATCGGGAGATCATCGCCACCGCACAGGCCACGGTTCAGGTACCGAGCATTCCCGAAGCCGCGACGACCATCGCCGCACTCGCCGCCGACCACGGCGGATACGTGGAGAGCACGGAGATCGGCAAGGCGGCCGCGATGGACGGCACCTCCGAGCCGGCGCCGGCCGACTCCGCGTACGGGTGGATCAGCGTCCGAGTGCCGTCCGATGACCTGCCGGAGGTGATCGCCGCGCTCGGCGACGTCGGGGACGTCCTCTCCTCGTCGACGTCGAAGCAGGATGTGACCTCGATCTCCATCGATCTGCAGGCGCGGATCGACTCGACCAGAGCATCGGTCGATCGTCTCACCGAGTTGATGTCGCAGTCGGGCAGCGTGTCCGAGTTGATCGAGGCGGAAGTCGCGCTGACCGATCGGCAAGCGCAGCTCGAGTCGTACGAGCAGCAGCTCGAGGCACTGCAGGACCAGGTGGCGATGTCATCCCTGCAGGTGCAGCTGACCCGGGAGAACTCTCCCACCACTGCTGACCCCGCTGGATTCAGCGACGGCCTGCTCGCCGGATGGAACGGCCTCGTGGTCTCGCTGAACGCGCTCGTGGTCGCGGTCGGATTCATCCTCCCGTGGCTGGCGATCGCCGGAGTCGTCATCCTGATCGTGTGGCTGGTCCGCCGGTCGCGCCGGGCCCGTCGCGCCTCGCACGCGACAACCGGAGACCGTACGGACGCCGACGAAGCCTGATTTTCCGGGGTATACAAGAAGGCTTGTGCGTCTGCACGGGCGGGATTAGCGTCTTCTCCCGTGGAAGACATCTCCGTGATCACCGCCGTGCACCATCCGTTGCGCCGCCGCATCTACGACTACCTCCTCCTGTACGGGACGTCTCAGGTGACGACGCTCGCCCGCGCACTCGAGAGCCAGGTCGGCAGCATCAGCCACCACCTGCGCATGCTCGAGCGAGCGGGGGTCGTCGAGCGCGTTCCCGACCCGGACGGTGACAAGCGCACCAGCTGGTGGGCTGTCGCACGGAGAGGGTTGACCTGGTCGACCGACGACTACGCGGACTCCCCCTCCGACGCCCTTCTCGCTCGAGAGGCGCAGCGCCAGGGCATCCGGATGCAGATCGAGCGACTCCAGCAGTGGCACAGGCACCGACACGATCCTGCCTACGTCGGGTATGACGGCTCCAACACCGAGACCACGACCTGGGCTTCTCCCGATGAGTTGCGAGATCTTTCCGCTCGACTCCTGGCGACGATCCGCGAGTGGCAGGACGGCATCGATCTCGCGGACGACCAGTCGCGCACGCCCATCTTCGTGTTCGCCCACGCCTTCCCGACGGTGCCGTGATGGCCACCCTCAGCGAGCCGACGGTGCTCCTCACTCCCCCGGAGTTCCGACGCGACCACCGCGTGCACGCATGGATCGGCGTCAAGGCCCTCTCCGACGCGGGGGATGCACTCTGGACGATCGCACTCGCCTGGACAGCCGTGCAGATCGCGTCGCCGGCCGTCGCCGGCCTGATCGTCGCAGCCGGGACCATCCCCCGGGCGGCGATCCTGCTGTTCGGCGGCGTTATCGCCGACCGTGCCGATGCGCGGCGGATCATGCTCTTCTTCACCATCCTCCGCGTGGGCGTGCTCGTCACCGTGGCCGTGTGGGTCCTCACAACGCCCCCATCCGTGGCGATCCTGCTGTTCGCCGCGATCGCGTTCGGGGTGTGCGACGCGTTCTACGAGCCGTCGGCGGGCACCATCGCGCGACAGCTGGTCCGACCGACGGATCTACCGTCGTACGGGGCGGCCGCGCAGACTGCGTCACGACTCGGCACCATGGGTGGCGCGGCGATCGGCGGGATCATCGTGGCGCACGCCGGCCTCGTCGGCAGCGCTTCGCTGAATGCGCTGACGTTCGCGCTCGTCGCCGCCTTCATCGCGATCTGGTTGCGACCGCGGTTCCGGCTCGCCCGGGCCGAGAAGGAGTCGGCGCTGCGCGGCATCGCGCGAGGATTCGCGCACCTCTCCGCGAATCCGACCACGCGCACCCTCGTGATCGCGCTGTCGGGTCTGAACCTCGCCGTGGGGCCCGCTGTCGGGATCGGCCTCGCGTTGCGCGCACACGCCGAAGGCTGGGGCGCGCAGGCGGTCGGCCTCTTCGAAGCCCTCCTCGGTCTGGGCGCGGCGATCGGAGCCGTCTCGGTCGCGAAGTGGCGACCCCGCCACGAAGCGCGCGGTGGCTTCTGGGCCCTGGTGGTCCAAGGGGCAGGGATCGTCGCCCTCGGGTTCGGGCCGGCCTGGACAGTGGCGACGGCCGCCTTCGTGATCGGAGCGACAGCCGGATACGCCTCAGTCTTGCTGAGCGCGACCTTCTCAGCCACCGTCGACACCGCCTATCTCGGCCGGATGGGGTCGCTGACCCGATTGGGAGACGACTGCCTGATGCCGTTGGCGATGGCGGGGTTCGGCGCGCTCGCCTCACTCACGAGCCTGTGGGTGCCGTTCACCCTGTTCGGCGGCGCGATGATGGCGCTGATGATCCTGCCGCTGAGCAACAGGACCTTCCGCACGATGGCGCTTCGCTCGGCCCCGGCGGAATGACGGCCTCTGAAACGCGAGAAAGCCTCCGGCGAACCGGAGGCTTTCTCGTGTTGTGTGACCCCAGCGGGATTCGAACCCGCGTTACCGCCGTGAGAGGGCAGCGTACTAGGCCGCTATACGATGGGGCCGTCTGGCGAAACGTTTCCGTCGCGCGACAACCGTTCAAGTATGCCACGGCGTTTCTCCGTCCGCAAAATCGAGGCCGCCTCCTCGTGACCCCCGGGCGTGGCGCGCGAAATCCGTTTGCCGTGGAGCAGACGAAGGAGTTGACTCATCTCATGCGCGTCACCAAGTTCGAACATGCTGCTCTCCGTCTCGATGCGAACGACAGGACCCTCCTGATCGATCCGGGGTCCTTCACGGCACCCGTGAACGATCTCAACGATCTCGTCGGGATCGTGATCACGCACGAGCATCCCGACCACTGGACCCCTGAGCACTTCGACCGTCTGCTGCGCATGGCGCCCGGCACCCCGATCTTCGCGCCCGCCGGCGTCGCGCGCGCGGCAGAGGGCTACGACATCACCGTGGTCTCCCCCGGTGACACCGTCGAGGTCGGCGGTTTCACTCTGCGTTTCTTCGGCGGCACGCACGAGGTCATCCACTCATCTCTCCCCACCGTGGAAAACGTCGGCGTCCTCGTCAACGACGAGCTCTACTACCCCGGCGACTCCTACGCCGTTCCCGAAGGCATCTCGGTGGGCACTCTCGCCGCGCCGCTCGGAGCGCCCTGGTTGAAGATCGGCGAAGCGATGGACTACGTGCTCGCCGTCGCGCCACGCCGCGCCTTCGGCACCCACGACATGACGCTGTCGGTCATCGGCAAGAACATGCACCGGCAGCGCCTGCAATGGGCCACCGAGCAGGGCGACGGCGAGTTCTTCGTGCTGGAGCCCGGCGACACCCTCGACCTGTGACCGGCGCAGCACGCCGACTCCTCCCCTCGCCGACCGCCCGCCTGCGCTTCCGCGAGATGAGGGAAGACGACCTCGATCAGATCGCCGAGATGCTCGGCGATCCGGAGGTCATGGCCTTCTACCCGGCCGTGAAGACGCGCGCGGAGAGCGCCGAATGGATCGCGCGGATGCAGGAGCGCTACCGGGAACACGGGCATGGGCTCTGGGTGATCGAGACGCACGACGGTGAGTTCATCGGGGACTGCGGTCTGACCTGGCAGTCCGCGAACGATGCTCCGGTGCTGGAGGTCGGCTATCACGTCCGTCGCGCGAGTCAGCGCCGGGGCTACGCGACGGAAGCCGCGAGGGCATGCGTCGAACTCGTCGCCCGCGAACTCGCCCCCACCCTGCTGACGGCGATCATCCACCCCGCCAACACCGCGTCGCGCGGGGTCGCCGAGAACCTCGGCATGACGCACATCGACGACGACCGCGCCCACCCGTGGATCGTACGTACGGTCATGGGCATGCAGGTCGCCCCGGCTTAGCCCTCGGCGGACGCGTCCTGTGCGGCGCGTACCCGGAGGTCGCGTTGCAGGTGATCCCGCTGCTCGACGACCAGGCGACGAAGTGCGGCCGGGGCGGCCTCGTTGTCCGAAAGCCAGGCGTCGACGGGGCCGAGGGTGTCGCCCGCAGGGAAGAACCCGAGGACCAGCCTTCGAGCGATCTCGATGCTGCGTCCGCTCCATGCCGCACCGATACGGCGGAAATACTCCTCATCGAAGCTCGCGATGAGGTCTCGGCGTCCCCCGGCGCGGAAGCCGTCGATCTCGGCATCCAAGTGGTCGTTGCTGAGCGATTCGTCATTCCACGCCGACTCCCACGCGCCGCGTCGCACGGCGGTTTCCGGGCGCGAGGCACGTGCGCGCCGCGCCGCCGTGCGCCCACTCCCCGTGTCGTCGCGTTCCTCCTCGGCCGCGATGTCTGCGAGGTCGGCATGCCCCGTCGCGACGAGTGCCGTGAGGAGCTGCCAGCGCAGGTCAGGATCGACGACGAGACCCTCGGGCACGTCCCCGTCGAGCAGTGCGCGCACCCGTTCGCTGTGCACATCGTCGAACGCGGAGGCCGTCGCCAGAGCCCGCGCCCACGAGAGCTGCGCGTCGCTCCCGACGTCCGCGGCCTGAAGCGCATTCCACACGGAGTCGGTCCAGGTGCGCTGCTCGTCGTCGCGCCGGGCGGGTGCGACGAAGTGCCGGATCGTGTGGACCGCATTGGCCAGGACGCCGGACAGGAGTCCGCTGTTCGACTCCGCCGGAGCATGCGTGCGCACGATCGCGAGGTAGCGCGTCGCGCTGAGCTCGCCGTCGCGGGTGGCGTTCCACAGCGACGACCACACCAGGGCGCGGGCCAGCGGGTCTTCGATCGACGAGAGGGACTCCTCGACGGTGCGCAGGGACGCCTCGTCCAGTCGCGCCTTCGCATAGGTGAGATCGTCGTCGTTGAGCAGCACCAGATCGGCGTCATCGAGCTCCACCTCGGTCCGTTCACCGAGCAGATCGAGTTCCTGCTGGTCCTTCCGGACGATGCGACCATCTTCGCGCCCGTAGAGCCCGATGCGGAGCCGGTGCGGGCGGGGATCCGTCTGCACGAGGAAACGGCGCTCGTCGTCGTCGCTCTCCAGCCGGATCGTCGACACGCCGGAGGTCTGCAGCCATGACGCTGACCAGTCGCTCATGTCACGTCCGGACACGGCACTGAGTTGCACGAGGAAGTCGTCCAGAGTCGTGTTCCCGAACGCGTTCGCCGCGAAGTAGCGACGGGCGCCCTCGAAGAACGCCTCGTCCCCGACGAACGCGACGAGCTGCTTCAGCACCGCAGCACCCTTGGCATAGGTGATGCCGTCGAAGTTGAGTTTCGCGGCTTCGAGATCGGTGATATCCGCCACGATCGGGTGCGTCGTCGGCAACTGATCCTGCTGGTAGGCCCACGCCTTGCGACTCGCGGCGAACTTGACCCACGCGTCATGGAAACGCGTCGCGACGGCGGACGCGTGTGCGCCCATGTAGTCGGCGAAGGACTCCTTGAGCCACAGATCGTCCCACCAGGTCATGGTCACGAGGTCGCCGAACCACATGTGGGCCATCTCGTGGAGGATCGTGTTGGCACGCGCGGCTCGCTGCGCCTCGGTGGCTGCCCCTCGGGACAGGTATGCCTCGGTGAAGGTGACGAGCCCCGGGTTCTCCATCGCTCCGAGGTTGTACTCGGGGACGAAGATCTGGTCGTACTTGCCCCAGGGATACGGGTAGGCGAACGCTTCCGCGAAGAAGTCCAGCCCCTGCCGGGTCACCTCGAGGATCTCCTCGGATTCGAGATACGGGGCCAGGGAGCGGCGGGCGAAGACTCCGAGGGCGACCTGTTCCTCGCCGCGCTGCCACTCGCCGTCCACCCGGGTATAGGGGCCGGCGGCGACCGAGGTGATGTAGCTCGAGATCGGGAGAGTCGGGGCGAACTCGACGCGCTGCACGCCGACGCCGAGGTCCGTGTGCGTCGGTGACTGGTTCGAGAGCACCTCCCACCCGGACGGCGCGTCGACCACGAAGGTGTAGGACGCCTTCATATCCGGCTGCTCGAAGCACGCCATGACCCGGCGCGAGTCGGCGGGCTCGTATTGCGTGTACAGATACGTCTGGTCGTCGGCGGGATCGTGGAAACGGTGCAGTCCTTCGCCCGAACGGCTGTAGGCGCCGACCGCTTCGACCCGGACGACGTTGGACGGGCCGAGCCCGACGAGGGAGATCCGTGCGCCGTCATAGACGACCTCCTGCTCGACACCGTTCAGGACGACGCGGGTGACGGCCTCACCGATGAAGTCGAGCCAGGTCGCTTCGGTGGACGCGTCGAATTCGAGCGTCGTCACCGTCGGGAACCCGGTGCGAGCCCGCTCGGGGGCGCCGGTCAGGTCGAGCTCGACGCGAATGCGGTGCACGGTGACCGCTGCGGATCGCGCTGCGGTCTCCTCGCGGGTGAGGTTGGCTGTATCCATGTATCCATCCTGTCATCCGGATCGCCGCGTCCTCTTCCGCGACGTCGCCGGTCCGCCCAGCAGTCGGCGGATGGCCGTCTCGGGCGACACGGAGATGTCGAGGGTGCGCCCCCGCGCATACTGCGTGAACACTCTCGGATCGATGTAGCTGCCGCGTGCGACGGCGGTGGTGTTGCCGAGTGCGGTCGCCGCGGCCTGCACTGCGAGCCGCTCGGCCTGCTTGCGCTCGCTGCGACGATCGAGTTCACCGATCCGGGCCAGGGCGTCGGCGGCGATGATCGTCCCGTGCAGAGTCCGGAAGTCCTTCGCCGAGAAGGAGGAGCCGGTGACCTCGCGCAGATACGCGTTCACTTCGGCCGGGCTGATGCGCACACGGCGGCGGCCGCGCCGATAGGCCAGCAGGAAGGCTCCGGACTTCCCCGCGGCGAAATCGGTCAGGGCGTCCGCGAGCGCCTCATCGGTGATCTCTATCGATGCGGTGCGCCCGCTCTTGGCGGGGAACGACAACGCCACCTCGCTCCCGGCCACGCGCACGTCACGACGTCGCAGGGTCGTGAGACCACGGCTGCCGTGACGCACCAGGTACCGCTCCGAGCCGATCCGGAGTGCCGCATCGTCGAGCAGGCGGAAGGCGATCGCCAGCGCGCGCTCCTTCGTCTGTCCGTCCTCGCGGAGAGCCCGTGTCACGCGTGCTCTGGCACCGGGAAGCGCAGCGGCGAGTTCGAGAGCGCGGACGAACTTCTTGCGGTCGCGGCTGACGCGCCACAGCGGGTGGTAGAGGTACTGTTTGCGGCCCGCCTCGTCGACCCCGACCGCTTGGATGTGCGCCAACGGATCCGCAGCGATCCAGACGTCGCGCCAGGCCGGCGGAATCACCAGATCGTCGATGCGTTGCCGATCAGCTTCCGGGGCTGTCTCTCCCCCGGGACCCGCATACCGGAACCCCGATCCGGATCGCCGCCTGCGGAACCCGGGGTCCTCCCCCGGAACCACGCGGTTCAGTCTCGCCATCCGCTCTCCCTCCTCGACCCTCTCGCCTCGGACGAGGATGCCGCCTCGTCACGGCCGGCGATAGGGAGTGGCGTCGCGGCCCTGTGCGTGCTATTCGTCGTCGGAGGGAGGTGCGGCGAACGCACGACGCATGTGGTCGCTCGTCAGGAAGTCGGCGATACCGATCATGATGAGGCTGAAGATGATCTGCTCGGAGACCATCCACAGCGGATACAGGCCGGGGATGGCGGCCATCACGAGCGTGATGATCGGGAAGATCTGCGCGAACAGACGCAGGCGCTGATACGCCCAGCGCCACCCGCGCCGCGCTCGCCACGCGAAGTAGAACAGCGTGACGGTCATCGCGAGGACCACGAGCGTCCGCATCCACACCGCGAATGAAACGGGCTCTCCGTCGACCGCGAGCACCAGCGCCACGACGACCGCCCCGACACCGATCACGAGCTCGACGACGAGAAGCCAGAGGATCCACGCGAAGGCGCGCACCGTCCGGGGGTGGGTGCGGTCGGCCTCGCTGATGGCGACGCCGGCGTGGCGGCCGCCCGCGATCCGATCGAGACGGAGGAAGAGGGGTTCCAAAGCCATGTCTGGAGCCTAGGCGTTCCGATTCTCGGTGTCCTCCGGCAGGCCCACCTTCGCCTTCGCCCACGACCGCCCGTGCGTGTCCTTGAGGATGTCGTACTCGACATCGACGTGAGGCTCGATCGCGCTGTACTTGTCGTTCGGGGCGCCGATCACCAGCTGGAAGCCGAGACCTCTCCACGCACCGATCGCGCGCTTCGTGAAATGCGCATCGGCCTTGATCAGAGCCTCGTCCATGAAGACCGGGGCGTAGCGCGGTCGAGCCGCGCCCGCGTCTCCGAGCTGGTACCGAAGAGCGGCGCCGACGATGAACGCGACAAGCTCCTGCGACTCCCCTCCGGACTTCTCGCCGATGTGGTCGTAGAGCGCGACATGCGAACGCGTGGCGGCGTCCACTCTCTCCGCACTCACCCGCACATGGTTCCTCACGTCGATCAGCTCCGCGAAATCGGGGGCCGTGCGACGCATGCGTGCGATCAGCCGGCTCATCTTGCGGTAGACGGTCTCACGCTCCGCATCCGTCGACGCCGCATCGATGAGTCCGCGGACCTCACGGAGCTCCCTGCGGAACCGCTTGCGCGCCTCCGTCTGGTTCTCCCGCGGGGTGATCTGCAGCCGATGGTCATCGTCGTAGAACGGGAGCTCCTCCATGATCCTGTTGATGGGATCGATCCGATCCTTGATCTCTCGGAGGGAGCGGCTGAGCGTCGAGTCGAGGCTCGTCAGATCGTTTCCGGACAGCTTGAGGAGACTGTCGCGCCACTCGGCTTCGAGCTCATGCAGCCCGTTGGTCTGGAGCGCTTCGAGGATGCTCTCGAACTCGCCGACCGAGGCATCCGGATCGGGGAGGATCGTCAGACTGTCCCAGCGTTCGAGGAACCCGGTCATGAGTCGACGCATGCTCTCCCGCTGCTGCTCGTGAGCGTCGGCGGCTTCGCGGCGCTCCTCGAGGAGGCGCTGCGCGGCGGTCCGGAGCGCTGTGTCGAGATGCGACAGTCTCTGAGCCGCCGTCGGTGTGTCCCCGGTCTCCGCATGCAGGAATCGCCCGTCGAGGAAGGCCGCGTGCCCCTCCTCCAAGACGGTCCCCGACGACGCTGCCGCATCGATCACGGTCTGGCAGGTGTCGACGTCATCGGTCACCTGCCCCCACCGCTCCTGCGTCTGGGCGAGCTCATTGCCCAGACGCGCCTCGTCGTCGCGGAGGCGACCCGCGCGGGCCCTCAACTCCTCGGCCTGGCTCTTCAGCTGCGCGATCTCGGGACTGGCCGTCGTCACCTCGGCTTCGACCGCGAGCCAGCGCTCCTTCTCCGCTTCCACGGCGACGACATCGATCTGCTCCCAGGTGAGGTCCTCGATCTTCGCGAGCGCGGTGGAGGTCGTCTCGATCCGGTCGAGCGCGGCCTCGGCCTCCTGCGCCGCCGCGGCGGCGTCCTCGTATCGCTCGGCAAGTCGGCGGAGTTGCTCGTCGAGTTCCCGCAACCGGCGTTCGTTGGTGAAGCCGAGCACATTGGCACGGCCCTGACCGCCGTGACCGCCGCGGCTTCCCTGAGATACTTGACCGCTGATCGTGAGCGCCTTCTGGTGTTCGCTCAGCTGCGAGGGGGAATCCACGCAGACGTACCCGTAGCGCTCCTGCAGTCTCTGCTGCAACCAGCCGGTGAAGGGCGATGGCAGGTAGTCGAGCCGGGCGGGAAGCGACTTCGGGTCAGCCGGGCGCATCTCGGGCAGTCCGACGTGCACGCCTTCGTAGTTCAGGCGCTCGGGAGTGCGGACCGCGTTGATGGCGGAGCGGAACGTCGCCAGGTGCTCGGCATCGATCAGCAGCGTCCGGGCGAAACTGCCGAGAGCGAGGTTGAAAGCCTCACGCCAGGGCTCGAACTCGGTCCGCAGCTCGATGAGCTCCGCCACGAAGGGGAGCTCCGACGGGGAGAGACCCACCGCTTCGGCGAGCAGAGCCCGCGACTCGTCGAGACGCGCCGGGATGCTGCCCCGCACGCGGCTCGTCCGCTCGCGTTCCTCCCGAACACCGCGCATCTCCGTCTCCGCGGCTCTCCGAGTCGTCTCCGCGTCGGCGAACGCAGCCCGTGCCCCGCGGCTGTCGGACTTCGCCGACGCACCGCGAGCCTGGGAGACGAACGCGTCGAACTGCGCCGCGGTTTCGACCTCTGCGCCGAACTCGCGGACGATGGCGTCGAACTTCGCCCGTTCCCGGCGGACGTCCTCGAGCCGGCGTTCCGCGACGCGGAGCTCGCGCTGTGCGGTCTCGAGGCGATCGCCGCCGGACTGACGGAGGACATCGAGGAGTCCTTCGCGCTCGAGATCGGCCGCGTCGACGAGCGCACGCTTCTCGCGGACGGCGAGGCTCAGGGCACGCGCACGGTCACCCAGTTCGACCTCCACCTCGCGGAGCAGATCCAGACGTCGCTGCGCATTCCACAGAGCGGCGAGCGAGGACGGGTCGGTGAACACCCCGACCTCGTCGATCACCCTGACGCGCTCGGCAGCCGCGGCGATCCGATCCTTGATCGCCCGGATCGGTTCGAGAGCGCTCACCTGCTGCTTGGCGGTCAGCATCCGGGTGCGCGTGCTCTCGAGCTCGTCGAAGTGCGCGACGACGGCGTCTGCGGTGGCCATGGTCTCGGGCTCTTCCAGGACGAGCTTCTTGTAGAGATCGTCGACCGTCGTGATCTGCTGTCCTGCCTGGATGCGCGCCAGTAGGCTGATGGCCTTCGAGCCGGAGCCCGCGGCACCGATCCCGAGCACGGCCTGCAGCCGCGCCGAGAACTCACGGTCGGTGGCGAGCGTCTCCAGCCCGGTCCCACGCACCGCCGCATCGGACAGGCGCTGCGCGGCCGCCTGCTCCAGCAGTCCCAGGTCGAAGGCGCCGCCGACCGTCGCCCGCACCCGGGTCGTGTCTTCCAGAGTGCGCGCGTCCGCCGGGATGTACCACGCACGCACCGCGGTGAACCGTGACCCGTCGTGATCCAGCCACGTCGTGGCGATCGCGCTCCAGGTGTCCTCACCGTCACCACGCAGCACGCGCAGTTTGGTGCCGTCCTCGGTTCGGGACTCGTCGATCTTCCCGCGCCCGTAGGAGAGGATGTTCCGCTGCTCCTCGCCCCGGGGGCGCCCGGTCACGCCACCGTTGGACGCGCCGTTGAACGGTGTCGTGTGCGGCATCATGAGCGCGATGTACGCGTCCATCAGCGTGGACTTCCCCGACCCCGAACCGCCGCAGAGCAGGGTCGCATCCGGGGAGAAACGCACGCGGTGAGGGCCGCCGTCATAGCCGCCCCAGTTGATCAGCTGCAGTTCCTCCGCCACCCACTGCTGTCCTCGGGACCCCGAGGGAATGAGTCCGAACAGCGTGTCGACCATCGTCATCGTTGCACCACTTCCTGCGACCGCAGCCAATCCCGGAGCTCCTTGAGCGTCTCCGCGCTCAGCACCACTTCGACGAGCGCCGTGATCCGATAGCGACCACTCGTCTCCTCCTGGATGATCCCCTCACGGTCGAGACGATCCATCGCGTTGCGAATCGCCTTCTGCTGTCGGGCGGTCCCTCCGTCGACATCCGTGAAGTAGCTCAGCACCGTCTGCTCGAGATCTTCGATGTCGATACGGACGGAGGCCTCACCGGCGGCGGACTCCCGCTGATAGACGGTGCGCAGGTGCACGAGCACCAGGGTCTCCGCACGTGTGTACGGCGCATCCTTGAGGAGAACGGGCATGTCGATCTCATCGGAGCGGAGTTGCTGCTTGTACGCGAACCCCCGGCCGTGGTCGATGACCAGGCGGAGGTACAGGTCGTTCAAGCGCGACTCGATCACCTGCTGATGGTCCAGCAGCAGGGTCCACTCCCGACGGTTGCGCTCCGCAGCGATGAACCGGCGCTGAAGGATGTGCACGAGCACTCGTCGGATCTCCGGATCGAGCGTTCCCCGATCACCGGCGAAGTGCTCCTCGATGTCGTCTTCCATCGGAACCGGCGCGATGAACGGCTCATCGAGCGGCGCCTCGGTCGCGAGGCTCTGTTCAGGCATGTGCATCTTCCTTCGGGTTGCGCGCCGTGACGGCACCGAACGCGAAACGTCGTGTCGAACCGTCCGGACGCAGGGCTTCGACCACCGACACCTCGTCGCTCTCGGTCATGCCGTTGCGGTGTGCGATCTCGAGCAGACCGAGAAGGTCGACGGGGCGGCGCGTGTCGTCCGCGGCTGTCGTGAACGCCGCGGCGAGGTCGAACTCCTCGCCGAGAGCGGAGACGTGTTCTTCGAGTTCGGTGTATCTCGGGCCTCCCCAGGCGCGACTGTCGACGTCGAGGAACTCGACGTCGACGGCGTCCGTGAGGGGAGCGGGGGCGGCGGGAGGGCGAATGCTGCTCACCGTTTGCCGGAGGTGTCCGAGGTCGACGAGCGGGAGGCTGCGCACCGGCGCTGCGCTCGCGCCCGTGCCGTCCCAGACGTGGAGGGCGGCGATCACATCGCGGAGCAGGTCGTCGATCTGACGGTCCCGCAGCGGATCGTGCGTCTTCACCTGCCCGGTGATGACGTGCGATGCGCGGCGCTGCGCGGCCAAGACCTCCTCGACGCCGAGTTCGACCCGGCGTCCGATGGCATCGAGATCGGCGCGCTGGTTGCTGTCGAGCTTGCGTGCGAACGGCTGCCGGAGCAGGCCGTGGAGTTGCTCGGACAGCGCGTCGATGCGCTCCGGGTCACCGATCAACCGCAGCGCCCCGGCGAACGCGCGCCCTTCGGGGGTGGAGTTCATGACGTCCTGCGCGCGCTGCAGATACTCACGGAGGACCTCGCCCGTCGGACGCTCGTCGCGACGCAGGTGGGCGACGACATCGCGCTGCATGAGCTTCAGGGACTCGGCGACGCGGGTGAAGTCCGCCGGGAGTTCGCGAGCCAGATGCAGCACGTTCTCCGCCTCTTCGAAGAGCTCTTCATCATCGAGGGGATCCGCCTTGCCGGATTCCTCGATCCGGGCGATCTCCGCGTCGAGTGCCGTCCGCTCCTCGCGAAGGCGCGTGAGTCGTCGCTCCGGATCGGCCTCCGCGCTGTCCGCCAAGTGCTCCACGGCCTCGAGGAGCGTGCGCACGCGGGAGTTCGAGACGCGTGTGCGTCCACCGCCCGTCCGGCCCGCGATCTCCAGCGCCTCCACCGCATGCGCGGAGAGCCGATACACCTCGACGTCGTCATCGATCTGCTGGACCAGCCAGCCCAGGCGCACCCAATTCCTCGAGACATCGCGTCCAGTCCCCGCCGGTGTCCGCCGCTCATCGTCGTCGTCGTCCGCGCCCCTCAGCTCCTCGAGGATCTCGGAGAGCTCGGCATGGGCATCCGCGATCGGGATCGACGGCCGGTCAGCCGTGAACAGCAGAGAAAGCGAGGCGACGACGAAGGGAGCGAACCGACCGTGGAGCAGATCGAGGGTCGGAGTGCGGAAAGCGGTGACAGCGCGGGAGTATGCCGATTCCGCTCGTGTTCCTGTCACACATTCACATTAGTCGCGACGTCGGTCTTCCTCGGACGCGACGCGGGGGGATGCCGTGCGACGACCGGCCAGCTGCGCACGATCGCCCGAACACGAAGAAACCCCCGTCTGAGCGGGGGTTTTGATCTTGCTGGGGTACCTGGACTCGAACCAAGAATAACGGAACCAGAAACCGTCGTGTTGCCAATTACACCATACCCCAAGGGCGAAACCAGGGCCTCGCACCGAGAATCAAGCCTACCCGAGCGGCGGCGGAACACCAAAACCGGTGCCCTGTGCCGCCGCCCGGGCGCGTCGCGGTTCAGCCCGCGAGGAACGTGGAGAGCGACCGCAGGCGTCGCAAGGACTCCTCCTTGCCCAGCAGCTCCATCGACTCGAACAGCGGTGGCGAGACCCGTCGGCCGGTGATGGCCACCCGCGGCGGGCCGTAGGCGATGCGCGGCTTGAGCTCGAGCTTCTCGACGAGCTCGGCGGCGAGGGCCTCTTGGATCTTCTCCGGCGTGAAATCCGTCACCGGTTCGAGCGCGGTGACGCAGGCGTCGAGCACCTCGGCCGCATTCGCCGGAAGGCCCTTGAGCGCGTCCTCGGCATACGAGACCTCATCCGTGAAGAGGAAGCCGACCATCCCCGGCACCTCACCCAGCAGCTGCACACGCTCCTGCACGAGGGGCGCGACGCGGAACGCCATCACCAGCTGCTCATGCGTGGGCTCATCGAACAGAC
This sequence comes from Microbacterium sp. PI-1, assembly GCF_004337555.1. Lineage (NCBI taxonomy): Bacteria > Bacillati > Actinomycetota > Actinomycetes > Micrococcales > Microbacteriaceae > Microbacterium > Microbacterium sp. PI-1. The sequence goes on along the minus strand of NZ_SJYZ01000001.1, from coordinate 116,785 downwards.
CCGCGGCGGCGAGGTACGGCACGGTCCGCTCGGCGAAGTCCTTCTCCCCCAGCATCCGGATGTGATCGCCGTTGATCGACTCGGCCTTCTTCTGATCGAAGCGCGCCGGGTTGGGGTTCACGTCGGTGATGTCGAACGCGGCGGTGAACTCATCGAGCGAGAAGACGTCGCGGTCGGGACCGATCGACCACCCGAGCAGAGCCAGATAGTTGAGCAGCCCCTCGGGGATGAACCCGCGCTCCCGGTGCAGGAACAGGTCCGCCTGCGGGTCGCGCTTGGAGAGCTTCTTGTTGCCGGTCTCCCCCAGCACCAGCGGCATGTGGGCGAAGCGCGGCACGAAGGTCGTCACACCTGCATCGATCAGTGCCGCGTACAGCGAGAGCTGGCGCGCGGTCGAGGGCATGAGGTCTTCGCCACGCAGCACGTGGGTGATGCCCATCAGCGCATCGTCGACCGGGTTCACGAACGTGTACAGCGGCACGCCGTTCGGACGCACCACCACGAAGTCGGGGAACGAACCGGCGGGGAAGGTGACCTCACCGCGGATCAGGTCGACGTACGTGAGGTCCTCATCCGGAACACGCAGGCGGAGAGCGGGCTGACGGCCCTCGGCACGGAACGCCTCCTTCTGCGCATCGGTGAGGTCGCGGTCGAAGTTGTCGTAGCCGAGCTGCTTGGCGCGACCGGCGGCCTCGTTGCGCGCATCGATCTCCTCCGCCGTGGAGTAGCTCTCGTAGAGGGCTCCCGTGGCGATGAGCTTGTCGATCACCTCACGATAGATGTCGTGACGCTCCGACTGCCGGTAGGGCGCATGCGGACCGCCGACCTCGACGCCCTCATCCCAGTCGATCTTGAGCCAGGTCAGCGCGTCCACCAGCTGGCGGAAGCTCTCCTCGCTGTCACGCGCGGCGTCAGTGTCCTCGATGCGGAACACCATCTTCCCGCCGTTGTGACGGGCATAGGCCCAGTTGTAGAGAGCCGTGCGGACCATGCCGACATGCGGCAGACCGGTCGGCGAGGGGCAGAAGCGGACGCGGACGTCGGCACCACTGACAGTCGTGGTGAGAGGATGAGGGGTAGCCATAGCCATTCGATTCTACGGGGACAGCGCTGGGCGCCGTCGGCGGGTCGCGGCGCTCAGCGACCGGCGCTCACCGCGATCGCCGCACGATGCTCCAGCGGCAGCGATCCGCGCACGCTCCGCTCCTCCACGACGGTGTCGAACGCGGTTCGGAAGCGCTGCCGCTCGGCCTGGTCGAGACCGGCGTAGAGAGCACCCGCACCGGCCACTCCCCCGTCGACCGAGAGCCAGAGCGAATCCGGGTCCGCGTTCCAGATCCAGTCGATCTCGGTGACCGCGACGTGCGGGAGTCCCGCCTCGTGCAGCATCCGCCCGAATCCGTCAGACGTCCGCTCGAAGTCCTCCGCGTCCGAGAGCCGTGCGCCGACGAACGGCGCGATCCCGGCACGCTCGGTGATCTCGGCCCAGAGCCAGGAAGGCGAGAGGGTCCAGACCGTCGCCACGACGACACCCCTGCTGACTCGTCGCAATTCCGCGGCGGCAGAGCGCGGAGAGTCGACGTGATTGAGCACGAAGTTCGCGATGGCCACGTCGAACTCTCCCTCCGCGAACGGCAGTGTGGGCAGGGCGCCGTCGATCGTCTCGATCCGAGGGTGCAACCGGCGGGACGCCGCGCGCATGGTGGGTTCCGGCTCACATGTCGTCACCGTCCATCCGTCGGCCGCCCACCTCGCTGCGAGCGTGCCGTCCCCCGCACCGACGTCGACCAGACTGCGACCGTTCCCTTCGCCCAGCACCTCCCGCATCGCCGAGAAGGTGCCCGCGCAGAGCGCGGCGTAGGAAGCCGAGTACGCGTCGCCGACGCCGGACCAGTCCTTCACCGTGCTCCGGAACGAGCCAGCGGAGCCAGCGCCACGATCGCGATGACCAGCACGAAGGCGGCGACCCCGAGCCCCGCGTACTGGAAGTTCGCCAGCACCACTCCCGCGAGCACCGAACCCGCCGCAGCGGACAGGCTCATCAACGAGTCGCTGCGGCCCTGCCTGCGCGTGCGGAGCTCAGGCGCGGACGCCTCGGTGAGGAGCGCGGCACCGGCCACCGTCGCGGCGCTCCACCCCAGACCGAGCAGGATGAGGGCGACCATCACGCCCCAGGCCTCGGTGCCCGTGAAGACCGCGAAAGCCAGCGCCCCCGCGAGGAGCGCCTGACCGAGGAGGACGACCTGGAGCCGGCCCCACCGGTCGGCGAGCACCCCGAAGACGGGCGACAGCGCGTACATGCCGCCGACATGGAGCGCGATCGTGATACCGACCAGCGCGGAGACATCCGCCGGGCTCGGCGCCATCCCGCCGGCGCCATGCGCCATGTGGGACAGGTGGACGGGGGTCATCGCCATGACCGATGCCATGACCACGTGAGACCCCGCGATCGCGAAGATCGCGTAGCGCGCGACCCGAGGCCGGTCCGCGACCGCGGTTCCCGTGACGGCGGCGGACGACTTCGCGAGACGCTGAGCGGCCAGCAGAGGATCGGGCCGCAGCGCGACGATGTAGAGCACGAGCGCCGCGCACTGCGCCACGAACGAGAACAGATAGGAGCCCGTCTGCGGAGGCATCCCGACCGCCTGCCCGACGATCTCGCCCGGTCCGAGCAACAGCGGGCCGGCGACACCGCCGATGGTCGTCGACCAGACGACGATCGACAGGTCGCGACCACGATGCTGCGGTGCGGCGAGATCGGTGGCGGCGAACCGCGACTGCAGGTTCCCCGCGTTGCCCGCCCCGATCAGCAGGATCCCGACGAGAAGCAGAGGGAAGACGCGCAGGGAGGCGGCGACGATGACGACCGCGATACCGACGAGCGCGAAGAGGTTGCCGAGGGTGAGCGCCCGACGCCGTCCGACGTGCGCAGCGAGGCGGGCGAGCGGGATCGCGCACGCGGCCGCTCCGAGCGTCACGGAAGCCGTGGCCAGCCCGGAAAGCGCATCGTTGCCCGAGATGTCCGCGGCCAGGAGCGCGCCGAGGGAGACCGTCGCACCGAATGCGATGCCGCCGAGGACCTGTCCGAGCGACAGCACCAGGACGGTTCGCCGCTGGACCGCCGTCTGCTGCGCCGCCGTCAGGGCGACGGTCGTCATGGCACGGGAACGGCGTTGCGCGCGGTGTTGCGAAGGATGCCGAGTCCGGAGATCTCGACCTCGACGACGTCACCCGCCTCGAACGTGCCGACCCCGGCCGGCGTGCCCGTCATGATCACATCGCCGGGGAGAAGGGTGAAGACGGCGGAGGCGTACTCGATGATCGCCGGCACCGAGTGGATCATGTCGGTGAGTGGGGCGTGCTGGCGCACCTCGCCGTTCACCCGCGTCTCGATCGTCGCGTTGGCCGGATCGAAGTCCGTCTCGATCACCGGTCCCAGCGGGCAGAAGGTGTCGAATCCCTTGGCCCGCGACCACTGGCCGTCCTTGCGCTGCAGGTCCCGCGCGGTCACGTCGTTGCCGATCGTGTAGCCGAGCACGTAGTCGAGCGCGTTCTCGGCCTTCACGTTCTTCGCGATCTTCCCGATCACCACGACGAGCTCACCCTCATACTCGGTGCGCTCCGAGAGCGAGGGACGCACGATCGCATCACCCGGTCCGATCACGGACGTGTTCGGCTTCAGGAACAGCAGCGGTTCCTCCGGGGCCACTCCCCCCATCTCGGCGGCGTGATCGTGATAGTTCTTCCCGACGCAGACGACCTTCGACCGCGGGATCACCGGAGCGAGCAGCGCGGCGTCGGCGAGGGGCACACGAGCGCCGGTCGTCTCGTACCCGGTGAACATCGGATCCCCCGCGAGGACGACGAGTTCGCGCTCGTCGATGATCCCGTACATGATGGCTTCGTCGTGGCTGAACCGGGCGATCTTCATGGTGTCCAGCCTAGCGAGCACGGCACCCTGCACCGAGACCCCCCAACGCCGCCGAGACCCCGTCCTGCGTGCGCCGAGACGACGGGGTCTCGGCGAGAGGACGGGGTCTCGGCGTCGGGGGTCCGGCGTCAGGCGTCGAGGCGCAGGAGCCAGCCGTGCTTGTCCTTACGGCGTCCGTACTGGATGTCGGTCAGCTCTTCGCGCAACGAGAGAGCGAGTTCTCCCAGCGGCTGCGGCTCGTCGAAGCCGTCGCCCACGAGCGCGCCGATCGGGGTGACGACGGCGGCCGTGCCGCACGCGAACACCTCGACGATGTCGCCCGATGCCACGCCTTCACGCCACTCGTCGATCGAGATCGGACGCTTCTCGACCGTGTACCCGCGGTCCTCCGCGAGCTGCAGCAGCGAGTCACGGGTGATGCCCTCGAGGATGCTGTCCGACTCGGGGGTGACGACGCGGCCGTCCTTGAACACGAAGACCACGTTCATGCCACCGAGCTCCTCGACGTCGCGCTTCTCGTTCAGGAACACGACCTGGTCGCAGCCCTGAGCACTCGCCTCGCTCTGTGCGAGCAGGCTCGACGCGTAGTTGCCGCCGGTCTTGGCCTTGCCGGTGCCGCCCTTGCCCGCACGGGCGTATTCCTCGGAGAGCCAGATGCGCACCGGCTTCACACCGCCGGAGAAATAGGCGCCCGCGGGGCTGGCGATGACGTAGTAGGCGACCTTCTGCGCGGCGCGGACGCCGAGGAAGGCCTCCTTGGCGAACATGAACGGACGCAGGTAGAGGCTCTGGTCGGCCCCGCTGGGTACCCAGCGACCGTCGACCGCGATCAGCTCGCGCAGCGACTGGATGAAGTACTCGGTCGGAAGCTCGGGCAGCGCGAGGCGGCGGGCGCTGGCCTGCAGGCGCGCGGCATTGCGGTCGGGGCGGAAGGTGTGGATCGAGCCGTCGGCGTGGCGGTAGGCCTTGATGCCCTCGAAGATCTCCTGTGCGTAGTGCAGGACGGACGCCGCGGGGTCGAGCGGGATCGGTCCGTACGGCTGCACGCGGGGCCGGTGCCAGCCGCCCTTGACCGACCAGCAGATGTCGACCATGTGGTCGGTGAAGACCACACCGAAGCCCGGATTCTCCAGCACCTCGGCCAGCCGCGCGGGCGACGCGGCGGTCAGGTTCTTCGTGACGGCGAACTCCAGGGGAGCCACGGTCGCCTCGGCATCGATGGTCGTCATCTCATCATCCATTCCTCGTGGGTGGGCGCATCCTCGCGCCCGTTCAGCCTACGCCTGCGGTCAGAGTCGTGCGGTGATCGCAGAGCCGATCTCCGCGGTCGCGCGCGCCCCGCTGCGGGCGGCGATGTCGGCCTCCACCGCAGCGCTCACCCGCGCGGATTCGATGGAGAGGCCGAGGTGGTCGAGCAGCAGCGCGATCGAGAGGATCGCCGCCGTCGGGTCGGCCTTCTGCTGACCGGCGATGTCGGGGGCGGAGCCGTGCACGGGCTCGAACATCGAGGGGAAAGCGCCATCGGGATTGATGTTGCCCGAGGCGGCGAGGCCGATGCCGCCCGTGACCGCTCCGGCGAGGTCGGTCAGGATGTCGCCGAACAGGTTGTCGGTGACGATGACGTCGAAGCGCGAGGGGTCGGTCACCAGGAAGATCGTGGCCGCGTCGACGTGCAGGTAGTCGACCGTGACCTCGGGGTGCTCGGCCGCGATCTCGTTCACGATGCGCTGCCAGATGGCTCCGGCGTGGACGAGCACATTGGTCTTGTGAACGAGCGTGAGCTTCTTGCGGCGACGCTCCGCGAGCTCGAAGGCGTAGCGCACGACCCGCTCGACACCGAATGCGGTGTTCACGGAGGTCTCGTTCGCGACCTCCTGCGGGGTGCCCTTGCGGATCGCCCCGCCGTTGCCGACGTACGGCCCCTCGGTCCCCTCGCGGACCACGACGAAGTCGATCTCCCCCGGCGCGGCCAGTGGTCCGGGAGCTCCGACGAAGAGCTTGGAGGGACGCAGGTTCACGTAGTGGTCGAGCGAGAAGCGCAACCGGAGCAGGAGTCCCCGCTCGATGTTCGCGTCTTTCAGTCGCGGGTCCCCCGGCGTTCCGCCGACGGCGCCGAGCAGGATCGCGTCGTGGGCGGCGATGGCGGCGAGGTCGTCATCGGTGAGCGTGTCGCCGGTCTCCAGGAAGCGGCCGGTGCCGAGCGAGAAGCGGGTCTTCTCGAACACGACGTCGCTCGCCGCGGTCACGGCGTCGAGCACCCTCTCCGCCTCGGCGATGACCTCGGGACCGATGCCGTCACCGGGGATGACGGCCAGCTTCACGACACGCGACATGACACTCCTTGCGCACTGCACGGGGATGGACCGGCCCAGACCTGCCGCAGGGCGGGGCGGGCCGATCCTCCCAGCGTACTGGTCAGTGCGAGGGGGCTTTGCGCAGTGTGACGGCGGCGATCACCCCGGCGACCACGACGAGCCCGGCCCCGATCAGCGACGTCACCGTCACACCGGAACCGAATGCGTCGGCCGCCGCGTCCCACAGGGCCGTCCCCAGCTGCGCCGGGAGCTCCTGCGCGGCGGTGTAGGCACCGGCGAGGGTCTCCTCCGCCGCGTGGGCGACATCGGCGGGCAGACCTGCCGGAAGCACGAGAGCGCCGCGGTAGAACGCCGTGATGATGCCACCGAGCACCGCGGTGCCGAGCACCGCCCCGAGCTCGTACGCCGTCTCCGAGACCGCACTCGCCGCGCCTGCCTTGGCCGCGGGAGCGCTCGAGAGGATCAGCTCGTTGGAGATCGTCTCCGCCGCGCCGATGCCGATGCCCAGCACCACGAACGCCACCACGAGGGGGAGGACGCCGTGCTCATGCGTCGTGAACGCCACGATGAGGTAGCCGGCCACCGAGAACGCGAGCCCGGCGGGGACCACGATGTGCGGCGGCACGCGGCGCGAGACCGGCACGACGGAGAGCCCCGCCACGATCATCGCGAGCATGCCGGGGACCAGTGCGATGCCGGCCATCATCGGCGACAGGCCGAGGACCAGCTGCAGGTGCTGCGACACGAAGTACAGGAAGCCCACCAGCGCGACCACGCTGAGCAGGTTCACCAGGATCGCGCCGGAGAAGGAACCGCGCCGGAACAGCGCCATGTCGAGCATCGGGCTCTTGGCCCGCAGCTGACGACGGACGAACAGGTAGCCCATGCCGAAGCCGAGCAGAGCCCAGGCGCCGGCGGTGAGGCTCGGGCCGTCCACCGCGAGGGACTTGATCGCGTAGACCACCGGGATCATAGTCGCCATCGACAGCGCGATGCTGATCAGATCGATGCGACCCGGGTTCGGATCACGACTCTCCGGCACCAGCAGCGGTGCGGCGATGAGCAGGGGGATGAGCACCGGAACGGCGATCAGGAAGACCGATCCCCAGGCGAAGTGCTCGAGCAGGATGCCGCCCACGATCGGACCCAACGCCGACCCGGCGGAGAACGCCGATGCCCAGACCGCGATCGCCATGCGGCGCTGATCACGGTTGCGGAAGATCGACCGGAGGAGGGAGAGCGTCGACGGCATCAGCATGGCGCCGAAGAGACCCAGGAGCGCACGGGCGGCGATCAGCAAGCCGGCCGTGGGCGCGAAGGCGGCGAGTGCGGATACGGCGGCGAAGCCGGTCGCCCCGATCAGCAGCATCTTCCGACGTCCGAACCGGTCACCCAGGGTACCCATCGTGACGAGGAGTCCCGCGAGCACCAGCGGGTACACATCGATGATCCACAGCTGCTCCGCACCGGTGGGCGCGAGCGCGATGGAGATCTCAGGGAGCGCGAAGCTCAGCACCGTGTTGTCCACCGACACCAGAAGCACCGGCAGCATGAGGACGACGAGCGCCGCCCAGCCACGGGCTCCGACACGGGGAGCATCCGTCTCTGTCGTCGGGATCGACGCAGTACGGGTCATGGAACACCTCTCAGGATCGTGATCGACGGTTAGTGAACCGTCCGGCTGGTATAGTAACAGAATCCCGACCGCTCCCCCTGTGCAGAGGACCCACGATGCCCCGACCTCCCCTCGCTCGCGAGAAGGTGCTCGACGCCTTCGAAGCGATCCTCATCGAAGACGGCGAGCGTGCCGCGACCCTCGACGCGACCGCCAAGGCAGCAGGGGTCTCCAAGGGTGGTCTGCTGTACCACTTCGGCTCGAAGGAAGAGTTGGAGATCGGCCTGGTCGAGCGCCTCGACCACCTCACGACAGCGGACCTCGAGCGGATGACGGCAGCCGAGGAAGGGCCCGTCGCTTACTACGTGCGCACCTCGGTGATGGAAGACGACGCCCTCGACCGTGTCCTGATCGCGACGACGAGGCTCGCACAGGGCGGCTCGATCGCTGCGGCCGACATGCTGCGCGAAACACGGCGACGTTGGGCTGAGACGATCCGTCCGCACGTGCGCGACAACGCGAGCCTCGACCTCGTGATGCTCGTCAGCGACGGCCTGTACTTCAACAACTCCCTCGACGTGCACGGCCCCGAACGCCTGGTTCCCCGAAGCGACGAGCTCAAGGACCTGATCGCGCTGGTGCTCCGAGCCACGGCCTGACGGTCAGAGAGACGCGAGAGGGCGGGAGCATCTCGCTCCCGCCCTCTCCCGTCTGTCGCGTCGAGTGATCAGACCTCGGTGATCTCGATCTGCCGGAAGAGGTCGGCGTCGATCGCGGCGCTCACGTCCTCGAGCAGCTCCTCCGACACCGGCGAGTCGAGCGTCAGCACGCTGAGCGCCTGCGCGCCCGCCGCCTGACGCGCGATCTGCATGCCGGCGATGTTGATGCCTGCTTCGCCGAACTTCTGCCCGTACACCGCGACGATGCCGGGGCGGTCGGTGTAGAGCATCACGACGTGGTGCTGCTCGATCGGCAGTTCGAGCGCGTGATCGTTGATCCCGACCAGCTTCTCCGTCTGCTTCGGCCCCGTCAGGGTTCCCGAGACCGACAGCTGGGTCCCGTCGGACAGTGCGCCCGTGAGCGTGATGACGTTGCGGTACTCGTCACTCACGTCGTCCTTGATCAGACGCACGGCGATCCCGCGCTGTTCGGCGAGGAGCGGGGCGTTCACGTACGAGACGGTCTCACTCACGATGTTCGTGAACACGCCCTTGAGCGCGGCGAGCTTGAGAACGCTCACGTCGTAGTCGTTGAGCTCGCCGTGCACCTCGACGTCGAGACTCGTGAGAGGCGAGGTCGCCAGCGAGGCGAAGATCTGGCCGAGCTTCTCGACCAAGGAGATGCCGGGGCGCACGTACGGGTCGATCACGCCACCCGCGACGTTCACCGCGTCCGGCACCAGGTCTCCGCCGAGGGCGAGACGCACCGAGCGGGCGACCGAGACGCCTGCCTTCTCCTGCGCCTCCTCGGTGCTCGCGCCGAGGTGCGGCGTGACGACCACGTTGGGCAGGTCGAGCAGCGGGCGCGCGGTCCCGCCTTCCACGGGAGGCTCGGTCGTGAAGACATCGAGCCCGGCGCCGGCGATCTCGCCGGCGACGAGCGCCGCGTGGAGCGCTTCCTCATCGATCAGTCCGCCGCGGGCGACGTTGACCACGAACGCCGTCGGCTTCATGGCCTGGAACTGCGCGGCACCGATCATGCCGGTGGTCTCCGGCGTCTTCGGCATGTGGATCGTCAGGAAGTCCGACTCGGCCACGAGCTCGTCGAGGGAGAGGAGCTGCACACCGAGCTGCTGCGCGCGGGCGGACGTGACGTAGGGGTCGTAGGCGACGACACGCATGTCGAAGGCCGCGAGGCGCGCGGCGACGAGGGCGCCGATCCGGCCGAGGCCGACGATGCCGACCGTCTTCTCGAACAGCTCGGCGCCGGTGAAGGAGCTGCGCTTCCACGCGCCACCGGAGAGCGAGGCATGTGCGGCGGGGATACGGCGGGCGAGGCTCAGGATGTGGCCGACCGTGAGTTCCGCCGCGGAGACGATGTTGGACGTCGGCGCGTTCACGACCATGACGCCCGCTGCGGTGGCTGCCTTGATGTCGACGTTGTCGAGACCGACGCCCGCACGGGCCACGACCTTGAGCTTCGGCGCGTGCGCCAGCGCCTCCTCGTCGATGCGCGTCGCCGAACGCACCAGCACGGCGTCAGCGTCGGCGAGTGCCGCGAAGAGCGCCTCGCGATCGGTACCGTCGACGTCGCGGACGTCGAAGTCGGGGCCGAGTGCCTCGATCGTGGCGGGAGAGAGAACTTCGGCGATGAGCACGACGGGCTTCGGCACAGTGGATCCTTCGGGGCAGCGCGGCAGGCGGGAGGGGCCGATGCGCCGCACACCATGGGGGCGCGATCGCGTCAACTCTACCCGAGGGCTCGGGGCGCTCCGCGCCGTGTGACGCCCGCGACTCAGGCGCTCGGCATCGTCAGGCTGAGCGCGATCAGGCTCATCCAGAACACCGCGACGACACCGAGTCCGGCCAGGAAGACGAGGAGGAGCTCCCCCACTCGCCGACGACGGCCGATCAGGTACGCGAAGACGAAGACGATCGCGGGGAACGCGACGCCGAAGAGCAAGGTCGCCCACCCGCCGGCGGTCAGTCCCGTCTGCGCCATCGTGATCAGATGCGCGACGGCGTTCCACACCGCGTATGCGTAGAACAGTCCGGCCAGGCCGACGACCAGGCCGACGAGCCAGCGCGGCGAACCGGCGGACACCGGCTCCGTGGTCGGGGATGCGCTCATGATCCGACCACCCCCACGGTGACGAAGGGCCAGGGAACCAGCAGGACGACTCCTGCGAGCAGCACGGCGACGCGGATCCACGAAGCCCTCCCCCTGGTCAGGACCCAGCTCGCGAGGAACCAGAGCGCCGGCGCAGCGATCGCCAGGACGAACCAGGGCAGGAACATCGCATCGGCGACCAGGAACGACGCCAGTGGCCGCAGACGCAGTCCGCCGACGATCCATCCGACCGTGTAGAGGAGATACACGCCGCCAACGATGCCGAGGATCAGCAGCATCGGCGTGCTCAGGCCGGCCTGTTCATCCGACCGGGCGGGAGTGATCGTTCCGTCCCCCTCGATCGTGCCGACGTCGCGACTGCCTTTCCCGACGGCGTTCCAGCCAGGGGGCAACGCGGGATCCTTCGGCGCGGAAGCCTCGTCGCCATCCCAGGTGAGGGCGTCGTCGGAGTCGGAAGTCATGCCCTCTAGCGTAGGACACCCGGTCCACTATGCTCAGGGTTGCCTTGAGCTGGAACGGCGGGCATCGGAGGGGAAAGGGAGCACCGTGGCCGAGAGTGACGACACCGACGCGCGGATCGAACCGTCCGCGACGAATGCGACTCCGGAGCCGCCCTCCGGCTGGACTCCCACTGCGGAAGCAAAGGCCAGGGCCACACGCTTCCGGTGGATCGCCGCGGTCCTCTGGGCGGTCGCGATCATCGGCGAGGGTGTCGGCATCTTCTGGCTCCTCCGCCAGCGCGAGTTCGTCGGCGAGGACGGCACTCTGCTCCGCGATCCCGACACCGGCCTGTTGGAGGAACAGGGCGTCACCGCGACGTTCCCGCAGTGGGCATTCGTCGCCCTGCTGGTGCTGCTGGTCGTCATCGCGGCGCTGTCCATCACCGGATCGGTGCTGTGGAAGAAGGCGAACCGCCTCGACCCCGCACGCAAGTCCGACAAGACGCGTTTCTTCGTGCAGAACCAGCTCGGCGCGATCATCGCGGTGGTCGCGTTCCTGCCCTTGGTCATCCTGATCTTCCTGAACAAGGACATGGACAAGGGACAGAAGACCACGGCCGGCATCGTCGGCGTGGCTCTCGCGGCCCTGGCTGTGTTCATCGGCGTCGACTTCGATCCGCCGTCCGTCGAGCAGTACACGGCCGACCAGTCCGCCGTGATCCTGCTCCTCGGCAAGGACGAGGTCGTCTGGGTCGATGGCGGCAAGGTGTACCACGTGTGCGATGAGGTGTCGGCGATCCAGACCGGGAGCGAGATCCGCACGGGCACGACGGCGCAGGCGGTCGAAGCGGGGAAGATCCGGCTGACGCTCCAGTTCACGTCCGAGCTCCGGGCGTGCGGGCTCCCCGTTCCCGAGAACGACGAGGAGATCACCGAGGCACTGCGCGCGATCCAGGCCGGCCAGACCGACACCGTGCTCCCCGCCCCGGAATGGACAGATCCCTCCGAGGCACCGATCGTCGTGGAGGAAGCGCCGGCGGAGTGACGACGGGCGCGACGCTAGTCCGCGTCGAGCGCCTCCACCAGCCGCTCCTCGGCCGATGACAGGTGAGCGTCGAGGAGGACTGCTGCTCGCTCCCCGTCTCCCGAGGCGACCGCAGCCAGGATGTCGCTGTGCTGCGCCGCGATCGCCGCCGCGTCGAGCAATCGTCGACCCTGCACCTGCGCCATGCACAAGCGCACTTCGTCGAGGACGCTGCGGTACATCCGAGCGGTGCGTTCACTGTCGAGCGCCTCGATGAGAGCGGTGTGGAATCGCAGGTCGGGCGCGACGGTCGCCGGGTCCGGCCCCGACGGCATCGCGAGGAGCTCCGCGTTCGCCTCGACGGCCGCGCGTGGCACCGTCCGCGTCACCGCGAGGTCGCGAAGGGCGGCGCTCTCGAGCCGCGTCCTGGTGCGATAGACATCCCGCACCGTCGCAGAATCGATCCCGACCACGCGCGCGCTGCGATGCGCCGTTCGCACCAGGAGTCCGCTCGCGACGAGCTGCTCGATCGCCGCCTTCGCGCTGGGACGGGCCACTCCGAAGGACTGCGACACAGCCGCTTCCGTGATCGGATCCCCGGAACGGATCTCGGCACGGAGGATACGGCCGCGCAACTGAGCGGTGACAGCATCCACGACGCCGACGATCCCCAGCGTTGCGTCCGAAGCGGTGGTCATGCGGGTCAGCCTATCGAAGCATCCAGGTATCGGTACACTTGTCTGACAATCTTTCGACGGAGCAGAGGAGCACCGTGCCGACCACCCTCGCCGAACCCCTGGACACCGCATTGCTGGGTACCAGGACGCAGGTCCATTCCCGCTCCATCGACCGCTTCGCACGGGCCCACGACGCGTCCCACTATCTGCTCATCCCGGATGCCGTCCTCTCCCCCGCAGACGCCGAGGGCGTGGCGCGCGCCTTCGGCGCAGTCCGCGCCGCCGGGCGCACGATGACGTTCCGGTCCGGAGGCACCAGCCTCTCGGGGCAGAGCGTGAGCGGCGACATCCTCGTCGACACGCGCAGCAACTTCCGAGACATCCGGGTGGAGGACGACGGGGCCTCGGTGCGGGTGGGACCCGGTGCGACCGTACGTCAGGTCAACACACGCCTGTCGCGCTACCGCCGCAAGCTCGGCCCCGACCCCGCGAGCGAGATCGCGTGCACGATCGGTGGCGTCGTCGCGAACAACTCCAGCGGAATGGCCTGCGGGATCACCGAGAACTCGTATCAGACGATCGAGTCGATGACCGTCGTGCTCCCGAGCGGGACGATCCTCGACACCGGCCGCCCGGATGCGGGCGAGGTGCTGCGCGCGGCGGAACCCGAGATCGTCGCGGGCCTGCTCGACCTGAGAGCACGCCTGCTCGCCGCCCCCGAGCACGTCGCCTTCCTCCGCCAGCAGTTCTCGATGAAGAACACCATGGGCTACGGGCTCAACGCGCTGCTGGACTTCGACGACCCGGTGCGCATCCTGGAGCATCTCATCATCGGGTCCGAAGGCACGCTCGCGTTCGTCGCGGAGGCTCGATTCCGCACGATCGAAGTGCGACCGTCGATCGCGACGGGACTTCTCGTGTTCGAGACGCTCTCGGCGGCGATGACGGCGCTCCCCCACCTGACCCGGCTCGGTCTGGCCACCATCGAGCTCCTGGACGCCGCATCCCTGCGGGTCGCTCAGGGACTGAGCGATGTCCCCTCTGCGATCGCCGAGATCGAGGTCCAGGGTCACGCCGCTCTCCTGGTCGAGGTCCATGCCGCCGACGCGGACGCTCTCACCGCGTCGAGCACGAAGGCGCAGTCGCACTTCGAGCAGCTCCCGCTGGCCGTGCCCCCGCGCCTCACCACGGATGCGAGTGAGCGCGCCGCTCTGTGGCATGTGCGCAAGGGGCTCTACACCGCGGTCGCCGGTGCGCGCCCGTCCGGTACGACGGCGCTGCTGGAAGACATCGTGGTACCCGTCCCCCGGCTCCTCGCCACCTGCGAACGCCTGATCGAGCTGTTCGCCGAGCACGGCTACGAAGGCTCGGTCATCTTCGGGCACGCCAAGGACGGCAACGTCCACTTCCTCCTCAACGAACGGTTCGACGACCCCGACAGCGTCGCGCGCTATCGGCGGTTCACGGACGACCTGGTCGAACTCGTCCTCGCGCAGCAGGGATCGCTCAAGGCCGAACACGGCACCGGCCGCATCATGGCGCCGTTCGTGCGTCGCCAATACGGCGATGAGCTCACCGACATGATGTGGGAGATCAAGGCGCTGTTCGACCCCGACGGCATCCTGAATCCCGGAGTCGTCCTCTCCGATGACCCTGACTCGTACCTGCACGACCTCAAGCGGGTGCCGACGGTCGAGAACGAGGTCGACCGCTGCGTCGAGTGCGGCTACTGCGAACCGACCTGCCCGAGCAAGAGCATCACGCTCACCCCACGCCAGCGCATCGTGATCCGCCGCGACATGGCATGGGCCGAGGAGCAGGGCGACACCGAGCTGCTGCGCGACCTGCAGAAGGACTACGACTACGACGGCGTCCAGACCTGCGCGGTCGACGGCATGTGCGGCGTGGCCTGCCCGGTCGACATCAACACCGGTGATCTCGTACGTCGGCTTCGAGCGGAGCAGTCGAACTCCGTCGAAGGCGCGGTATGGGGCACCGCAGCCAAGCACTGGGGCACGGTCACGCGCGCCGGCGGAGTCGCGCTCACCGTCGCCGATGCCCTCCCTTCGCCGCTCGTGCGCGGGGTGACGCATCTCGGCCGCGCCGTCTTCGGTGCCGACACCGTGCCTCTGTACGACGGCGGGCTCCCGCACGGCGGTTCGAAGCCGCCGCGCCCGGAGTTCCCGGCCGATGCGCAGGCCGTCTTCTTCGGTGCCTGCATCGGGACGATGTTCGGCGCGGAAGGCGACGGCGAGGGCTCTCGAGACGCACTCCGGACCCTGCTGGACCGTGCGGGTATCGCCGTCGTGATCCCCGAGGAGAACGGAGGCCTGTGCTGCGGCACGCCGTGGAAGTCGAAGGGTCACCTGGACGGTTACGCCCTGATGTCGGACCGGGTGCTGGAGTCGCTGTGGGAAGCCAGCAGGCACGGGGAGCTTCCGGTGGTGTGCGACGCGGCGTCGTGCACAGAGGGCCTGGACGTGATGCTCGCGCAGTCGGTCGCGAAGAACCCGCGCTACGCAGGCCTGCGGATCGAGGACGCCACGACGTTCGTGGCACGCGAGGTGCTGCCGAAGATCTCCGTGCCGGCCAAGCTCCCCACGGTGGCCGTGCATCCGACTTGTTCCACGACCGCGCTCGGCGCGACCGGAGCATTGACCGCGATCGCCGCGGCCGTCGCTGACGACGTGTTCGTCCCCGAGGGATGGGGCTGCTGCGCCTTCGCGGGCGACCGCGGCATGCTGCACCCGGAGCTCACGGCCAGTGCGACCGCCCAGGAGTCCGCGGAGATCGCCGAAGCCGAGAGCACCCGCGGCGACTTCGACGCGTTCGTGTCGGCGAACCGCACCTGCGAGATCGGGATGACGCGCGCCACCGGCCGACCGTACCGCCACGTGATCGAAGTCCTCGAGGAGCTCACCCGGCCCTGACACCCGGTGCACACAGCGAGGGCACTCCCGGATCGATACCGGGAGGGCCCTCGCGTGGTCGCGATCCGGTCCGTCTCAGCCAGCGGACAGGACGGCGACAGCTTCCTCGCGCAGACCGGCCGGGATCACAGCGACCGTGCGGTCGTCCGTGGATCGCTCGGCGACGGAACCGTCCGCCCAACGCAGGTCGGAGCCCAGGAGCTCCGCGGGCAGCTCCAGCGTGCCGACGCTCGGATCGAGCGCATGCACATGCACGGTCGCGCCCGTGGTCGTGTACCGCCGCGGCGCTCCGGTCCGCTCGCCCATTCGAACCCACGGACGGGTGCCGTAGATCGCCTCGCCGTTCGTCTCGAGCCACGCGCCCAGCTCGCGCATCGCGCGCCGCTGAAGTTCCGGGATCGATCCGTCGGCCGCGGGACCCACGTTGATCAGCAGGTTGCCGTTCTTGGCGACGACGTCGACGAGCAGCCGGATCAAGGCGGCTCCCGACAGCGAATGACGCTCATCCTCGGCCTGGTTGAACCCGAAGGAGTAGCCCAGGCCTCGAGTCGACTCCCACGGCTCCGGGATGATCTCCGGGATGTCCGTGTACTCCCGCGTGAGGAAGCCGTGATACGGCACGCCCCACCGGTCGTTGACGACGCCGTCCGGGACGGCCTCGAAGTATCGCTCCAGCAGCGCGGCGACCGCATACTCGTCGCGCCCCTTGCCGCCGTCGGGCCACTCGATGTCGTTCCACAGCACGTCGGGCGAGAAGCGCGTGACCAACTCGTCGAGCTGAGCTGCCGAGTACCGCGCGAAATGGGCGTCGTTGCGGCGGAAACGGAACAGATCGGTGTCGGACTCGATCGGCGGGAAGTCGCTCACATGCCAGTCGAGCGCGCCCGAGTAGTACACGCCGAACTTCGCGCCCGCGCGCCGGGTGGCATCGTGGAACTCGGAGATCAGGTCACGGCGCGGCCCGCGCGCGACCGCGTTGAAGCCGGTGGTCTCGGTGCCCCACAGACAGAAGCCCTCGTGGTGCTTCGTGGTCGGGATGATGTACCTGGCCCCGGCGCCGACAAGCTCGCCGACGAAGGCATCCGCGTCGAACGCCTCGGCGTCCCACCGATCGGCGAGGTCCTCGTAGGAGGTCCCCGGCCCGAACAGCTGCTGATGACGCTCCCAGGTCGGGCTCCCCGCGATCCGCACGGTGTTGCCGTACCACTCGGCGTACTGATGCCAGGCGTACGCGTCCTCGGTCGGGATGTTCACGCCCTCGCCGTGCTGCACGGCCCACGCCGGCACCGAGTAGAGCCCCCAGTGCACGAAGAAGCCGAGCTTGGCGTCGCGGTACCAGTCGGGCACGCTCTGCGTCGGGTACGTCGGAGCATCCGCGCCGAGGTCCGGCCCGGTGCGCTTCTCGAAGTTCATCATGCGGTCGGCTCCTCTGCGGCGCCGCGGCGGACGACCACGGCTTTCAGGTCGGGGTTTCCCTCGGGGTCGAAGGGGTAGACACCGGGGCGTAGACGGTGGTGACCGAGACGGAGGAGGTCCTGGTCGACACCCCCGGGGGTCAACGCGAGAGTCCAGCCCGCGGCGAGTTCGTACAGCTCGGGTTCGAGATAGCCGATCTTCACCACCACGATGTCCGCGGTCGTCGGCTCGAGGCCCAGCACCCGGAAGTCGGAGAGGTGATGGAACGGCTTGCGACGCTCCGTGATGATGGCGTGGAGTCCACCCGCCGCGATCACGACCTGCGTGCCTGCGTCCGGATCTCCGTCGGTGATCGAGAAGACGGTCCCGGTGATCGTCACGGGGCCGTGCGGGCCATCGTCGACCCGGGCACCCGCCACGATCGTGATCGTCGCCCCGACGCCCGCGTCGACCGCCTGCGCGACCGCCTCGGGATCGAAGATCGACGCCACCAGGGTCGTGCGGTCGGTTCCGGTGAGTTCGGAATGCGCGAGCAGGTGTGCAAGGGTCCACGTCACATCGCCCGCCCCGCCCGCCGTCGGATTGTCACCCGAGTCCGAGATCAGGTAGGGGTGGGGCGCGCCCGGCGCGAGCGCCTTCTCGAGCGCCTCATCGAGCGTGCCCGTCTCAGCGACGAACACGAAGTCCTCGCGAGCCTCCCAGAACATGCGGGCCACCCGCTCAGCCTCACGCGCGATCAGCTCCCGATCGTCGCCGGTGACCACGACGTACGCCTGACAACGGGATTCGTCGGCCCAGGCGTAACCGATCCAGACCGAGGCATCGACGACGCCCGGAAGCGCCTCGATCTCGGGCAGCTCGGCGTAGATGCTGCGTGCGGGCTCGAGCCGGGTGCTGGTCTTCTCGCCGGGGAGCAGGACCGGGACCGGCACCCACGCCACGAACGGCCGACGGCCCAGCGGGTCGGCGCCGTGCGGCCCCCGCAGCCGGGCGAGGAGGTTCCACACCGCCCGTTCCTTGGTGTTCATCCAGTCCTCGTGCGGTGCCATCCGGTAGCACGTGAGCAGGTCGACCGCGTCGCGCAGCACCTCGGAGACGTTGCCGTGCAGATCCATCGATGTCGAGACCAGCGTGTCCGGCCCCAGTGCCGCCCGCACCGCGAGCGCGAGGTCGCCTTCGGCGTCGTCGAGCCCGACGACGCTCATCGCTCCGTGGATGTCGAAGAAGAAGCCGTCGAAGGGGCCCTGCTCGCGGATGCCCTCGACGATGGCGTCCTTCATCCGACGGTAGGTCTCGGGCGCGACGGCACCACCGGGCAGCGAGCGACCATGAGTGAGGGGCACCCACTCGGCGGCCGCAGCGAGCTCGCGCCCGTCGTCGAGGAACGGGTAGTAGCTGCGCAGAGCCTCACCGGTGCGAACCGTGAAGGCTTCGTCGCCCGAGATGTGCGGGGAGAACGTGCTCGACTCGATGGAGATCCCGGCGATACCGATCCGGGGCTGCGCGAGCCCCCCGTCGGCGACGGTCGGAAGCGGACCCATCCAGATCTCGTGGGCTTCGGGACGTACGGTCACGTGATGTGCTCCTTGTCGGTGCGGGAGGTCGGGCTCAGTGTGCTCCCGCCGGGACCAGAGCCCGGCGGGCGGTCTCGATGGCGCCGAGAGCGACGGCATCGGAACCGAGGACGGCGGGGACGATGCGCAGAGGGATCCCGGACACCGGGGAATCCGTGTGCAGAGTACGCGTGATCGCGGGCTCCAGAAGATCCCAGGCCGACGTCACGCCTCCTCCGACGATGGCGCACGGCAGGTCGAGGATCGTCGCTGCGCTGGCGCAGGCGAGGGCGAGTGCGCGGCCGGCGGCGTCGAACACCGCGATCGCCTGCACATCACCCGCTCGTGCGCGATCCGCGACGACTCTCGCGTCGCGGACGATGTCGCCGGTGCGCTCCTGGTACCGCATCGCGATCGACGTACCGGACGCCAGTGTCTCGAGGTGCCCGACCTGCCCGCAGGTGCAGACCAGCTCGCTGTAGCCGGGTGTGTGCCCGATCTCCCCCGCGGCACCGTGCGGTCCGTGGTGGAGCTCACCGTCGATGAGGAGCGCGCCTCCGACCCCGGTGCCGAGCATCACGCCCAGCACGTCGCGGTCCTCGCGGCCGGCGGCGGCGGCTTCGCCCAGGAGGAACGCGTTGACGTCGTTCTCCACACGCACCGGCACCCCCAGTCGCTTTTCCAGCTCCTCGGCGAGCGGGAAGCCCGCCCACCCGACGAAGGTCGCCGAGGCTGCGCGGATCGTGCCGCTCTCGTGGTCGATGACGCCGGCAGCGCCGACACCGGCCGCCGCGAGCGAGACACCGGCCTCGGCGGCGAGAGAGGCGGCGAGACCCGCGGCTGCATCGGCCATCGCCGCACCGCCCTGCGCTGCGGGGGCGCCGACGCTCCCCCGTGCCAGCACCGTCCCCTCGCTGCTCACGAGGAGCGCAGCGATCTTGGTGCCTCCGATGTCGATACCGACGACTCCCGAGCCGGATGGGCTCGAACGCGTGACGGGCATGGTGGTCCCCTGTTCCTGACCGATCATGCTCAGCGGCCGCCCAGTCCTGCCATCGCGATGCCCTTGACCAGGTGCTTCTGCAGCACGATCACGAGAATCGTCGTCGGCACCATCGAGATGATCGCCGCAGCCATCTGCAGGTCCCAGCGCGTCCCGGTGAGTCCGGCGAAGCTCGCGAGACCCACGGGGAGGGTGCCGTGCGCGTTGTAGTCGACCGTCACGATGAGCGGCCACAGGTAACTGTTCCAGAAGGACAGGAAGGTGAACACGGCGAGCACCGCGACCGCCGACTTCGACAGCGGCAGGATGATCTGCAGGAACGAGCGCACGGGCCCGGCGCCGTCGACGCGCGCGGCCTCCTCCAGCTCATACGGGATGCCGCGGAAGAACTGCCGCATCAGGAACGTGCCGAACGCACCGAACGCGAACGGGAGCACGAGCGCCTGATAGGTGTCGACCCAGTTGAACCACTGCATCACCTGGAACATCGGGATCACGAGCACCTCGGCGGGCACCATGAGCGTCGCGAGGAACAGCACGAAGACGGCGTCCCGTCCCTTCCAGCGCAACCGCCCGAAGGCGTACCCGGCCGTGGTCGACACGATCAGCACGACGAGCGTGCCGAGGATCGCGACGATGAACGAGTTCATGATGTAGGTGAGGAACGGGCCGTAGGCGAAGACGTCGACGAAGTTGCTCCAGCGAAGCTCCGACCCGACCAGGGTCGGCGGCATGGAGAACATCTCCGAATTCGGCTTGAGCGCCGAGAAGAACGCGTAGACGAGCGGGGAGATGAAGATCAGCGCTGCGACGTAGATCGCGACGTGCGCGAGGATCAGCCGCACACGCGACGCCGGTGTGGTCGCGGCACCCCGTGCGCGCTCGCGGTCCGAGCGGCCGGCGCGGCTTGTCGGGCGGACGAGGGTCTCAGTGCTCATAGTGCACCCACTTCTTCTGCGCGGCGAACTGGAGACCGGTGATCGCGATGATGATCGCGAAGAGGATCCAGGCTGCCGCGGCGGCGAGGCCGAGGTCGCCGAAGGTGAATCCCTGCTCCCAGATGTACATGACGAGCGGCTTGGTGGCGTTGCCGGGGCCGCCGCCGGTGAGCATCTGCGGCTGTACGAACACCTGCAGGGACGTGATCATCGTCATGATGGTGGCGAAGAAGATCGAGGGCGAGATCATCGGGATGATGATGCTCCACACCCGTCGGAGTCCTCGGGCGCCGTCGATGCTCGCCGCCTCCAGCACGCTCTCGGGGAGCTGCTCGAGTGCGGCCGAGAAGATCAGCATGTTGTAGCCGAGCCCCTGCCAGACGCTCATCACGACGACCATGATCATCGCCCACGACGGGTCGGCCAGGAAGTTCGGCAGCTCGATGCCGAACCACGTCTGCGAGAGGCCGTTGAAGAGCCCCTGTGGCTGCAGCATCATCTTCCACACCAGCACGTTCGCGACCATCGGGGTCACGACCGGGATGAAGAAGAGGACGCGCAGGGCACCTCGCCCGCGGATCCGCGACCCGAGGCCGAGAGCGAGCACGAGCGAGAGAGCGACACTCAACGGCACGTACAGCAGCGTGTACACCGCCGAGTTGCGCAGCGCAGGCCAGAAGTCCGGGCTGCTGGTGAACAGCTTGACGTAGTTGTCCACCCCGTTGAAGTTCCGCTCGCCGAAGGTCGGCCAGTCGAAGACGCTCATCACGATCGAAAGGCCCACGGGCACGATCGTGAACAGGGCGAGCCCGATCAGGGCGGGGCTTGCGAACCCCAGCGCCTGACCGGCCTCGACCTTGGCGAGCGATCGTCGACGTCTCGTCGTGATCGTCATCTCATATTTCTTTCTTTGTCACCACTGACGGCCGAAGCCGGATCACTCGCCGAACTGGGCCTGGGCGTTCGACAGCAGCTCGTCCATCGTCATCTGGCCGTTGTAGACGCTGACGAGGTTGGGCTGGATGTAGCTGTCGAGCTTCTGCCAGTTC
Organism: Microbacterium sp. PI-1; assembly: GCF_004337555.1. NCBI lineage: Bacteria > Bacillati > Actinomycetota > Actinomycetes > Micrococcales > Microbacteriaceae > Microbacterium > Microbacterium sp. PI-1. The sequence goes on along the minus strand of NZ_SJYZ01000001.1, from coordinate 95,104 downwards.
TTGGTCATGTACAGCGGGACGGTGTCACCGAAGGCCGCCTCGAAGACCGACTGCACCTGCTCGCGGTACTCCTCATCGATGGACTCGAAGTACAGCGGCTGCGACGACGTGCGTGCCGGGTACGAGCGGCCGGACGACGCGATGTAGTCCTGAGCGTCCTCGCCGAGCAGCGAGCCCATGACCTTGAGCGCCGCCTCCGGGTTCTCGCAGTTCGCCGAGATGCCGTAGCCGGAGCCGAGGATCGGGCCGGGGTTGCCGTCGACACCAGCGGGCAGCGGGACCATACCGGCCGCGAAGCCGGACTCGTTGTTCAGGTAGCTGACGGCGTTCCACGTGCCGTCGACCGCCATGGCGGCGTTGCCACCCGTGTACTGGTTCTCGCCCCAGCCGGTGTCGGAGGCGGATGCCACGGGGGCGGCGACCTTCTTCTCCGTCACGAGCTCGGCGTACCACGTGGACGCGTCGACGAACGCCTCGTCGTCGATGTGCAGGGTGCCGTCCTCGGAGGCCGGCTGCGTCGCGGAGTACGCGATCGGCATCGACATCCACTGGTATCCGCCCATGCCCATGCCGAAGCCGTACTTGCCGTCCTTCGTCGCGTCGGCGGCGATGGCGTCGAAGTCGTCGAACGTCCACCCGATCTCCGGCGTCGCTGCGCCGGCAGCGGTGAGCATGTCCTGGTTGTAGTAGACGAGCATCGTGGCCACGTCGAACGGCACGCCGTAGACCTTGCCTTCGAAGCTGAGGATGCCGTCGGCGCTCGGGTTGAAGTCCGCCCAATCGATGCCGGCCGTCTTGAGGTCCGCGTCGCTCAGCTCACGGAAGGCACCGGTGTAGCCACCGAGCTGCGCGCCGCTCATACCGGTGACGCAGGCCATGTTGCCGCTGGCCATGTTCGTGGTCAGCTTCGTGAAGAAGTCGCTCCACGGCGAGGTCTGCAGCTTGATCTTGATGTCGGGGTTCTGCTCCTGGGCGAATGCGACCTGCGCCTCGAGGGCATCCACGTCGGACTCGCTGCCTGCCCACATGTCGACGACGATCGTGTCGCCGTCGGCGGAACCACCGTTGCCGCTGCTGCTCGCGCAGCCGGTCATCGCGACTGCGACGCCGGTGACGGCGACGACAGCCCCTACACGCAACTTCTTCATTGAATGCCTCCTGGAAGGGAACTAGTTGCTTCGCGGGTCGAAACAACCTAGTAGGATTTCGTATGAAGTTACCGTTTCACACTTCGCAAGAGGCCGCAAGCTGAACATCCGATGTTTATCGGAGCTTGATAATTCGTAACTCCCGGGAAACATGACCATCCCCTACTACGCTGACGAATGCTCCGACCAGGAAAGTGCTCCCATGCCAAACCCCGCTGACACCGCCGTCGACGACCCGCACACCCGCCGCATCCTCGACCTCGTCGCCCGCGGCGAGGCACGCTCCCGCACCGAGCTCGCCGCCGCACTCGGCGTGGCCGCCTCGACCGTGGGCCTCCGCGTGCAGTCCCTGCTCGACGCCGGCGTGCTGCGCGAGGCCGGCGACGGCACGTCACGAGGTGGACGCCGCCCGCGGGTGCTGCAGATCTCCGCGGACGGTGTCGTGCTCACCGCCGACCTCGGCGGCGGCCACGCGCGTATCGGCAGGCACTCCCTCAGCGGTGCTCTCCTGGACAGTCGCTCGATCACAGTCGATGTGACCGAGGGGCCGGAAGCCACGCTCGACCGCATCGGCGAGGTCTTCGACCAACTCGCCTCCGAGTCGCGGGTCCACGCGATCGGCATCAGCCTGCCCGGTCCCGTCGACATCGCCACCGGCACGGTCGACCAGCCGTCGCGCATGCCGGGATGGCCGGGCTTCCGTGTCGGCACCCATCTCGCGACGCGCTACGGCGTGCCGGTCGCGGTCGACAACGACGCCAACCTCGCCGCACTCGGCGAGCATCGCGAACGCTTCGGGCACACCGGGCACAGCATCACGGTGAAGGCCGGCACCGCCATCGGAAGCGGCATCATCGTCGATGGACACGTGCACCGCGGGGCGACGGCCGCGGCAGGAGACATCACCCACACGCGGATCGACGGCAGCGGCGACATCCCGTGCTCCTGCGGCAACACCGGCTGCCTCGAGACGGTGGCCAGTGGGGCGAGCCTCGTGCGCCAGATGCGCGAGCGCGGCAACGAGGTGGTCCGCACCACGACCGACGTGCTGAGCCTGGCGCGCGACGCCGACCCCCTCGCGACCACCCTGGTCCGCACGGCGGGAACCCATCTCGGCCAGGCGCTGTCAGGCGTGGTGAACTTCTTCAACCCGCACGCGGTGTTCCTGACCGGCAGCATGAGCGCCTCGGAACCGTTCATCGCCGCCGTCCGCAGCCGCGTCTACGAGGCATGCCACCCCCTCGCGACCCAGCGACTGCGCATCGAGGCGGCGACGACCGGCGCCGACGCGATCCTCCACGGCGCCGCACGCCTTGCGCTCGAAGGCATGGAGATACCGGTGACGACGGCCTGAGCCGTCGCCACCGTGTGGATCATTCGTCGATGAGCGTCAGCTCGACGACCGGCACCAGCACCTCGGGACGCCGCACCGGCAGATGCACGGTGAGCGTCCCCTCCGCCTCCCCCGCGGGCGTCATCAGATCAGCCTGACGGTCCGGGTCGGACACACTGGTCTGCAGCCAGGATCCGTCGTTCAGCAGCCGCGCGTAGGAGACCTTTCCGGCGAGCTCCGGAAGGTGCACGAAGCCCATCGGCCAGCTGAACAGGCTCAGGTAGAGCTTGTTCCCGCGCCGGGTGTAGACGCCCTCGCGTGGCGGGGTGAGCGGCGCATGCCCGGCCCCGATCACGGCATCACGGTGCAGACGCATCCACTCGCCGATCTCCGCCAGGGTGCGGGCATCCCGGGGCGCGATCGCACCACGACCGTCAGGGCCGATGTTGAGCAGCATGTTCCCGCCCATCGACACCGAGTCGACGAGCATCTGCACGAGCAGCGTGGCGGACTTCTGGTCCATGTTGTCCCGGTGATAACCCCAGGAGCCGTTGAGCGTCTGACATGCCTCCCAGGTCAGCGGTACACCGTCGCGCACGATCGGTGCGGTGGGCTGATACTGCTCCGGCGTGACGAAGTCGGCGGGGATCCCGAGCCGATCGTTGACCAGCATGTCGGGCTGGAGCTCCCGGCACAGCGCGAGCAGGGTGGTCGCATCCCAGTCCTCGGGCCCTTTGCCCGCCCACCCCTCCTTGCTCTCGGGGTAGGTGAAGTCGAAGAAGAGGTAATCGATCTCCCCGTACTCCGTCAGGAGCTCTCGCACCTGACCGTGGAGGTAGGCGCGGTATCGGGCCATGTCACGCCCGACGTTGAGTTCGTGGGCGTTCTCGTCGTCGCGGCGCGGATGGTTCCAGTCGACGGTGAAGTCGGGGTGATGCCAGTCGATGACCGAGTGGTACAGGCCGACCTTGATCCCCTCCGCGCGCAACGCTTCGACGTACTCACGCACGAGGTCGCGTCCGACGTTCACCACGGAAGTGAAGTCGGTGAGCTTCGAATCCCACAGGCAGAAGCCGTCATGGTGCTTCGTCGTGAGGACGACATAGCCCATGCCCGCCTCCTTCGCGGTGCGTGCGAGGGCTGCGGCGTCGAAGAGATCCGGATCGAAGTGCTCGAAGTACGGACGGTAGTCCTCGTCCGTCAAACGCTCGTAGTTCTGCACCCATTCATGACGGGCTGCCCCGCTGTAGAGGCCGAAGTGGACGAACATCCCGAACCGGGCCCGGTCAAACCATTCCTGTCGCATGGCTCCCATCCTGACACAGACATCCGATGTCTGGCGTGATTTGGCGCAGACCACACAAAGAACGGGCGCCCCCGGAGGGACGCCCGTTCTTTCGAGAATCGAATCAGCGTGCCGCGCTGCCGTCGACGTAGTCCTCGTCCTGCTGCTTCCAGGCGAAGAGCGAACGCAGTTCCTTGCCGGTGACCTCGATCGGGTGCTGCTCCTCCTTGGCACGCAGTGCCAGGAACTCCTCCGCCCCGTTGTCCTGGTCATCGATGAAGCGCTTCGCGAAGGCGCCGGACTGGATGTCCGCGAGGACGCCCTTCATGCTCTCCTTGACGCGCTCGTCGATCACACGCGGGCCCGAGACGTAGTCACCGAACTCGGCGGTGTCGGAGATCGACCAGCGCTGCTTGGCGATGCCGCCCTCCCACATCAGGTCCACGATGAGCTTGAGCTCGTGCAACACCTCGAAGTACGCGATCTGCGGCTGGTAGCCCGCCTCGGTGAGCGTTTCGAAGCCCGCCTGCACGAGGTGGCTCACGCCACCGCAGAGCACGGCCTGCTCGCCGAACAGGTCGGTCTCGGTCTCTTCGGTGAAGGTCGTCTTGATGACGCCGGCGCGGGTGCCACCGATGGCCTTCGCGTAGGAGAGGGCGAGGTCCCAGGCGTGACCCGATGCGTCGCGCTCGACCGCGATGATGTCCGGGATGCCCCGGCCGGCGACGAACTCGCGACGAACCGTGTGGCCCGGAGCCTTCGGCGCCACGAGGATCACGTCGACGCCCTCGGGCGCGTCGATGTAGCCGAAGCGGATGTTGAAGCCGTGGGCGAAGGCGAGCGTCTTGCCGGCGGTGAGGTTCGGCGCGATCGACTCGCTGTAGATGATGCGCTGGTGCTGGTCCGGCGCGAGGATCATGATGACGTCGGCCCACTCGGTGGCCTCCGCGACGGTCTTGACCGGGAAGCCCGCCTCTTCGGCCTTCGCAGCGGACTTGGAGCCCTCCTTGAGAGCGATGGCGACCTCGACGCCCGAGTCGCGCAGGTTCTGCGCATGCGCGTGGCCCTGCGAGCCATAGCCGACGATGGCGACCTTCTTACCCTGGATCAGGGACAGGTCGGCGTCGGCGTCGTAGAAGATCTCGGTGCTCACTTTGTGTTTCTCCTTGTTCGTGACAGTGGTGCACGCCCTGCACGTCCGAGGACGGCGGGGCAGGTAGGTGTGATGGTCTGGAAGGTCAGCCGCGCAGGACGCGTTCGGTGATGCTCTTGCCGCCTCGGCCGATGGCGAGAAGACCGGACTGGGCGATCTCCTTGATCCCGAAGGGCTCGAGCGCGCGAAGCATCGCGTCGACCTTGCCCTTGTCGCCGGTGACCTCGATCACGAGGGCATCGGAAGCGTAGTCGACGACGGACGCACGGAAGAGGTTCACGACCTCGATCACGTTCGACCGGGTGGCGTTGTCGGTGCGCACCTTCACGAGCATGTGCTCGCGCTGCACGGACGTGGCGAAGTCGAGCTCGACGATCTTGATCACGTTGATCAGCTTGTTGAGCTGCTTCGTGACCTGTTCGAGCGGGAGCTCATCGACGTCGACGACCACCGTGATGCGCGAGATCCCGGGGACCTCGGTCACGCCGACGGCGAGGGAGTCGATGTTGAAGCCGCGGCGGGCGAAGAGCCCCGCGACACGGGTGAGAAGACCGGGGGTGTTCTCCACCAGCAGGCTCAGCACGTGGGTCGACATGGCTCAGTCCTCCTCGTCGAATGCGGGCGCGTGCTCGCGGGCGTACTGGACATAGCTGTTGCTGACTCCCTGGGGGACCATTGGCCACACCATCGAGTCGGCGCTCACGACGAAGTCGATCACCACGGGGCGGTCGTTCGTCTCGAGCGCGAGCTGGATGGCGGCATCCACCTCTTCTTCCTTCTCCACGCGGATCGCGAGGCAGCCGTAGGCCTCGGCGAGCTTCACGAAGTCGGGGATGCGGATCGTGCCGTGCCCGGTGTTGAGGTCGGTGTTGGAGTGGCGACCGTCGTAGAACAGCGTCTGCCACTGGCGGACCATGCCCAGCGAGGAGTTGTTGATGATCGCGACCTTGATCGGGATGTTGTTGATCGCGCAGGTCGCGAGTTCCTGGTTGGTCATCTGGAAGCAGCCGTCACCGTCGATCGCCCAGACGGCGCGGTCGGGTTCGGCGACCTTCGCGCCCATCGCCGCGGGGACCGAGTAGCCCATCGTCCCGGCACCGCCGGAATTCAGCCAGGCGTTCGGGCGCTCGTACTTGATGAACTGCGCGGCCCACATCTGGTGCTGTCCGACGCCGGACGCGTAGATGCCCTCGGGTCCCGTGAGCTCACCGATCCGCTGGATGATGTGCTGCGGGGCCAGGAGCCCGTCGGTCGTCGGAGCGTAGCCGAGCGGGAACTCGGTGCGCAGGCCGTCGAGGTATGACCACCACTCCGCGATGTCGGGCTTCACGCCCGCGGTCGCTCCGCGGAAAGCTGTGTCGAGATCGGTGAGCACATCGCGCACATCACCGACGATCGGCACGTCGGCGGTTCGGATCTTGGAGATCTCCGCGGGATCGATGTCGACGTGCACGACCTTGGCGTTGGGGGCGAAGAGCGCAGCCTTGCCCGTCACGCGATCGTCGAACCGTGCACCGAGGGACACCAGGAGATCGGCCTCCTGCAGCGCCAGCACAGCGGGAACCGTGCCGTGCATGCCCGGCATCCCGAGGTGCTGCGGGTGCGAGTCGGGGAACGCGCCGCGCGCCATCAGCGTGGTGACGACCGGAGCGCCCGTGGACTCCGCGAGCTCGAGCAGCTCGGCTGCCGCCCGGCCGCGGATCACGCCGCCGCCGACGTACAGGACGGGCTTCTTGGCCTCGGCGAGGAGGCTCGCAGCCGCTTGGATCTGCTTGCCGTGCGCCTTGGTGACCGGGCGGTAGCCGGGGAGGTCGATCTTGGGCGGCCACACGAACGGTGCCGTGGCCTGCTGCGCATCCTTCGTGATGTCGACGAGGACGGGTCCGGGACGACCGGTGCCCGCGATCTCGTAGGCCGCGGCGATCGCACCCGGGATGTCGGCGGCGTCCTTCACCAGGAAGGAGTGCTTCGTGATCGGCATCGTGATGCCCACGATGTCGGCCTCCTGGAACGCGTCGGTTCCCATCAAGGTCGAGAACACCTGACCGGTGATGGCCAGCAGCGGCACCGAGTCCATGTAGGCGTCGGCGATCGCCGTGACCAGGTTCGTCGCTCCGGGACCGGACGTCGCGATGCACACGCCCACCTTCCCGGAGGCCGAGGCATAGCCCTCGGCGGCGTGACCGGCGCCCTGCTCATGCCGCACCAGGATGTGGCGGAGCTCGGAGGCGTCCATGAGCGGGTCGTAGACCGGGAGGATCGCTCCTCCCGGAAGCCCGAACACGTCGGTGACACCGAGCAGCTCGAGCGAGCGCACCACGGCCTCGGCACCGGTGATCTCCGGCGCAGACGTTGGACGAGCGGGCGGCCTCGGCACGGCCGGGGCGGAATCAGCAGTCATGAGTTTCCTTCTGATGATCTCTGGAGGACGCCGGATGCCGGAGCGTCCGGGTCAGCCGGTCGTCGCTCCCTCGGCGGCGGACCGCACGAGGCGCGAGTACTTGGCAAGAACGCCTCGGGTGTAGCGCGGGGGAAGCGGCTCCCAGCCGGAACGGCGGGAGGCGAGCTCTGCGTCATCGACGAGTAGATCGAGAGTGCGAGCTGCGATATCGACCCGTATCAGATCACCATCGCGCACGAAGGCGATAGGACCTGCGTCCACCGCTTCGGGTGCTATGTGGCCGATGCACAGGCCGGTTGTGCCGCCTGAGAATCGTCCGTCCGTCAAGAGTAGTACATCTTTTCCGAGCCCCGCGCCCTTGATGGCCGCCGTGATGGCGAGCATCTCCCGCATCCCCGGTCCGCCCTTGGGGCCTTCGTAGCGGATGACGATGACGGTGCCGGGCTCGATCTCCCCGTCGGCGACCGCATCCATGGCGGCGCGCTCGCGCTCGAACACACGGGCGGGCCCCTCGAACACCGCGGCGTCGAAGCCCGCGGTCTTCACGACAGCGCCCTCCGGTGCGAGCGAGCCGTGCAGGATCGTCAGGCCGCCGGTCGCGTGGATCGGGTTGTCGAACGTGTGGATGACCTCGCCGTCGATCGGCATGGGGTCGAGGTCCGCGAGGTTCTCGGCCAGCGTCTTGCCGGTGACGGTGAGAGCGTCGCCGTGCAGCAGCCCCTCATCGAGCATCGCCTTCATGATCACCGGAATGCCGCCGTGACGGTCGACGTCGTTCATGACGTACTTGCCGAACGGCTTCATGTCGGCGACGTGCGGGACCTTGTCCCCGATGCGGTTGAAGTCGTGCAGGCTCAGCTCGACGTCGGCCTCGCGGGCGATCGCGAGGAGGTGGAGCACGACGTTGGTGGAACCGCCGAGAGCCATCGCCAGCGCGATCGCGTTCTCGAACGACTCCTTGGTCAGGATGTCGCGGGTCGTGATGCCCTGGCGGAGCAGGTTGACGACGGCCTCGCCCGAGCGGTGCGCGAAGTAATCGCGACGGCGGTCCGCGGCGGGCGGCGCGGCGGATCCGGGCAGGCTGAGACCGAGGGCTTCGGCGACCGAGGCCATCGTGTTCGCGGTGTACATGCCACCGCAGGCTCCTTCACCGGGAGCGATCGCGCACTCGATGCGCTTGAGGTCCTCTTCGCTCATGAGACCGGCACGGCACGCACCGACTGCTTCGAACGAGTCGATGATCGTGACGTCCTTCTCGGTGCCGTCGGAGAGCTTGACCCACCCCGGGGCGATCGAACCGGCATAGAGGAAGACACTGGAGAGGTCGAGGCGTGCACTGGCCATGAGCATGCCCGGGATCGACTTGTCGCAGCCGGCGAGCAGGACGGAGCCGTCCAGACGCTCCGCCATCATGACCGTCTCGACCGAGTCGGCGATGACCTCGCGGGACACGAGCGAGAAGTGCATGCCCTCGTGGCCCATCGAGATGCCGTCCGAGACGGAGATCGTGCCGAACTGCAGCGGGTACCCGCCGCCGGAGTGCACGCCTTCCTTCGCTCCCTGTGCGAGCCTGTCGAGGCTCAGGTTGCAGGGTGTGATCTCGTTCCAGCTCGAGGCGATGCCGATCTGCGGCTTGTCCCAGTCCGCGTCCCCCATGCCGACGGCACGGAGCATGCCGCGGGAGGTCGTGGCCTCGATGCCGTCGGTGACGACGCGGCTGCGGGGCTTGATGTCGATGGGCGCGCTGCTTGCAGGATCATGCGAGGACATGACGGAAGTCTATTGCCGCGCGGCGGTGCGTTCGTCCGCCAACGCCTCCAGAAGCTCGGCGATCTGTTGTGGAGTGTCCACACGCAGGGTCGCAGCGCTCTCCCCCGGGCCCACCCGCACACCGAGATCGTCCGGTCCCAGCACACGCATCGCGTCCTCATCGGTCACGTCGTCGCCCGCGAACAGGATGCCGGTGGCGTCGAAGCGCTCCCGCAAAGCGGTCATCGCGGCGTCCTTGCCCTCCGTGCGCGAGGAGAACTCCAGCACACGGTGTCCTGCCCGACGGCGCCAGTGCGGGAAGCGCTCGGCGACCAGCGCATCGATCTCGGCGAAGACGCGCTCCTCCGTCTCGCGATCGGCGCGTCGGGTGTGCACACCCATACCGAACGTCTTCGGCTCGAACTCGGCACCCTCGTAGCGCGCGATGATCGGCTTCGCGGCGGCCCAGAGCTCTTCCCGGGTGCCGTCCTCGTCGAAGGCGTCATGGACGGCGTCGGGGTCATCGCCGGGGAACCAGTACTGGGCACCGTGCGAGCCTGCCAGTGCGATCGCGGAGTCATCCGTGTGCTCGGTGATCACGCGCAGATCGTGCATGCTGCGTCCGGAGACGTAGGCGACGACCGTGTCGGGCAGCGCCGCGAGTCGCTCGACCTGGACGGCGACTTCGGGGAGCGCACGCGCGGCCATCGGGTCGGGCACCAGGGGTGATGCGGTGCCGTCGAAGTCGAGGGCGACGACCAGCCGAGGCGTCGCCGCCAGCGCGCTCAGGTCTTCGTCGGCGGTTCCGGGGGTCCAAGGGCGCGTCACAGCTTCTCCAATCCGCGGGGCGTACCCCGTGTCTCCATTGCGAGGTCGATCAGCGCGCACGCACTTCGGCGAGCGCGGCCAGGAACGAGGAGGACCAGGCGTTGACGTCGTTGTCCAGGACACGCCGGCGAAGCGATCTCATGCGCCGTCCCTGGTCGGCAGGAGACATCTCCACCGCGGTCATGATCGCGTCCTTGAGGCCCTCGATGTCGTGCGGATTGACCCGCACGGCCTGTCGGAGCTCGTCCGCCGCACCGGTGAACTCGCTCAGCACCAGCACACCGCGGTCGTCCACACGGGTCGCGACGTACTCCTTCGCCACGAGGTTCATGCCGTCACGGAGAGCGGTGACCAGCATCACGTCAGCCGCGAGGTAGAGCGCGACCATCTCTTCGCGCGGGTATCCCTGGTGCAGATAGCGGATCGCGGAGTGCCCGACCGTATCGGTGTCGCCGTTGATGCGGCTGACCGCGAGCTCGATCTCGTCTCGCAGGTGCACGTACGCGTCCACGCGCTCCCTGCTGGGGCTCGCGACCTGGACCAGCGTCACGTCCTCGATCTTGAGACGCCCTTCCGCGAGCAGCTCCCCGTAGGCCTTGATGCGGTGGCGAATGCCCTTGGTGTAATCGAGGCGGTCGACGCCGAGCAGGATGCGCTTCGGGTTGCCGAGGCTGGCGCGGATCTCCGCTGCACGGGCACGGATGTCCGCGCGTCCCGCGAGTTCGAGGTAGGGCGCGGTGTCGATCGAGATCGGGAAGGCCTTGGCCAGAGCCGGCCGCACGCCGTCGCCTTCGGGGACGGAGACGTTGGGCCCCTTCACCTCGTAGCGGAGCCGGCGGCGGACGGCCGTCAGGAAGTACGTGGCGTCCTGAGCGCGTTGGAACCCGATCACGTCGGCACCGAGCAGCCCACGGAGCACCTGGTCACGCCACGGCAGCTGCGCGTACAGCCCGTGAGCGGGGAAGGGGATGTGGTGGAAGTACCCGATCGTCACGTCGGGCCGGATCTCGCGCACCATCTGCGGGACGAGCTGCAGCTGGTAGTCGTGCACCCAGACCGTGCCGCCCTCGGCCACCGCGGACGCCGCCGCCTGCGCGAATCGACGGTTGACGGTGACGTAGGCCTCCCACCATTCACGGTGATACTGCGGGGGCGCGATCACGTCATGGTAGAGCGGCCAGATCGTGTCGTTCGCGAAGCCCTCGTAGTACTCCGCGACCTCCTGCGCGCTCAGCGGGACCGGGACCAGTTCGATGCCACCGGCTTCGAACGGGGCCAACTCGACATCGGCCTGACCGGCCCAGCCGACCCAGGCACCGTGCACGTTGCGCATCATCGGCTCGAGAGCGGCAACGAGTCCTCCCGGCGACGTCCGCCAGACCTCCTCGCCGTCAGGCCCCTCCACCCGATCGACGGGCAGCCGGTTGGCGACGACGACGAAATCTGCAGCTGCCAAGGGGGCTCCTCACACCAGGGGGTTGAGTCCAACTTACCCAGGTTGGCGTGACTCTGCCGCGCGGTGTCAGACCGTCACGGACAGACGACGCCGCTCACCGCTGAGAACCCAGTTGGCGGCCCCGGCCGCGAGCGTGATGAAAGCGGCGACCATCGGCAGGAGGAGAGCGGCGGAGGTGCCGATGCTCTCGGCGATCTCTCCGGTGACGGCTGCGCCGATGGACTGCCCCACGACGACGCCGGAGCCCAGCATCGTCATGACGGTCGCGGAGCGACCGAGCGGGCTGCGGGCGGCACCGAAGCTGTACTGGGTCACGAGGGTCGGGCCGATGCCGATGCCCATGATCGCGAGAGCCAGGACCATCGCGCCCGGCGAATCGACGACGCTCAGCAGGAGCGTGCCGACGAACAGGATTCCGGAGAAGACCAGCCAGCGCGCGCGCAGCGAGAACGCGGGCGGCAGCCAGGCCACGCCCAGGGCGAGCAGGGCGGAGCCGATCCCCATCACGCCGTAGAGAAGGCCGGCCTGCTCCGGAGCACCCCGATCCGCCATGAACGAGGTGAGCGAGGTGAGCATGGCTCCGAAGAACATCCCGACGCCGAGGATACCGACGACGACGATCAGCAGCCGCGGGCGGAACAGCTCCGAAACGGCCGAGGGCGCTCTCCCGTCGGCGTCACGGTCCTGCGAGACATGGCGGCCGCTCGGGTGGAGGGCGAACGCCCCGACGAACACGACGGTGAGAACGGCGGCACCGACCAGCGGCGCCCACGGCGAGATCGCCGACGCCAGGATGCCGACCAGGAACGGGCCGAACACGAAGACGGTCTCGTCGGCGGCGGACTCGTACGCCATCGTGCCGGACACCGTGCGATCACGTCGGGCCTCCGGCATCCGGTCCCGGATGATCGTGACCAGTCGTGAGCGCGAGAGCGGAGCGACCTGCGGCGCCGTCGCACCGATGCCGACCGCGGCGAGCAGTACGAAGCCGTCCGCGGCCGTGCCGTAGACCACGAACGTGAAGAGCAGGAGCATCGCGCCGTTCGCCAGCGCGAGGATGACCAGCACCGCACGCTGGCCGAATCGGTCGGCGGCAGCGCCGAGCAGAGGCCCGAAGCACGCTGTGCCCAATCCGACGGCAGCCGACGTCAGGCCTCCGAGCGAGAGGGATCCGCGCGCGGAGACGACGACCGTCAGCACGCCGACGACCATCATCGCGAAGGGCAGACGTGCGATGAAGGCGATGAGGAAGTACGGGAGGCCCGCGATGCGGAGGAGGCTCGGGCTCTGCGGGGCGGATTTCGGTGATGCGGGTGCGTGTGTCATGGCTCTCGCGCGTCGATGACGCGATGTCGGGTGCCGCCGCTGTCCGCCGGATTGCCGGCGGCCGGTAGATACACGGTGTGTGCGGCCGCGGGCGAGCCGCGACGCACCCAGGATAGCGGATGTGGACGAGGAAAGCCCGGGAATCCGCCAGCGCAGGGAGGGTCTATCCTGGGCGGCACCCGTCTCACGCTGCCGCTCCCGAGGAGGATGCCGTTGCCCACCACCGCCCCTGTCGCCGCGGCGACCGTCCCGCTTCCCTCACGCTCGCAGCGGGCCGGAACGGCCAAGACTTCCCCGGTGCGTGACCTGCTCGCACTCACCGAGCGGCCGGAGGTCATCTCGTTCGCCGGGGGTCTCCCCGCCCCCGAGCTCTTCGACGTGGACGGCATCCGTGCTGCGTTCGACGCCGTCCTGGCCTCTCCCCGTGTGCTGCAGTACTCCACGTCGGAAGGCGACCCGCGGTTGCGGGAAGAGGTCGCGCGGCGCTATTCGATCGACGGACTGCCCACCGCCGCATCCGATCTGATCATCACGACGGGTTCGCAGCAGGGACTCGGACTGCTCGCGACGACACTGCTCGACCCCGGAGACACGATCCTCGTGGAGGAGCCCTGCTATCTCGCCGCCCTGCAGACGTTCGCGCTGGCGGGGGCGCACGTGGTGGGCGTTCCCGCGAACGGTGATGACCTGGATCTCGAGGCGCTGGAACGACTGGCGTCGACGCACGGCCCGAAGTTCTTCTACACGGTGCCCACGTTCCAGAATCCGACGGGCCGAACACACGGGCTCGAGGCCCGCAGACGCATCGCGGAGATCGCGAGGAGCCGAGGATTCCGCATCATCGAAGACGAGCCGTACCGCCAACTGAGGTATTCGGGTGAGCCCCTCCCCTCGCTGGCCGAGCTCGCACCCGAGCACGTCGTCAGCCTCGGCAGCTTCTCGAAGGTGATCGCTCCCGGCCTGCGAATCGGGTGGATCCGCACGACGGCCGACATCCGCTCGACCGTGACGATCGCCAAGCAGGCAGCCGATCTGCACACCTCGACCATCGATCAAGCGGCGGCCGCCCACTACCTCGTCTCCGGTCGCAGTGAGCCCGCGCTCGACCGGATCCGCGGCGCGTACGCCGCCCGACGCGACGCAATGCTCGAGGCGCTGCCGACCGTGCTGCCCGAGGGCAGCACGTGGACTCGCCCGGACGGCGGCATGTTCGTCTGGGTCCGCCTCCCGGAGGGCTTCGACGCCACGACAGCGCTCAGGAGAGCACTGGCTCGGGACGTCGCGTTCGTCCCCGGCACGTCGTTCTCCTCCGGCACCCCGGATCCACGGACGTTGCGCCTGTCCTTCACGACCTACTCCCCTGCCAGGATCCGGGAGGGCTTGTCAAGGCTCGGTGCGACATGGGGTGCGGACGGGTAGCGTAAAGGGATGCGCTACCTCTTCAGCACCGGACTCGTCGCTGCGATCTCCGCGGGTGTCTCCCTGCTGCGCGGCACCCGCGAACAGCCCATCACCTGGCGCGCCCTTCTGTCGTGGCTGAGCTGGGGCATCACGATGGCTCTGGCGATCGGAGCCGTCGTCGACATGAACCGTGAACGTCGCGGTGTGCTCGTCGATGCCGACTCGCCGCAGTCGGTCAAGAAGGCGAAGAAGGCCCAGCGGCTCCAGTTCCGTTCGCAGAAGGCGCTCGCCGACACGCAGGACCACGCCCAGGACGCACGGCGCTGAGTCCGAGCGCCCTGGACGGACACATCAGCGTGTGAGGATCAGCGCTTCGCCCTGACCGCCTCCCCCGCAGAGTCCGACGGCAGCAGTTCCTCCGCCTCGACGCACGAGTTCGTGCACCGCATGGACCACGAGACGGTTACCGGAGGCCCCGATCGGGTGGCCGATCGCGATGCCCCCTCCGTGGATGTTCACGATGCCCTCATCCAGTCCGAGCTCGGTCTGCGAGCGTGCCACGACAGCGCCGAAGGCCTCATTGATCTCCACGACATCGAGATCCGCGGGCGTGATGCCCTGCTTCTGACAGGCGCGCTCGATCGCGCGCGCCGGCTGCGCCTGCAGCGAGTTGTCCGGTCCGGCGGTCTGACCGCTCGCCCCCACCCGGGCCAGGACGGGCCAGCCCTTCGCCTCTGCCGTGCGCCGCGTGGTGACGATCACGGCCGATGCGCCGTCGGAGATCTGGGACGAGTTCCCCGCGGTGATCGAACCGCCCTCGGCGAAGGCGGCACGCAGTCCGGCCAGGGTGTCGACCGTGGTGTCGGGACGGACCCCCTCGTCTTTCGTGACCCGCAGCGGCTCTCCCCGGCGCTGCGGCACCTCCACCGTCACGATCTCCGCATCGAAGACTCCCGCTTCCTGCGCGGCGGCCGCGCGCTGGTGCGACAGCGCGGCGACGCGATCCTGCGCCTCCCGGGTGAGCTCGAAACGGGCGTTGTGGCGTTCCGTGGACGCGCCCATGCTCTCGCGGTCGTACGCATCGGTGAGACCGTCGTAGGCCATGTGGTCGAGGACCTCGACGCTCCCGTACGTCCAGCCGTCGCGCGAGCCCATGAGCATGTGCGGCGCCCGCGTCATCGATTCCATCCCCGCTGCCACGACCACGTCCGCGTCGCCCGTGGCGATCATCCGCGCCGCGTCGATGATGGCCGTCAATCCGGACAGACACACCTTGTTGACCGAGTGGGCCGGCACATCCCAGCCGATGCCCGCGCCGATCGCCGCCTGGCGCGCCGCGTTCTGCCCCGAGCCCGCGGCCAGCACCTGCCCCACGATCACCGCGTCGATGTCGGCCGGATCGACCGAAGCCTGCGCGAGCGCGCCACGGATCGCGAAGGATCCGAGCTGCGGCGCCGTGAAGGCGGCCAGTTGTCCCTTCAGCCGCCCCTGCGGCGTACGGGCCGCGGAGACGATGACGATGTCGTTCTCGGTGTCGTTCATGGTGCAGGGGTCCTTCCCTCGAGGAGATCCGGGTGGATGGTGAGCGGGGGCTGTGTCGCGTCGACGACCTCGTCGACGGTGATGCCGGGCGCCGTCTCGACGAGGACGAGCCCCTCCTCCGTGACGTCGATCACGGCCAGGTCGGTGATGATCCGATCGACCACCGCACGACCGGTCAACGGGAGCGTGCATTCGTCGACGATCTTGGCCGAGCCGTCCTTCGCGACGTGCTCCATGAGCACGATGACGCGCGCTGCGCCGTGAACGAGATCCATGGCGCCACCCGGCCCCTTGACCATCTTGCCCGGGATCATCCAGTTCGCGAGATCACCGGCGGCAGACACCTGCATGGCGCCGAGGACGGCGGCGTCGATCTTCCCGCCGCGGATCATGCCGAAGCTCGTGGCCGAGTCGAAGAAGGCGGCGCCCGGGAGGGTCGTGACGGTCTCCTTGCCGGCGTTGATCAGGTCGGGGTCGGCGGCCTCTTCCCGGGGGTAGGGCCCGACGCCGAGGATGCCGTTCTCCGACTGCAGCACGACCGTGGTCCCGGCAGGCACATGGTTGGGCACGAGCGTGGGGAGACCGATCCCGAGGTTCACGTAGGCACCGTCCGTGAGCTCGGCTGCGGCTCGGGCAGCCATCTTGTCTCGCGACAGTGCCATCTCAGGCTCCTTCCACGGCGACGGTCCGCCGTTCGATGCGCTTGGGGATATCGGTGCCGACCTCGACGATGCGATGCACGAAGACTCCGGGGAGGTGGATGCTGTCGGGGTCGAGCTCGCCCGGCTCCACGAGTCGTTCGACCTGCGCGATGCAGATCCGGCCCGCCATCGCGGCGAGGGGATTGAAGTTGCGTGCGGCCTTGTTGAAGACGAGGTTGCCGTGGCGATCGCCTTGCGCCGCGTGCACGAGCGCGAAGTCGGTGACGATGGCCTCTTCCAGGACGAACTCCTGGGGCACGCCGTCCACGTCGAACGCGCGGACGTCCTTGACGGGAGAGGCGACGGCGATCGAGCCGTCCGAGTTGTATCGACGAGGCAGACCGCCCTCCGCGACCTGGGTGCCCACACCGGTCTGCGTGTAGAAGGCCGCGATGCCCGAGCCGCCTGCCCGCAGCTTCTCGGCCAGGGTCCCTTGAGGCGTGAGCTCGAGTTCGAGCTCGCCGCTCAAGAACTGGCGCTCGAACTCCTTGTTCTCCCCCACATAGGACGACGTCATCTTCCGGATGCGCTGCGCGGCCAGCAGGACCCCGAGCCCCCAGTCGTCGACGCCGCAGTTGTTGCTCACGACGCTGAGGTCCTTCGTCCCCTGTGCCAGCAGTGCCTCGATCAAGGCGATCGGATTGCCGGACAGGCCGAAGCCGCCGACGGCCAGCGAGGCGCCGTCCGGGATGTCGGAGACGGCTTCGGCCGGTGACGCCCATTGTTTGTCGATCACGTCTGCTCCTTCGAAAGCGTGCGTGTCTCCAGCTTCCCCCTCTCCCGGCGCCTGGGGGCAGTCCGTTCTTGTGATGTGGTCACATCCGGAGGTAGCGTCCACAATATGGAATCCCCCGACCGTTCCGTCCCCGGCGCACAGGCGATCGCCCGAGCGGCACGCCTCCTCCGCCTCGTGACGTCTTCCGGCGTGGACGGCGCGAGCCTGCACGACCTCGCCCGCGCCGCCGACCTGTCCCGCTCGACCGCGCACCGTCTCCTGAGCGCACTGCGGGCCGAGGGGCTCGTCGATCGAGACGAGGACAGCACGCTCTGGATGCCCGGCCCTGAGCTGTTCCTCATGGGGTCCGTGGCGGCGGCGCGCTACGACGTGACCGCGCTCGCACGGGACATCGTGCGCTCACTGGCCGTCAAGACCGAGGAGAGCGCGTTCTTCTCGGTGCGCCGTGCGGACGAGACGGTGTGCCTGCTGCGCGAGGAAGGCTCGTTCCCGATCCGCTCCTTCGTCCTGAGCGAAGGAGTGCGGTTCCCCCTCGGTGTGGCGAGTGCAGGGCTCGCGATCCTGGCTTTCCTTCCTGACCACGATGTGGACGCGTATCTCGGCCGGCACCCCGAGCTCGAGAGCGGGTGGGGGCGGGCACACGGCCCCTCCGCTCTGCGCACCCGCCTGACCGAGACGAAGGAGCGCGGATACTCGGTGAACCCCGGCCTGATCGTCGAGGGCAGCTGGGGCATCGGCGCGGCCGTCTTCGATCGCAGCGGGCGACCGGAGTGGGCATTGAGTCTGACGGGCGTGGAGTTCCGATTCGGCCCCGATCGTCTGGCCGAGCTCGGACGAACCCTTCTCGCGCACGCCCACCAGCTCTCCGCCCGGATCGCCGGCGCTCGACGCTAGATCCAGTTACATACCACCGGGTATATACTCTCTGGTATGAATCGCTCGGATGTCATCCCCTCACTGGTGCTCTCGGGATATGCCCTCGGACGCATCGCCGCTCAGGATGCCGGCAACGAGGCACCCGCTGCACAGTGGCGAGTACTCAGCCTTCTGGAGCAGTCAGGATCGCGACGTGTGGGAGAGCTCGCCGCTGCCGCCCGCACGACCCAGCCCGGGATGACCCGGCTCATCGGGGGCCTGGAACGCGAGGGACTCGTCCTCCGCTCCCCCGACGCCGACGATTCCCGCGCGACCGTCGTCGACATCACGCCGCAGGGCGCCGCCGCCATCGATGCGTGGCGTGCGGAGTTCCGGGAGACGCTGGCGCCTCGATTCGCGGCGTTGAGCGAGGAGGACTGGTCGGCTCTCACTCGTGCGGCGGAGATCCTCGCCGCACACACCGCCACAGAACGAACAGGAGAATCTCGGTGAACACCCCCACCACCTCATCGGTGTGGAAGCAGCCCGCGCAGGTCTGGGCGGTCGCGTTCGCGTGCGTGGTCGCTTTCATGGGCATCGGCCTCGTCGATCCCATCCTTCCCGCGATCGCCGATTCGCTCCAGGCGTCTCCGGTCGAGACGGAACTGCTGTTCACCAGCTATCTCCTCGTCACCGGGCTCGCGATGCTCGTCACCAGCTGGATCTCCAGCCGGATCGGCGCAAAAGCGACCCTGCTGATCGGGCTCGCGCTGATCGTGATCTTCGCGCTCCTCTGCGCCGTGAGCGGCAGCGTCGACGCGGTCATCGGCTTCCGTGCCGGATGGGGGCTCGGAAACGCGCTGTTCATCTCGACGGCGCTCGCGACCATCGTGGGCGCGGCGTCCGGCGGGAGCAGCGCGGCGATCATCCTGTACGAAGCGGCGCTCGGCCTCGGCATCGCCGTGGGCCCTCTGCTCGGCGGCATCCTCGGCGAGCAGAGCTGGAGGGGACCGTTCTTCGGCGTCGTCGTGCTGATGGCGATCGCCTTCGTCGCCGTGCTCGTGTTGCTCCGCGGTCCGGGTGAGAAGAGGGTGCCGGTGCCGTTCTCCGCTCCGTTCACCGCACTGCGTCGCCCGGCACTCGCGACCCTCGCGATCGCTGCGCTGTTCTACAACATCGGCTTCTTCGTGCTGCTGGCCTTCTCACCGTTCCCCCTCGGCTTCGGCGCGCTCGGCATCGGTCTCACTTTCTTCGGATGGGGAGTCGCCCTCGCCGTCACGAGTGTGTGGGTGGCTCCCGTGCTGATGCGTCGGATACCGCGCACCCGCATCATCCTTCTCGTCCTCCCCTTGCTCGCGGCCGATCTGGTCGTCGCCGGGCTCGTCGTCGGGAGCGCACCGGCCCTGGTGGCGTGCATCGTCATCGGCGGCCTGCTGCTCGGTGTGATGAACACCGTGCTCACCGAGGCTGTGATGGAGGCCACCGATCTCCCGCGCTCGGTCGCGTCCTCCGCGTACTCGGCCGTGCGCTTCCTCGGAGGTGCGATGGCGCCTCCGATCGCCGCCCTGCTGTGGCACGCGTTCAACGCGACGGTGCCGTACCTCTTCGCGGCGGTGTCCGTGTTGCTCGCCGCGCTGACCGTGTTCCTCGGTCGACGCGTTCTCGCACACATCGACGACCAGCCGCAGGACACCGCCACCGAGGATGCGGCCGCGATCCTCGTCGGCGACGCCGGCTGACCAGGAGGACAGGCGGCGGAGCAGCATTGGATATCGTGGGGCGATGAGCGAAGGCACCCTCCTCCCGGAACGCAGCAGGCTCGTGCAGCAGCACCTGGTCGATGCGGGCGTCGACACCACGATCCGCGTCCTTCCCGACTCGGCGCGCACGGCGGCCGAAGCGGCGGCCGCGATCGGATGTGACGTCGCGGCGATCGCGAACAGCCTGGTGTTCCTCGCCGATGGCGAACCCGTCCTCATCATGACCAGCGGCGGACACCGCGCAGACTTCGCCGTCCTGACCGAGAGCATCGGGGCGGTGGAGATCTCGATGGCACCGGCGTCCGTGGTCCGCGCCGCCACCGGCCAGGCGATCGGCGGCGTGGCGCCCGTCGGACACCCCGCGCCGCTGCGCACCTTCCTCGACGAGGCGCTCCAGGATCACGATGAGCTCTGGGCTGCGGCCGGCCACCCGCACACCGTGATGCCCCTCACCTTCGAGCAGCTTCGGGTGATCACGAACGGGGCCTGCATCCCCGTCGCGTAGCACGGGTCGACCGAGCTGCGTCTCACTCCTGACGTCGGCGGGCGCGTGCCCCAGCGAACACCGTCAGAGCGATGCCGAGCAGGAGCACTGCTCCCCCGCCCCAGAGGTATCCCGCCGGCACGTCTCCACCGGTTGTGGCCAGTGATCCCTGCCCCGTCAGCGGAAGCTCGTTCGGCGGAGTGACCGCGTCGGGCGGGGTGACCGTGTCGGGCGTGTTCGGCGGAACCACCGGCGGCGTCACCGTGGCGGTGTTCGTGAGCGTGATCGCGATGGTCGCACCCCCGCCGATCGTGAACTGGGCTGACCCGTCAGCACGCCCGCTGACGCCGCTGCCGGAGAACACGGGCGTACCCCACTCGACCCCCTCGACGGCCGGAGGCGTGAGTTCCACGAGGGTGACGACGGTACCCGCAGGCAACGAAATTCGAGACGTCGCCTCTCCGGCAGCCACCGTGAGCGTCCGCTCCACCGCCGGTTCGCCGTAGCTGTAGCGGACCGTGTAGACCGCGTCGGCCGGAACCTCCGACGAACCCGATCCTTCGAGCACCTTGGTCAGCGTGAAGTCACCCGACGCGCTGCCGTCGCCTGTGCCCCCGCCCGTGACGCGCCAGGCCAGGTCATTCCGCAGCGTGAGACCGTTCACGTCGGCCACGTTCCCGTAGGTGGCGCCGGCGGCCTGCGAACTCGGCACGGTGAAGTACTTGACGAAGTAGGTGCGCGTCGGGTCGATCGGCCCGGGGATCACGAGATCGAACCCCGTTCCCTCCGCGTTCCAGCCGCCGGTCCAGTTCGACACGTCCTTGGCGTCCTGGTCGAGTCCGTCCGTGCTCCAGACGACGAGCGCCCCATCTTCGTTGTGATGCTCCGCGAACTGGTCGTCAGCCGTGGTCAGCATGTCGTGGATGACGAGGGAATCGACGTTCTGGAACTGTGCGCCGGGAAGGACCAGCTGCCACGCGATCCTGCCGTCGGCCGTCTGCCATGACCACTTCTGCGGTTCCGTGGGCAAGGGCGACGCCGGACCGATCCCGCCACCGGGGACCTCGACGGGCGTGATCTTGCCGTCGACGACGAACTCCACCGTGCTCTCGGTCGTCTGTTCGTCAGCGCTGGCTGCGAACCACAGCGATCCGTTGACTCCCGTGCGTCCGTCCACGAAGTCTGTGAGCGTGCAGGTGACGACGGGAGCGGCGTCAGCGCTCACGGTGCATTCGGCGACGGTCTGACTCGGATCCTCGACGGACGGCACCGAGAACGTCATTCCGGCGCGTCCGAGCTGGCTCGGGAGCGTGAATCCGAACGTCTGCCCGCCGACGGCGCCGTCCGGCACCGCCCACTCGGCATCGACACGGATCTGCTGGTACTGCGTGACGGATGATCCACCGTTCATCGTCGTGACGGTGACCGATGCCGCGTCGATGGCCGCGGGATAGTCGTACTCCGCGGCTGTCGCCGCTCCGGCGCCCACGAACGTCATGACAGCGGTGAGCGCTGTCGCGGCGATGGCCGTGATGGTCGTTCGGCGTGCGCGTGCACGTCCAGGATATGTGTTCACGTTTCTCCCCAGTTCTCTTGACACGCCACACCCGGATCCTGCTGTCATACAGCAGCGCATCCGTACGAGGTGCGGCGTATCCCCACGGGGAGAGACGACGTCCTGCCGATTCCGTTACGCGAGTTCCCGGAAATCCGTCGGGAGATCTCCATGAACGACGAAAGGTCCTGAAACTGGCGAGAGTTTCAAGACCTTTCTGGTGCACCCCCTGGGACTTGAACCCAGAACCCACTGATTAAGAGTCAGTTGCTCTGCCGATTGAGCTAGAGGTGCGTGGCCCGGGAGAACCCCGACCGAGGAATTACATTACCAGCCGACGGACCCCATGTGAAATCGAGGTGGACTCGGGCGCGCCGCCGCCGACTCACGCGGAAACCTGGCCGTTCGACACTCTGGCCACGTCTTCGTGACGACTATTCTGAGACCGTGACCGACTCCCCCCTCACCGACTCCCTTCGCAGCGATCTCGAACTCGCACTCCGCCTCGCCGATGCCGCCGACGCCCAGTCGCTCCCCCGCTTCGACGCCGCCGATCTGGAGATCTCGACCAAGGCTGACAACTCCCACGTGACGGATGCCGACCTTGCCACCGAGCGCGCCATCCGCCGCGTCCTGGAAGCCGAGCGCCCCGAAGACGGCATCTTCGGTGAGGAGTTCGGCGCACAGGGAAGCACCCACCGCCAGTGGATCATCGATCCGATCGACGGCACAGCGAATTTCCTCCGTGGCGTTCCGCTCTGGGGCACGATGATCGCGCTCGCGATCGACGGAGTGCCGCAGGTCGGTGTCGTGAGCATGCCCGCTCTCGGTCGCCGCTGGTGGGCGGCCATGGGTGGCGGAGCCTGGACTGCCACCGAAGGCGAGCCCCGACGGCTGCAGACCTCGGCGGTGGACTCCCTCGACGACGCCAGCGTCAGTTTCCAGAGCATCGCGCAGTGGGCGGACGCCGGTCGTCTCGACACCCTGCTGAGCATCGGCGCACGGGTCTGGCGTGACCGCGCCTACGGTGACGTCTACGCGTACATGCTCCTCGCCGAGGGCCGCATCGACATGGTCGCGGAATTCGGCGTCAAGGAGTACGACATCGCCGCCGCCGTGCCGATCGTCCGAGAAGCAGGTGGCCGGATGACCGCCGTCGACGGAGACGAGACGATCTCGGCGCGCTCGACACTCGCAACCAACGGCCGTCTCCACGACGACTTCCTGACACTCATCAACGACTGATCCGGACGAAAGGGGCCCGCGATGAAGACGCGCATCATGTCCGCCACCGCGGGCGTCGTGCTGCTCATCGCTGCCCTGACCGCGTGTGCGGCACCGGAGGCCTCGCCGGCCACGCCTACTCCGGATCGAGTGACCCCGAGTCCCGTGGCGACTCCCGAGCCGGCAGCATCGACGGCGCCCGAGCCTCCTGCCGAGGAGCTCACGTGCGAGTCCATGATCTCGGCGGGGACGGTCACCGCTCTCACGGACGCCGGATGGACCGCACAGTCCAAGGAGTTCGTCGTGGGCGGCGTCGAACTCACCGACGGCCTGCTGTGCTTCTGGGCCGACTACAGCGTCGGTTCCGATCACGGTCAGCTCTACGGCTGGTCGCCGACGACATCGGAAGAAGCCGCCGACGCGCAGGCCGGTCTCCTCGCCGAAGGGTGGAAGCGTGAGGACGACGCCGCGGGCGTCTACTTCACCGAGGACCCTCAGTACTCGATGGGAACCGATGCGGACGGGTATGGGATGACCTACCTGTTCGGCGACGGATGGGTGAAGTTCGCCGACACCAGGCAGGGCCTGATCCTCGTCGAGTGGACGGGCTGAAGACGTCGCTACGGCCGCGCGGCGCCCATCGAGCTCTCTCTGATGCGTCCGAATCCCCGCGCGACCGGGGGTGACCACATCAGCGTGATGAGGGTCGCAGCCACCAGCACCGTCACCGCCGCACCCCAGTCCCACCGCTCGCCGAAGACGATGACGACGGCGTTGAGCGCGATGGCGACCCCGAGGAAGATCGTGAGCATGAGCCGCGAGAGTCCACTGCCACGACGTATTCCGGCAGCGACCGCGAGCACCAGAAGGCCGAACAAGGCGATCGCCGCACCGGCGAGGGAGAACGCCGACGTGCTCACATCCGGGTCGTAGCGACCGAGGAAGACGAGGATGCCGAAGCCCGTCGCGAGGACACCGAACGCATACGCGAGCACCACGACCACCGTCGTGATGATGCCCGCAACGACGCGAGCCGGAGGGGTCGTCGCCGTCGACGGCCGCGCGATGACCCGCGTGGTCGCGGCCGTCTTCGGGCTCAGGACGAGGCGGCGGTGAAGCAGACGCACCACCTCTATCGCGGCGACCATCACGATCGTGATCCCCGTGAGCGCGATGGCGAGGTCTTCTCCCGGGTCGACCAGCACGAAGAACTCTCGGGCGAGCGGGATGGTGAAGACCGCGATCAGCAGGACGAACATCGCCCCCACGACGATCACCTTGAACCGGTTGAGCGGACGTGCGAGCACCGCCAAGATCCAGATCCCGACCACAGCGAGGATCACGGTGGCCCCCGTCCGCAGCTGTTCCTCGTGGACTCCGAGGCCTCGCGCGACGAAGGTGTACCAGGTCAGGCCCAGGGCGACCACGACTCCCGAAGGGATCGCGAAGCTCAGCGAACGTCGTAGGAACCCCGGCACGTACCGGGCCGCGTTGGGCATGAGCGCGAGGAAGAAGGCGGGAATGCCGATCGTCAGGCCATCGGTGATCGACAGTTGGCGCGGCAGGAAGGGGAACTCGAGCACGAGCACTCCGAACATGATCGCGAGCAGTGTCGCGTACACGGTCTTGTTCAGGAAGAGCATCGACACGCGTTCGATGTTCGCGATCACCTGACGCCCTTCCGCGACGACATCGGGCAGGTGCGAGAACTGTCCGTCGAGGAGGACGAGCCTGGCGACCGCCTTGGTGGCGGGCGATCCGGAGTTCATGGCGATGCCGATGTCCGCAGCCTTGATCGCCAGGGCGTCGTTGACGCCGTCGCCCGTCATCGCGACCGTGTGCCCGTGGCTCTGCAACGCCGTGACCATGCGCTTCTTCTGCTCGGGGGTGACGCGCCCGAAGACCGAGTGCTGATCGAGGACGTCGGCGAGTTCGGCATCGCCTTCCGGCAGCCGCCGTGCGTCGTAGCCCTCCGCGACGTCGAGGCCGACTTCCCGGGCGATCGCAGCCACCGTGCGCGGGTTGTCGCCGGAGATGATCCGGATGCCGACCTCCT
The DNA here is from genome assembly GCF_004337555.1 of Microbacterium sp. PI-1. Classification (NCBI taxonomy): domain Bacteria; kingdom Bacillati; phylum Actinomycetota; class Actinomycetes; order Micrococcales; family Microbacteriaceae; genus Microbacterium; species Microbacterium sp. PI-1. Next base: position 70,111 of record NZ_SJYZ01000001.1, on the reverse strand, counting down.
GCCGCGTGAAGTACTCGAGGGTCTGCGCCGCGTCGGGCCTGACCTGCTCGCGGAAGGTGAGGACGAGGACGGCCGTCAGCTCTCGCGGAAGCTGCTCGGACTCGATGTCCGCCTCGGACAGCGGCGCCTCCGAACGACCGAGGACCAGAGTGCGCCGACCGGTCTCGGCGAGGGTGGTGACCATGCGTCCGAGTTCGGTCGCGTCCGACGTCGCCGCGTCTCCGAAGACCATCTCGGGTGCCCCCATCACCCAGGCCCCGGGGATCTCCGAGAACGTCACCGCGCTCCACTTGCGCGCCGAGGAGAACGGAATGTATCCGCGCACGACGAGGGGCTGCGTGACCGGATACGCCGTGGCCATCGATCGCGCCGTCGCGTTCGCATCCGGCGAGGCGGCGAACCAGGACAGCACCGCCGCGGCGGTGCCGGAGAGCTCCGTCGTGCTTCCGGCGAGGGGATGCGCCACGTCGAAACCGATCTCCCCGACGGTCAGGGTGCCGGTCTTGTCGAGGCACACGACATCGACGCGCGCGAGGCCCTCGACGGCGGGGAGCTCATTGACCAGCACCTGTCGACGCGCGAGTCTCGATGCCCCGACGGCGAAGGCGATGCTCGTCATCAGCACCAGGCCGAGCGGGATCATGGCGGTCAGCGCCGCGATGGTGTTCACGACCGCCTGCACCCATGCGCCGCTCGAGAACACCGTGGCGTATCCTCCACCCACGATGATCTGAGCGTTCAGCACCAGCAGCCCGACCGGGCCGATCACCCAGCTCACCCATTTCAGAACGCGGTCGACCGAAGCGCGGAGCTCGCTCGAGACGAGGGAGAAGCGCTTGGCCTCGCCGGCGAAGCGGTTCGCGTACGAGTCCGCCCCCACTCGGGTCGCCTGAGCAGTCCCTTCGCCGCCGACGACGACAGCACCCGAGAGAGCATCGTCGCCCGGTTGCTTCTCCACCGGATCCGACTCGCCCGTGAGCATCGACTCGTCGATCTGGAGTCCATGCGACGTGAGGATGCGGGCATCAGCCGGCACCTGTTCGCCGGCGCGCAGGATGAGCACATCGTCCAGGACCACTTCGCCGGGTGCGACCTCGGCTTGCACGCCCTCTCGGAGCACCAACGCTCGTGGCGCATTCATCAGCGCGAGGCGGTCGAGCGCGGACTTCGCGCGGAACTCCTGCACGCATCCGATGATCGCGTTCGCGAAGGCAGCGAGTCCGAACAGCGCATCCTGCCAGCGCCCCACGAGGAACAGCACGAGGAAACAGGCGAAGACGATGCCGTTGAAGAGCGTGAACACATTCGCCCGCACGATGCTCCACGCGCTTCGGCTCGTGTCCGCCGAGAACGCGTTCGTCTTCCCGGACGCGACACGCTCTGCGACCTCCGTGCGCGTCAGACCGTTCGTGTCGGTTTCGGTCGTCGACTCCACAGACCTCAATATAGGCCCCTGTAAAGGGGGCCCGTCGGATGGCTTTTGTTCTCCCCGGCCCCGACCGCGCTGGCGGATGAGAAGCCGGACACACAGCGAAGCCCGCCTCCCTCGTGGCTACGAGGGAGGCGGGCTTCAATTCCTGTGACAACGACGTGGTGGAGCTGGGGGGAATCGAACCCCCGTCCAACGCTGAGTCTCCACGCCTTCTCCGGGCGCAGTCTGTGAAGACGTTCTGCTCGGCTCCGACCTTTGTCACAGACACCTAAGTCGACGAGCCCAGCCTGGGAAGAGTCCCACGTGACGTCCAGACGCCATCACGCAGCAAGATTCCTAGATGACGCCAGGATCCGTATCGGAATCACATACGGCCTGACGGACTATCGGGCTCGCTTATGCAGCGAGGGCGAAGTCGTTGCGCTTGGTTTCGGCAACTATTTTTTTGCAGAGAGCGTTTACGAGATAACTCTGCATCCTCGGCCCGCTTCTCGTGGATTCACAGGCGCTGTCGAAACCGATCAGCCCCGTGGTCCTTCTCTCGAAGGAGCCGTTGTCACACTATGGAATTGCCAACCCGGATGACGAACACCCGAGCATCTCAGACTACAACGTTCGACGGCTCTCCGCCATTCCGCCGGGCGTGATGAGCTGGCGTAGAGTCGGCCCATGAGTGAAGTCACCGTCACCGTCCGCGGCGAGCACGAGAGGCGCGTCGCACCGGAGAGAGCAACCATCCGCGTGAGCGTCCGCAGCGAGGGGCCGGAGCGGACGGTCGTCCTCGAACATGTGATGCGACTGGCCGACCCTGTGCGAACCAGCATCACCGAGCGAGCCGACGCGGGCAGCATCGTGGACTGGACCAGCACTCGTCTCTCGGTGCGTGCGGAGCGGCCGTGGAGCAACGACGGCAAGCGCCTCGCACCCGTGTTCTACGCCAGCGTCGACTTCACCGCGACCTTCGCGGAAGCTCCCGAGCTTTCGATCTGGACCTCCGACATCTCGCCGTGGGACGGCGTCGAGGTGGGCGGGGTCGAGTGGCATCTGACCCCCGAAACCCGGACGCAGGTCGAACAAGAGGTCGCTGCGGAAGCTGTCGGCGTCGCCGTCACACGGGCTCAGGCGTACGCCGGGGCGCTCGGACTGGAGCAGGTCACCCCCATCGAGATCGCCGACGCGGGCTTGATCTCGAAGGCTCAGGGCTCCGCAGAGGCGCCGCTGATGAAGGCGCGCGGAGGTATCGCTTTCGCTGCCGACGCCGGCCCCGTGATGGAGTACGAACCGGACGAGATCGTCATCTCGGCGACCGTCGAGGCCCGCTTCCTCGCCCGCTGACCCGGATCACTCCGGCGTCGCGAAGGGAGCGAGCTCCGCCGCGAGACGCTCGGACACCCGAGCATGAACGGCGGTTCCCTCCTCCCGATGATCCACGGCGAGCAACATCCCGGACTCGTGGATCGCGGCTACCAGGTCGCCGCGATCGTAGGGGATCACCGCGTGGACCTCGACTGCCGGCTTCGGGAGTGCGTCCTCGATGGCGGCACGCAGCTCCGCGATTCCCTCGCCGGACCGTGACGACACGAAGTGCGCGTGCGGCTGAAGTCCGCGAAGCACCAGACGCTCGTCCTCGTCGATCAGATCCGCCTTGTTGAAGACCACGATCTCGGGCAGATCCCGTACCCCGACATCACCGAGCACGTCGCGCACGGTCTGAAGCTGACCTGCCGGGTCGGGGTGCGAGCCGTCGACGACGTGGAGCACGACGTCGGCTTCGCCGACCTCTTCCAGCGTCGAACGGAAGGCCTCGACGAGCTGATGCGGCAGGTCACGGACGAATCCGACGGTGTCGGTCAACGTGTACACGCGTCCGTCCTCCGTCTCGGATCGGCGCACCGTGGCATCGAGCGTCGCGAACAGCGCGTTCTCGACCAGCACCCCGGCGCTCGTGAGCGCATTGAGCAGACTCGACTTGCCGGCGTTCGTGTACCCCGCGATCGCGACCGACGGAATCGTGTTGCGCTTGCGCTCGGCGCGCTTCGCCTCACGAGCCGGGCCGAAGTCTCGGATCTGGCGCCGCAGCAGAGCCATCTTGGTCCGGATCCGCCGACGGTCGAGTTCGATCTTGGTCTCACCGGGACCGCGCGAGCCCATGCCCGCGCCGCCGGCACCCACCTGCCCACCGGCCTGACGACTCATCGAGTCACCCCATCCGCGCAGACGCGGAAGCAGGTATTCCAGCTGCGCGAGCTCGACCTGGGCCTTGCCCTCACGGCTCTTCGCGTGCTGGCTGAAGATGTCGAGGATCACCGTGGTGCGGTCGATGACCTTGACCTTGACGACGTCTTCGAGTGCACGACGCTGGCTCGGCGCGAGCTCCGTGTCGGCGATCACGGTGTCAGCGCCCACGGCGGCGACGATGTCTTTGAGTTCCTGCGCCTTGCCGCGACCGAGATACGTGGCGGCATCGGGATGCGGCCGGCGCTGAAGCACGCCATCGAGCACCACGGCACCGGCGGTCTCCGCCAACGCCGCGAGTTCACGGAGAGAGTTCTCCGCGTCCTCCTGCGCGCCCTGCGGGTACACACCGACGAGGACGACGTTCTCCAGACGCAGCTGCCGGTACTCGACCTCGGTGACGTCCTCGAGTTCTGTCGAAAGCCCGCCGACGCGACGAAGCGCGTGACGGTCTTCGAGGTCCCACTGCGCACCATCGGTGCTGCCGTGGGAGGCCGTCGATTCATCCTGCAGCGCCTGTGCTGCGCCGAACACGTGCACGTCGGAACGCTTCTCTGCGCTCGCGAGTACGCGATCGACGGTGTGGTCGTCGGTGGAGGGGGTGGTGGTCTCCGTCATCCGTTCCTTGTCTCTGGGTTCGTAGCGAGCCTTAACCTTAGCCCGCGCTGTCCGGTACGCTCGCCCTATGGGGTCCGATCACTACTTCACTGCGGCCCCGGCAAGCCCCGAGAACCTTCGTAAGATCCGCGTATCGCTCGCAGGTCGAGAGCTCGAACTCACCACCGCCGGTGGTGTCTTCAGCCCGGATCGTCTCGACGCCGGCACTGCAGTGCTCCTCGCCAACACGCCTCCGGTTCCTCCGGGCGGCGACCTTCTCGACCTCGGGAGCGGTTGGGGTCCTGTCACGATCTCGATGGCCCTCGCCTCTCCCCATGCGACAGTGTGGGCCGTCGACGTGAATGAGCGCGCCCTGGATCTCGTCCGCCGCAACGCGGCTGCTCTCGGGCTCACCAATGTCAACGCATCTCTGCCCGACGATGTTCCCGCGCACGTGTCGTTCCGCACGATCCGCTCGAACCCGCCCATCCGCGTCGGCAAGAACGAGCTCCACGGGCTGTTGGAACGGTGGATCCCGCGACTCGACGAGCGCAGCGACGCGTGGCTCGTGGTGCAGCGGAACCTCGGGGCCGACTCGCTGCAACGCTGGATCGGCGCGACGTTCCATCCGGGCTACAGCGTCTTCCGGACCGCCACCGGCAAGGGGTACCGGATCCTGAAGGTCCGTAAGCACGGCACGCCCCCGACGGAGCCGATCGCACTCTCCGAGTTGTGACCGTCGCCGTCGTCTTGGACGACGGTCAGACGAGGTCGACCTCGCCCTGGAACACCAGCTGGGCCGGGCCTGAGAGCGCGACGTGCTCCCCGTCCTCGGCCGGGAACATGCGTACGCCGAGGGTGCCGCCCGGCACTTCCACCTGCCAGTTGTTCGGCGCCTTCTCCCCCGCCCAGTAGCGCACGGCCAGCGCTGTCGCGGCGACGCCGGTACCGCAGCTGAGGGTCTCGCCCACACCCCGCTCATGGACGCGCATGCTCACGTGCCCGACGCCATCGCGCACGAGCGGCTCCCCTGGCACGACGAACTCGACGTTCGCCCCCTCGGGAAGCGAAGGATCGAGATCAGGTGCGCGGTGCAGCTCGAGGCCGGCGAGCTCGGCTTCCGAGGCGAGCGCCACGACGACGTGCGGATTGCCGACATCGATCCCGAGGCCGGGACGCGTGACGGGGAGCCCGTCGACACGCACGAGCGGGTCGTCGCCCGAGAGCTTCCAGCGGCCGAGGTCGACCTGGTATCCGGTCGCGCTTCGAGTCACGTCGCGCACACCGGCCCGCGTACCGATGGGCAGGGTGGATCCGGGCTCGATGGTCGCGAGACCGGAGCGAACCAGGTAGTGCGCGAACACCCGGATGCCGTTGCCGCACATCTCGGCGAGCGAACCGTCGGCGTTCCGGTAGTCCATGAACCACTCGGCAGCAGGTTCCTCCGCCAGCGCGGCCTCGCCATCGGGGATCGCCTCGGATCGGACAACGCGGAGGATGCCGTCCGCACCGATTCCGAAGTGGCGGTCGCAGAGGACGGTGACCTGTTCCACCGTCAGATCGAGTGCCCCGTCAGGGTCAGCGATGATGATGAAGTCGTTGCCCGTGCCGTGCCCTTTGGTGAATGCGACCATGCCCCCAGTCTAGAGAGCGGGGCTAGGCGTCGGAGACGAGACGCTTTCCCGTGTTGGCCACGGTGAACCGCTCGTACCCGAGGGCATCGTAGAAGCCGAGGACGTGTTCATTGCCCTCTCGGACCATCAGTTGCACCTTCGGGCATCCCATCGCTTCGAGCACGCGCTCGGCCTCCGCCACCAGTGCTCGCGCGATTCCGAGGCCACGGTGAGACGCTGCCGTCGCGAGGTAGTAGAGCCACCCTCGATGACCGTCATACCCGGCCATCACCGATCCGATCACCTCGTCGTCCTTCGTCACCGCGACGAGGAACCCTTCGGGCTGCACGGCGAGCTTGCGCTCGATGTCGACACGAGGATCATTCCACGGCCGCGTGAGCCCGGCTTCTTCCCAGAGAGCGACGACGGCGTCCGTATCAACGCGTTCGAACCGACGGACGGCCCAGTCCGCCGCACCGTCGGTCGGCGACTCGTTCGACACGCTCACGTCGACACCACGGAATAGCGTCCACACAGGAAGTTCCGATTGCGCGCGACCTCCAGGAGCTCGAGGTCGAGCCTGCGCGGGAGCAAAGGTGCGCCGGAGCCCAGCGTCACGGGCGCATACTGCACCCAGACCTCGTCCAGCAGCCCCGCATCGGCGAACTGACCCGCGAGGTCTCCCCCGCCGACGATCCAGATGTCCTGATCGCCCGCCGCCGCCGACATCTCGGCATGAATGCTCTGCACGTCCTGCTGGGTCAGCCGCACATCGGCGTTCTCCGGGAGTTCGAGCTCACGGTGGGAGAACACCCAGGTCGGCTGGCTGTATCCCCATCGACCCTCTTCATGTCGCATGACCCACTCGTAGGTCGATGACCCCATGGCCAGGGCGCCGATGTTCTTCTCGAACGCGTTGTACCCCATCGGACCATCGGGATCGACATCCTGCGTCAGCAACCAATCGAGCGAATGCTCGTCTGTCGCGATGAACCCGTCGAGGCTGGAAGCGGTGAAGAAATGGGTGACCATGCCCTCAGCCTCCCACCACTCACCGACATCGAAGGCGGTCGGTCACGACGACGCGGTCTCGGCTCCGAGGAGCGCCTCCGCGTCCGCGGGTGCGGTCCACCACTCCAGCTCCGGGTACCGCTTGAACCACGAGACCTGCCGACGTGCGTAACGGCGGGTCAGGGCTTGCGTCTGAGCGATGGCGGCGGCTTCATTCAGACTCCCGTCGAGCTGGGCGAGAGCCTGCGCATAGCCGATGGCTCGCGGAGCAGTGACACCACGCTCGAGGCCGTGCTCCCGCAGGCCTGCGACCTCTGCGACGAGACCGGCCTCCCACATCCGCTCGACGCGGGCATCGAGGCGAGAAACCAGGTCGGCTCGATCGACGTGCAGGCCGATCACCCGGGTTCGCGGGTGCCACAGCACGGGGCTTTCCGGCAAGGCGGCGCCGTGTGTACTGCTCCCCTGCTCGAGGACTTCGAGGGCTCGGATGACGCGGCGGCTGTTTCGCGGGTCGACCTTCGCCGCCGCCGCAGGATCCTGGGAACGCAGACGCTCGAGCAGTCCGGCGAGGCCTGCGGACTCCAACTCGCGCTCGAGGCGCTCACGGATCGCAGGGTCTCGTGGCGGGAAGTGGAACTCGTAGACGACGCTCGACACGTACAAGCCGGATCCACCCACGAGGATCGCGTCCCCGCCGCGCCGGTGGATCGCACCGATCGCCTCTCGCGCCACCGGCTGATACCAGGCCACCGCCGCTTCGTCGGCGACCTCACGCACGTCGAACAGGTGGTGCGGGATGCCGCGCCGCGCTGCCACGGGCAGCTTCGCGGTTCCGATGTCCATGCCACGGTAAAGCTGCATGGCGTCGGCGTTCACGATCTCGGCCGGGTTGCCCCGAGCACGCAACGCCTCCGCGAGATCGAGCGCAAGCTCGCTCTTCCCGGTGCCGGTCGCCCCGACGATCGCCCAGAGGCGCGGGTCGCTCACACTCCGACGCGCAGCGTGGGAAGGCCGAGCGAGACCGGTCGCGGGCCGCCCTCTGCCGCGGGCGTCGGGACCGCGCAGGACTCGGCCTGCCCGCGATCCCACGCGTCGCCGCCGCGGGTCCGACGGATGCGCAGCGGAGCGCTGGTCGGGTTATCCGCGAGCAGGTGGAACGGTGCGGCATGGGTCACCGTGACCGTCACGACGTCGCCCGGCCGCGGGAGAGCCGAGCCGTCGGTCACCTCGAAATGCACCAGCCGGTTGTCTTCGGCGCGGCCAGTGAGCCGGTGGGTCTCCGCGTCCTTCTTTCCTTCGCCGGTCGAGACCAGCACCTCGACCTCGCGACCGACCTGCTTCTGGTTCTCTTCCAGGGAGATACGCTCCTGCAGGGCGATCAGTCGGTTGTACCGCTCCTGCACGATCTCCTTGGGCACCTGGTCCTCCATCGTGGCGGCAGGAGTGCCCTCGCGGATCGAATACTGGAAGGTGAACGCGGCGGAGAATCGTGCCTGTTCGACGACGCGCAGGGTGTCTTCGAAGTCCTCGTCCGTCTCGCCCGGGAATCCGACGATGATGTCGGTGGTGATCGCCGCGTTCGGGATTCGTTCGCGGACCCGATCGAGGATTCCGAGGAAACGCTCGCTGCGGTACGAACGACGCATGGCTTTGAGGATGCGATCGCTTCCGGACTGGAGCGGCATGTGCAGCTGCGGCATCACGTTCGGCGTCTCGGCCATCGCATCGATCACGTCGTCGGTGAATGCCGCGGGGTGCGGACTGGTGAACCGGATCCGCTCGAGTCCGTCGATCTCGCCCGCCGCGCGGAGAAGCTTGCCGAACGCCTGACGATCGCCGAACTCGACCCCGTAGGAGTTCACGTTCTGCCCGAGCAGAGTGACCTCGATCGCGCCGTCATCCACGAGGAGACGGATCTCGTTCAAGATGTCGCCAGGACGACGATCCTTCTCCTTGCCGCGCAGGCTGGGGACGATGCAGAAGGTGCAGGTGTTGTTGCAGCCCACGGAGATGGATACCCAGCCGCTGTGCGCGGAGTCGCGCTTCGTCGGCAGCGTGGACGGGAAGACCTCGAGCGACTCGAGGATCTCGAGCTCGGCATCACCGTTGTGGCGTGCGCGCTCGAGGAGGCCGGGCAATGAGCCCATGTTGTGGGTTCCGAACACGACGTCGACCCACGGAGCCTTGTCGAGGACGGCCTGCTTGTCCATCTGTGCCAGACACCCGCCCACCGCGATCTGCATGCCGTGCTTGCGTCGCTTCACCGAGGCGAGGTGCCCCAGCGTGCCATACAGCTTGCCGGCGGCGTTGTCTCGCACGGCACAGGTGTTGATGATCACCACATCGGCTTCGGCGCCGTCGAGCGCACGCACATAGCCGGCGCTCTCCAACGAGCCGGAGAGCCGTTCGGAGTCATGCACGTTCATCTGACACCCGAAGGTGCGGACTTCGTAGGATCGCTGTCGCCCGTCGTCGTCGACGGCCGCCGACGACGCACTGATGATCGTCGGTTCACTGCGCGGAATAGTCATGATCAACCCATTGTACGAGCCGATTCCACGCGTGTGCCGCGTCGGGATCTCAGTCCGAGTCGACGAATCGGACGCCCGAGGTCGCCCTGCCGAACGTCGCCTCCTGCAATGCCGTCTTCGCCGCCTTCATCGCTGTCGATCCGTTGTAGCCGCGACGCGAGAGCTGCCCCATCAGACGCCGAAGCGCCGTGTCGTGGTCCAACCGGGCGAGCGAACGAGCCTTGCTCCGAGCGAACTCGAGAGCGCGTTCGTCGTCATCGTCGGGTAGCTCATCGAGCGCGACGTCGATAACCTCGCGCGGGATGCCCCGCTGGGCCAGCGCCCGGGAGAGTGCGACGCGCCCCTGCCCCTTCCGCTCTACTCCCGACGTCACCAGAACCTCGGCGAGAGCGGCATCGTCGAGGTAGCCTCTGCGTCCGAAGTCTTCGATCACCTCGTCGATCGAGGCGCTGTCGAGCTCGTGTCCCCGCAACATCTGACGCGCTTCGGAAACCGACAGCGAGCGGGATCGCAGCTTCCGTACGAGCGACTCCTCGGCCGCGGTACGGGCCTCGTCCGGATCAACCTCGTCGCCACCCGACACCTCGTTGGATGTGTCGAGCGCATGGAGACGGGGGCCGGAGCTCGCCTCGCCTGCTCGCCCGGCTCCCGGTCTCGCAGATGCTCCTCGGGCGGGATGGCGGTCACTGGGCGTGCGCGCATCGGACGTCGTACCGAGCGCGGATCCGCGAGGCGGAGTGTCCCACGTCGATCGCCACGCTCCGGCGTCGTTCGTGTGACCGGGCTCGGCTTCCGAGACGACGTCGCTTCCTGCCACAGCGCTCCGGCCGGGGTCCCCCTGAGGGCGAGCACCGCCGAAGAGAGGAATGATGGGGGCGATCCGCTCGGAATCGCCCCCACGTGTGTCATTCATCAGGCCGGACGACGCTCGGCGAGCTCGTCAGCGGCGTCAGGAGCGACGAGCTGCGCACCGATACCGAGCTTCTGCTTGATCTGCGTCTCGATCGCGAGAGCGATATCGGGGTTGTTCAGCAGGAACGTACGGGCGTTCTCCTTGCCCTGCCCGAGCTGGTCGCCGTCGTAGGTGTACCACGAGCCCGACTTCTTGACGATGGCATGCTCGACGCCGAAATCGATCAGGCTGCCTTCGCGTGAGATGCCGACGCCGTAGAGGATGTCGAACTCCGCCTGCTTGAAAGGCGGAGCCATCTTGTTCTTCACGACCTTGACCCTGGTGCGGTTACCGACAGCGTCGGTCCCGTCCTTCAACGTCTCGATACGACGGATGTCCATCCGGACGGACGCGTAGAACTTCAATGCCTTACCACCGGCCGTGGTCTCGGGCGAGCCGAAGAAGACACCGATCTTCTCGCGGAGCTGGTTGATGAAGATCATCGTGGTGTTCGTCTGGTTCAGGCCACCGGTCAGCTTGCGAAGCGCCTGCGACATGAGTCGAGCCTGCAGCCCCACATGCGAGTCACCCATCTCTCCCTCGATCTCGGCGCGCGGCACGAGCGCGGCGACGGAGTCGATGACGATCAGGTCGATCGCCCCGGATCGAACGAGCATGTCGGCGATCTCGAGCGCCTGCTCACCGGTGTCGGGCTGCGACACCAGGAGCGCGTCGATGTCGACACCGAGCTTCGCTGCGTAGTCGGGGTCGAGAGCGTGCTCCGCGTCGATGAAGGCCGCGATACCGCCGGCGCGCTGTGCGTTCGCGATCGCATGCAGCGTCAGCGTGGTCTTACCCGAGGACTCCGGTCCGTAGATCTCGACGATTCGACCACGCGGGAGTCCGCCGACGCCGAGGGCGACGTCGAGCGCGATGGAGCCGGTCGGGATGACCGCAACGGGGGCGCGCTCATCACTGCCCAGCCGCATGACCGAGCCCTTTCCGAACTGACGGTCGATCTGGGCGAGGGCGGTCTCGAGGGACTTCTCGCGGTCTGCGGGTGATGGCATGATGTGCTCCTTCTGCGCGCGTGGTGCCGCCTGTAGGCTGTCGCGGCCCTCCCGGTTGGGAGTGACTCTCCGACAAGGCGTATGGCTCTTCGGCTTGTTCTCCACCGTACGAGGGGCCACCGACATCGTCTCGGCAAACTCACGTTCGGTGGACAATCACAGCTCTGAACCACCTGTGCAGAAGACTACGCTCTCTTCGAACGAATATTCGACGACACGCCGCCGATCGCACACCGTGTGCCGTAACCCGCGGACATCTCCGACGGAATCAGTGCCCGCGCGGCTCCAGACGGCCGACACCGTGACGCCGGTTCTCCGGGACGTCCATCTCCACGCACAGTGCGAGCCAGATCTCACGGGGCGGCGTCCCGTCGGCCAACGCCTCGAGCGCCGTGCGACCACGAAGAGCCGAGAGTCCAAGATCGTTCACCAATGACGATGCTCGCGCCTGGAATTCGGTGTCGACCGCGCGCAGAAACTCGCTACGACGCATCGTCACTCCAGCACCCTGCTCAGTGCAACGAGAGCTGAGGCTCGATCGACGCCACGAGGTCGTCCGGAACGACATCCGGGAAGACCTGGATACCCTCGAGAACCGAGATGCGGTCTCCGACCTCGCGCATGATCGTCGAGATGGGCACATCGAGAGCATCGGCGACGGATGCGAGGATCTCGCTCGAGGCTTCCTTCTGCCCACGCTCAACCTCACTGAGGTAGCCGAGCGCAACCGACGCCTTGCTTGCAACCTGCCGGAGCGTGCGCCCCTTCTGCAGGCGGAAGTCCCTCAGCACATCGCCGATTTCCTGTCGTACAAGAATCATCGGAACCTCCTCCCCGTGTGATCGTTCGGGGTCTCCCCCGATAGGACAGCCAGTCTAGTACGCCTGGCCTGCACGAAATCTACCCCTGCACTCTGTGGTTTGAATGTGAGCACATCATTGATAACCCGACCGGGCCGGACACTATTCCGCGACCAGGTCGAGCAGTGCTTCGAGCGCCGCAGCCACCGTCTGCGCCCGGATCGAATCCCGGTCGCCGCGGAAGCGGAATTCTCTCGCCTGCGCTCCGTTCGGCGTCACGATACCGATGTGCACGGTACCGACGGGCTGTCCGTCCGGCGAATCCGGTCCCGCGATGCCGGTGGTGGACACGCCGACATCCGCGGGCCGATCGTCTACGCTCACCACTCGCCGCACACCCCCGGCCATCTCCAGCGCGACCTGGGGGTGCACCGGACCGCGCCGGGCGAGAAGCTCGGCGTCGACGCCGAGCACCGTCGCCTTCACGGAGGTCGCATAGGCCACGACACCGCCGAGGAGAACGGCGGAGGCTCCGGGGACGGAGACGACCTCTGCGCACAGCGCCCCGCCGGTGAGGGACTCCGCCACTCCCAGTGTCCACCCGCGTTCGTCGAGCGCCGACAGAACGGCGGCGGCGCTCGTCTCGCTCATGCCCTCTTCTGCCGCGATCCGCGCACCTGCGCCACGATGTAGTCGATCCCACTCGCCACGGTCAGCAGCAAGACGATGATCATCAGGATGAACGTCACCAGTGTCCATGCTTCGAGACCGATGAGGACGTGCAGGGGAAGCAACGCCCATCCCAGGGCCACACCCTGGAACGCCGTCTTGATCTTGCCCATCCACGCGGCCGCGACCACATGCTCGCTCGCGACCATCAGGCGATGGATGGTGATCCCCCACTCGCGCACGAGAATGATCGCGACGATCCACCAGCTGACCTCGTCGAGGATCGCGAGACCGATGAATCCCGCCCCGGTGAGGAGCTTGTCGGCGATCGGGTCCCAGAGCTTCCCGAAATCGCTGACGATGTCGTACTTGCGAGCGAGGTAGCCGTCGACCCAGTCGGTGGAGATGCCGACGATGAAGATGATCGCAGCGGCCCAGCGCAGTCCGGGCTCAGCCAGGCCGTAGGTTCCTCCGAGCAGCAGCAGGACGAAGAACACGACGGCGAGCGGGATCCGCGCGACCGTGATGGCATTGGGCAGCTGCCGCGGGATGGCCATCAGTCACGCCCCGTCAGGCCCCAGGCGTCTTCGTCGCCCTCGGCCTCCACCTCGGGAAGACCCTCGTACTGGGCCGCGATCGGATCATGGGCCGGAGGCATCGGTGGGACCGGCGGGGCGGCAGGTGCCGTCGGCGCGGCGGAGGCGGCAGGAACGTCCTCGCCGCGCAGCTTCGCCATCACCTGCGGCAGCTGCTCAGCCGTGACCAGCACGTCCCGCGCCTTCGAACCCTCCGAAGGCCCGACGATCTCGCGGGATTCCAGCAGGTCCATCAGGCGACCGGCCTTCGCGAAACCGACACGCAACTTGCGCTGGAGCATCGACGTCGACCCGAACTGCGACGAAACGATGAGCTCGGCCGCGGCGAGCAACAGCTCCAGATCGTCGCCGATGTCCTCGTCGACCTCTTTCTTCTTGGTCGGCTCCATCGCCTCCTGCACGTCGGCACGATAGTCCGGGCGCGCTTGGCGGGTGACGTGCTTGACGACGGCGTCGATCTCCTTCTCGTCGACCCACGCGCCCTGCAGTCGGAACGGCTTGGAAGAACCCATCGGCGAGAACAGCGCGTCACCCTGACCGATGAGTTTGTCGGCTCCCGGGCTGTCGAGGATGACCCGGCTGTCGGTGACGCTGGTGACCGCGAACGCGAGACGCGACGGCACGTTGGCCTTGATCAGACCGGTGACGACGTCGACGCTCGGACGCTGGGTCGCGAGGACGAGGTGGATACCGGAAGCGCGCGCGAGCTGAGTGATGCGGACGATCGAGTCCTCCACGTCGCGCGGGGCGACCATCATGAGGTCTGCGAGCTCATCCACCACAACCAGGAGGTACGGGTACGGCTTGAGAACGCGTTCACTGCCCACCGGCAGCTCGACCTCACCGGCCCTGACGGCACGGTTGAAGTCATCGATGTGGCGGAAGCCGAACGACGCGAGGTCGTCGTACCGCATGTCCATCTCCTTCACGACCCACTGCAGCGCTTCGGCCGCCTTCTTCGGGTTCGTGATGATGGGCGTGATCAGATGCGGAACGCCGGCATAGCTGGTGAGCTCCACACGCTTCGGGTCGATCAGGACCATGCGCACGTCGGCGGGACGCGCCCGCATGAGCAGACTGGTGATCATGGAGTTCACGAAGCTGGACTTACCGGAGCCGGTCGAGCCGGCGACCAAGAGGTGCGGCATCTTGGCGAGATTCGCGATCACGATGTTGCCGCCGACGTCCTTGCCGACGCCGATCGTCATCGGGTGCGTGCTCTTCTGCGCGGCGGGCGAGCGCAGAACGTCGCCGAGCGCGACCATCTCCTTGTCGGCGTTCGGGATCTCGATCCCGATCGCGCTCTTGCCCGGGATCGGCGAGAGGATGCGGACGTCGTTCGAGGCGACCGCATAGGCGAAGTTGTTGCTCAGCTGCAGGATCTTCTCGACCTTGACGCCGTGCCCGACCTCGACCTCGTACTGCGTGACCGTCGGGCCGCGCGAGAATCCGGTGACCTTCGCGTCGACCTTGAACTGCGACAGCACGCTCGTGATCTGCTCGATCACCTTGTCGGTCGCCTCGGAGCGCATCACGGGCGGCGGCCCTTCGACCAGCAGTCCCGGCGACGGCAGGACGTACGGGGTGACGGGAGCCTGGGGACCACGATCCCCCGGGCCCGCGGTCCCGAATCCGTCCAGGCCGGGGAGCTCGGGGACCTCTCCGGTGTCGGACGCATCATCCAGCAGCGCTGTGTTCTGCTGCTCGGCGAGCGAATCCGCAACGGAGCGCACGTCCGAGAGAACCTCGGTGGCGGCGTCATAAGGATTCTCGACGACGACCGCCTGGTCGTACGCCGGGGTCGGCTCGGACGTCGTCAGCAGAGCGGTGATGTCGTCGGAACCGAGGGTCCCCTCGTCGGGGTCTTCTTCGCGCCCGGACTTGTTCCGCCGCCACCAGGGCAGCACGTCGGGGTCGTCGACCTTGTCGGCGTCGTCGATCGCCGCATCCTTCGCCGGCTTCTCCGGGCGCTCGGCGTCGAACATCCACGCGTAGAGGTCGCCGAGTCGGGAGCCGATGCGGTTGGGAGGGGTCTTGGTGAGGATCAGGATGCTCAGCGCCGCGAGCAGCGACAGGACGATGTAGGCGGGAATGTCGGTGAGGTAGCTGAGCGGCTGACCGAGCATCCAGCCGAAGAGACCGCCGGATTCGCTCAGGGCGAGCATTCCCTCCCTGGGCTGAGGACCGTCGCCGGCCACGTGGCAGAAGCCGGCCAGCGTCAGGATGAAGAGCCCGAACCCGATACCGATGCGACCGTTGTCATGCACGGACGACGGGTGGCGGAACAGCCATCCGGCCAGCAGAAGCAGAAGCACGGGCATCACGAAGGCGACGCGTCCGATCAGCCCGCCGACGGAGTACGCGCTGATGTTCGCGGCGACCTCGTTGCCGATGAAGAACCACTCGTTGACCGCTCCGAGGACGGCGAGCACGACCAGGAAGAACGGGAATCCGTCGCGGCGATCGTCTTTCTCGAGCGTCTCCGGCCCGAACGCGCGGAAGAGTCCGCCGACACCGTGTGCCAATCCGACCCAGGCACGGACGACGATCGGAGGCTTCTCGGCCTCGTCGATGTACTTCTTCGGAGCGGGCTGGGCCTTGGGAGCCGTCTGCCGCTTGGGGCGCGACGGTGCGCTGGTCGACGCGCGCTCTGTCTTCGTGGAACTCCTGGCCATGCTCTCACGTTACGTCCAACAGCCGACATCACCGCGTAATGACGCGGCTTTCCGCGGATCCGAGAGGGCATCGACTAGGTGGTGGCACGGACCATCGTGTCGCGCGCGGAGCCCTGCCCGACCACGACGAAGCCCTCCGCGCGATAGAGGTTGCGTGCGAAGTTGTCCCGTTCCACGCTCAAGCTGATCCGCGAGTGACCTTGGGACCCCGCGAGTTCCACGACACCGCGCAACAAGGTGCGCCCGACACCGCGTGCCCGCCACAGCGGATGCACCCCGATGATCAGCTCCGGGACGGCGACACCCACGAAACCGAATCCGGGCGCATTCTGCGGAAGCACGCGATACCAGGCTGCGCCCACGGGCACGTCGTCCTCACCGGTGGCCACCAGTCCGTCGTCGGCCGACCTCTTCCACCCTGCGAGATAGCGCCGGTGCTCAGCCGACGTCAAGACCTCGTGCCGCGGACGCACTCCCCCGGCACGCCAGTTGGCGGCCTCGACGAGCATGTCGCCGAGGAACATCGCATCCGTCTGCGCCGCCCTGCGGAGGGAGAAACCCCTGTACATGACGTGAGCCTAGGGCGCCGGTGTTACATCGGGATGACGGTCAGCCGTGAGTGGGGAGACGACCCCCTGCACTCACGCTTCGATGACGAGCGGCACGATCATCGGACGACGACGCAACCGCTGGTTCACCCAACGACCGATCGTGCGTCGCACGACCTGCGACAACGCGTGGGTGTCACGGACGCCGTTGCCTGACGCTTCCTTGAGCGCCGCGACGATCTTCGGCGTGACGTCGTCGAACACCGAGTCATCCTCGGCGACACCGCGCGCGTGGATCTCCGGACCGGAGATGATGCGCCCCGTGCCGGCGTCCACGACGACGATGACGGAGATGAAGCCCTCCTCGCCGAGGATCCGACGATCCTTGAGGTCGGCATCGGTGATCTCGCCGACGGTGGAGCCGTCGACGTACACGAATCCGAGGTCGAGCTGGCCGGCGACCTTCGCGACGCCGTCCTTCAGGTCGATCACGGTGCCGTTCGAGGCGATGATCGTGTTCTCCTCGGAGATGCCGGTGTCCTGCGCGAGCTTGGCGTTCGCGATCAGGTGCCGATACTCCCCGTGCACGGGGAGGACGTTCTTCGGCTTGAGGATGTTGTAGCAATAGATCAGTTCGCCGGCGGCGGCGTGTCCGGAGACATGCACCTTCGCATTCGCCTTGTGGACGACGTTCGCACCGAGCTTGGTGAGTCCGTCGATCACACGGTAGACGGCGTTCTCGTTGCCCGGAATGAGGCTGGAGGCGAGGATGACGGTGTCGCCCTCGCTGATCTCGATCGCGTGGTCCAGATTCGCCATCCGGCTCAGCACCGCCATGGGCTCCCCCTGGGAGCCGGTGGACATGTAGACGATCTGCTCGTCGGGTAGGTCGCGCGCCTTCTTGAAATCGATGAGCACCCCGTCCGGCACCTTCAGATAGCCGAGCTGCTCGGCGATCGTCATGTTGCGAACCATGCTGCGGCCGAGGAAAGCGACACGGCGGCCGTTGGCGTACGCCGCGTCGATCACCTGCTGCACGCGATGGACGTGGCTGGAGAAGCTCGCGACGATGACGCGACGAGGTGCCTTCGCGATCACCTGGTCGAGCACGGGGCCGATCGAGCGCTCCGTCGGCGTGAACCCGGGGACGTCGGCGTTGGTCGAGTCGACGAGGAACAGGTCGACACCCTCTTCGCCGAGGCGCGCGAAAGCCCGGAGGTCGGTGATGCGACCGTCCAGCGGCAGCTGATCCATCTTGAAGTCACCGGTGGCGAGCACCATTCCCGCCGGGGTACGGATCGCCACGGCCAGCGCGTCGGGAATCGAGTGATTCACGGCGACGAACTCGAGGTCGAACGGGCCGACCCGCTCCTGCTGACCTTCCTTCACCGTGAGCGTGAAGGCCTTGATGCGGTGCTCCTTGAGCTTCGCCTCGACCAGTGCAAGGGTGAGGCCCGAACCGATCAGGGGGATGTCGCTCTTGAGCCGGAGCAGATAGGGAACGGCGCCGATGTGGTCTTCGTGGCCGTGCGTGAGCACCACACCCACGATGTCGTCCAGGCGGTCACGGATGGGCTCGAAGTCCGGAAGGATCAGGTCGACGCCGGGCTGGTGCTCCTCGGGGAAGAGCACACCGCAATCGACGATCAGGATCTTGCCGTCGTACTCGAACATGGTCATGTTGCGACCGATCTCGCCGAGTCCGCCGACCGGGATGACCCGAAGCGTTCCTTCGTCGAGAGCGGTCGGTTCTACCAGGGGAATGGACATGCTGTCTCCTCAGTCGGACACTCCGCGCGTCCGTTCGTTCGTGGCGACGCGACTCAGCGCGTCGTGCCGTGCACCTTCGGCAGGGCACCACCCGCAGCCGCATTGCGGTCGGGTCGGAAGTTCGAGAAGTCCGCACCGGGAACGTTCTGCACGAGGTCGAGCTCATCCTCGATGAGCGCGGCCTCCCATTCCTCGGGGCCGACCAGGGGAAGGCGGACGCGCGGGCTCGAGATGCGACCGAGTCCGTGCAGGATGTACTTCGCCGCGACCGTTCCCGGCACGTGGGTCATCACGGCACGCACGAGCGGCTCCAGGCGCTTGTGCTCCGCGGTCGCCGTGGCGAGGTCACCCGCGTTCACCGCGTCGATGATCGTGCGGTACGGGGCCGCCGCGACGTTGGCCGTCACGCCGATGAGGCCCGTGGCACCGATCGCGAGGTGCGGCAGCACGTTCGCGTCGTCGCCGGAGAAGTACATCAGGTCGGTCTGGTTGAGCACGCGGCTCACCTCGGAGAAGTCGCCCTTGGCGTCCTTCACGGCGAGGATGTTCGGGTGCTTCGCGAGCCGCAGAATCGTCTCGTACTTGATCGGCACACCCGTGCGCCCCGGAATGTCGTAGAGGATCACCGGCAGATCGGTCGCGTCGGCGACCAGCCGGAAGTGCGTGAGGACTCCGGCCTGCGTCGGCTTGTTGTAGTACGGCGTGACGATCATGATGCCGTCGGCGCCGGCCTTCTCGCTGGCCTTGTAGAGCTCGATCGCGTGGGCCGTCTCGTTGGAGCCACCGCCGGTGATGATCTTCGCGCGCCCCGCCGAAACGGACTTGCCGACCTCGACGAGCTTGAGCTTCTCCGGGTCCGTCAGGGTCGAGGTCTCGCCGGTCGTTCCCGTCACGACGATGCCGTCCGCGCCTGCGGTGATCACGTCATCGATGTGCTTCTCGACAGCGGGCCAATCGACTTCACCGTCGGCCGTCATCGGAGTGACGAGCGCGACGAGAACCTGTCCGAAAGGGTTGCCCGAGTGCGTCATAAGCCCAGCGTATAGGTTCGACCGGTGGTCCCGCGGACGCGGTGACGCAGATGCACCTCTCCTCGGGGCGCACGGGTCCGAGCGCGTCCCCCGGGCCTGCGCACGTCTCTCGTCGACTCCTGTCAGCCTCAGACGCGACCGCGCCGAGCGACGCCGGACGTGAACGAGCGGGGCAGGACACGCGTCAGCGCCACGATCGCCTTGTACCGAAGTGACGGAACGGATACTGCTCTGCCGCGCGCCGCATCGCGCAGACCGGTACGGACGACATCGCGCGCATTCAGCCACATGATCGCGGGCACACCCTCCTCCCCCACGGCCAGCCCCATCCGCTCATGGAAGGACGTGTGCGTGAATCCGGGGCAGAGCGCGGTGACACTCACTCCGTCTCGTGCGTACTCCGCATTCGCCCAGCCGCTGAATCCGATCAGCCAGGACTTGCATGCCGAATAGGTCGACCGGGAGATGAACCCGGCGACGGACGCGACGTTGATGATGCGACCACCGCGCCCGCGCATCGTCTGCAGCGCCGCGTGCATCAGGCGCATCGACGCCTCGACGTGCACGCGGAGGTGTCGCACCTCGTCGTCGATGTCGTTGTCCGCGAACTGCAGCGGCAGACCGAACCCGGCGTTGTTGATCAGGAGGTCGACCGGGTCGGAGGTGTCGCGCAATCGGGCGGCGACGCGCTCGACCTCGCTCTCCGCCGCGAGGTCGGCGACGAGGATCTCGACCGCGACACCGTACTCCGTGCGCAGCTCCGTGCCCAGCGCCTCCAGCGTCTCGGGTGTCCGCGCCACCAGGATGAGGTCAGCTCGACGCCGTGCCAGCTGGCGCGCGAACTCGGCTCCCAGCCCTGCGCTGGCTCCGGTGATCAATGCGGTGGGCATCAGCGCTCGTACCCGAGGAAGCGGTAGCGGACGCCGGTGCGCGATGTCTGCCACTCGCCTTCGTCGACGAGTCGCCAGCCGGTCGTGGCGGGCGCATAGGCGTCTCCGGCGACGTCGATGTCGAGCTCGGTGACCTCGAGGCGATCGGCGTCGCCGATGACCTGACGGAAGATCTCCGCGCCTCCGATGATCCACGCCTTGTCCAGCCCGCGGACTGCTTCGGCGACGGTCGCCGCCCGTCGCGCGCCCTCGTGACGCCAGTCCTGTTGGCGCGTGATCACGATGTTGTCGCGCCCGGAGAGCGGGCGGAATCGCTCCGGAAGGGAGTCCCACGTCTTCCGGCCCATCACCACCGGTGCCCCGAGCGTGACGTCCTTGAAGTGAGCGAGATCCTCCGGAACGTGCCAGGGCATCCCGCCCTCCGCTCCGATCACGCCGCCGCGCGCCTCAGCCCAGATCAGCCCGACCCACGTCATACGGCCACCGCCGCCCGGATCGGCGCGTGATGCTGGTAGTCCTCGACGATGAAGTCCTCGTACCGGTAGTCGAAGATCGACTCCGGCTTCCTCGCCAGTCGCAGGGTCGGGTACGCGTAGGGCTCGCGGCTGAGCTGCTCGCGCACCTGCTCCACGTGATTGTCGTAGACGTGGCAGTCACCGCCGGTCCACACGAAGTCCCCGGGCTCCAGGCCGACCTGCTGCGCGATCATCAGGGTGAGCAGCGCATAGGAGGCGATGTTGAACGGCACACCGAGGAACATGTCGGCGCTGCGCTGATACAGCTGACAGGAGAGCTTTCCATCCGCGACGTAGAACTGGAAGAGCGCATGACACGGCGCGAGGGCCATGTCGGGGATATCTGCAGGATTCCACGCCGAGACGATCAGACGACGGGAATCGGGCGAGCGCCGGATCTGCTCGATGACCTCGGAGAGCTGGTCGATGCTGCCGCCGTCGGGAGTCGGCCAGGAGCGCCACTGCACCCCGTACACCGGGCCGAGATCGCCCGACTCGTCCGCCCACTCGTCCCAGATCGTCACGCCGTTGTCGCGCAGCCATCCGACGTTGGAATCCCCTCGGAGGAACCAGAGCAGCTCGTACGCGATCGACTTGAAGTGCACGCGCTTCGTCGTGATGAGCGGGAAGCCCTTCGCGAGGTCGAAGCGGATCTGCCGCCCGAAGACGCTCGTCGTGCCGGTACCCGTCCGATCCGACTTGTGCGTGCCGGTCTCCACGACATCGCGGAGCAGATCTTCATAGGGGGTCGGAACGGCGGCGCTCATGACAGCCACGATACCTTCCCGCCCCCGTCGCGGGGTGGATCCTCCGCCTTGGAAAGCGCCGTTCGTCATCATCGGAAACATCGACTCCCGATCCCACGAGCGCGGCGTACTCTCGACGCATGTCGCCCGCGCTCGCCCTCGTGATCGTCCTCGGTCTCCTCGTGCTCGCCACGGCGGTCGGGGTCGCGCTTCGTCGGCGCGACGGGCGGCGGCGCGACGGCGGCAGGCTCCGGTTCGATGCCACGGACATCCCCTCGGCAGCACTCGGCTCCCGCGCGACACTGGTGCAGTTCAGCACCGAGACCTGTGCGCGTTGCCCGCAGGTGCGCCGGTTGCTGCACTCCTACGCTTCGGGTGACGACGGGCTCGCGCACATCGAGGTCGATCTGACGCACCGCCCCGACCTTTCGGCACGGTACAAGGTGCTGCAGACGCCGACGACCTTCCTCATCGACGGCTCCGGCACCGTCCACGCACGATTCCACGGTGTCCCCCACCGTCATGCACTCACCGAAGCGGTCGCGGCCGTCTGAGGCGCGAAGACTGGAGCACACATGACCACGCCCGCACGCATAGACCCCCGCGGTCCGCGATTCGCGGCCACGATCACCGCGGCACTGCTGCTCGTGGCCACGTTCCTGGCGTTGACGGGGATATCCACCGCCCAGGCGGGCGCGGCGACGTTCGGCTGGTACGCCTATCAGCCGTCGACCGGCGCGACCTTCGTCCCCGGCGGATGGGCCGTGGCTGGAACGCCCCTCGTTCACCGTGCCCTGGACCCGGGATTCCTGCTCACGGTGATCATCGCCCTGCTGTTCCTATGGGCCCTCGTCTCGCCGAGGACGGCCCCCTGGGGTGCCCTGTTCCGCGCGCTGGTGCGCCCTCGGCTCGCGCCACCTGCGGAGCTTGAAGATCCGCGACCGCCTCGGTTCTCTCAGGGGGTCGGCCTCTTCGTGGTCGGCGTCGGTCTCGTTCTGCACCTCGTCGGGGTCCCCTGGGCGTTGCCGATCGCCACCGCTGCCGCCTTCATCGCCGCCTTCCTCAACGCGGCGTTCGGCTTCTGCCTCGGATGCCAGATGTACCTGCTGCTCCAGCGGGTCGGCGTGATCGGCCGGACAGCCCCCGCAGCGTGATTCCGGTTCCCTCCGAACCGAACCGTCGATAGGCTGGCCGCGACGTGACCCCTCATCCCTCGGGGCACGAGAACCGGAGGAACCATGCCCGTCACCAGCGAAGCCGCCAGCACCTGGACAGGATCGCTCATGGAGGGGTCGGGCACCGTGGCGTTCTCTTCGTCGAAGCTCGGCACCTTCCCGATCAACTGGAAGGCCCGCAGCGAAGGCAGCGACACCACGACCACGCCGGAAGAGCTCATCGCTGCCGCTCACGCCTCGTGCTTCAGCATGGCGCTCTCCCACGCCCTGGCCGAGAACGGCACGCCTCCCGAGCGAGTCGACGCGAGCGCGTCCGTCACCTTCAAGCCCGGTGTCGGCATCACCGGCAGCCACCTCAACGTCAACGCGACCGTCCCGAACCTCACTCCGGAGGCGTTCCAGGAGATCGCGAACGGAGCGAAGACCGGGTGCCCGGTGTCTCAGGCGCTCGCGGGCATCGAGATCACGCTCGAGGCGACGCTCGCCTGATCGTCGAACCCGACGTCAGGGTCGACGGAAGAGGCGGATCGCCTCGCGGATGCTGGCTCTGGCGTCTTTCCGGCGTCCGGCGGCGTCTTGCACGACGCCCAGGCGGTACCGTGCACGCCAGTCGTCATGCGCGGCGTCCGCTTCCGCTGCGTACCGCGCGATGAGGGGGTCTGCGTCGGCGCGCGCGATACGCCCGCTCGGTGTCAGCTCGGTCTCCACCGGAGGCATTCCTCCCTCCGCGTCCAGCAGTCGCCCCAAGCGGTCCGCGCCGAAGCCGAACATCATCTCCCGGACGAGCGCCCAGGCACCGATCGGAGCCAGCACGAGGAGCGTGATGCCCATGCCGATCGAAATCGGAGTGCCGACCGAGATGAACATCACGGCGAGCCAGACCGCGACCGCAAGGTAGACGAGCAGCGCCGCCGCCATCAGCGCGACGCCGATCCGCGACATCACGAGCGGATGCCGATGTCGATCATGTGCTCGAGGCCGACGACCACACCGGCGGCGCTTCGCGCGAAGGGGACCGCGATGCGGATCCCGGGTGCGTAGGCGAGCGCCGAGTCCGTGGTGTCATGGGTGAACGTCAGCGATTCCCCCGGCCCGGACAGGATGACCTCCTGCTTGGCGACGACACCGGGGCGACGCAAGGAGTGAATGGGCACGCTTCCGACCTGCTGCCCCCGGGCGCGCTGATCGGCGTGCGGCGCACTCACCGGCCCCTGCTCCGCGCGCGCGGCCGCGATGAGCTCCGCGGTACGCACGGCCGTGCCGCTGGGCGAATCGATCTTGGTCTCGCGATGCGCCTCGATGATCTCCGCGGAGCCGAAGAACGGGGCCGCCGCCGCCGCGAGAGCTGACCCGAGCACCGATCCGAGCGAGAAGTTGGGGATGAAGACCGCACCGGTCCCGGCCGCCTCGACAAGGGGGCGCACCAGCGCGATCCGCTCGGCCGACCACCCCGAGGTCGCGACGAGCACATTGATCCCTCGCTCGACGGCGGCGCGGACGACGTCGACGCTCACCTGCGGCGTCGATGCATCGATGACGAGGCCGGCGCCGTCCAGCTCGGAGAGTTCACTCGTCGAGGTCAGCACACGGCTCACCTCGAACCCCTCGAGCTCGTCGACCACCGCATGGATGATCTGTCCGAGCTTCCCGGTGCCGCCGACGAGTGCTACCTGCGTGGTCATGCGTCCAGTCTATTTCGCGGACATCGCCCGCCTCGCGGGGCGCGCGGGACCGCATCGCACCCGATTCGGGGAGCGCTCGACCTCACACGAGCAGTGCGTCGGGAATTCCGGTGCGCAGCTCCACCGGCAGGTGACCGGTGTCGTTGTGCGTGAGCAGCGTCCACGGCCGTCCCTGTTTCTGCGCGATCACCGTCAGGCCGCAGTGCGACTGGTTCAAGGTCATCCAGCGCCACTCCGGTGCCGCGAGCACCTCGCGGACGAACCAGGAGATCACGAAGTTGTGGGTGATGAGCACCTCGTGGACATCGCCGGTCTTGCGAACGAGGAACTCGTTGACGGCATCCGACATCTGTGCGCGCCCCGCCTCGATCTCCGCCTCGGTCACCGACCCGAAGAACGGTTCGAACGCAGACGGAGTGTCCTCGGTCATCCCGGTCGGCACGCAGTCGAAGAGCAGTGCCGTCGGTGCGGGGTCGACCGAGGGCAGTCGCGCGGCGATCGCCCGCGCCGTCTCGTTGGCCCGCAAGAGCGGGGAATGCCACACAGCATCGAGCGGAAGGCCGGACAACCGGTCGGCGATCAGCTCCGCCTGACGCTGCCCCCGCGGGGAGAGGGGTCCGTCGGCGAGACCATGTTCTGCGTCCTGATGTTCACCGTGTCTAACCAGATATATGTAGTGCGTCACAACTCGCTCGCTTCATTGCCAGCATCCGCCGGGCGTTCATTCCACCCTATGTCAACGGCGGACGATACTCAGTTGCCGGCCCGCGTGAGCTCGGCGAGGTGGCTCCGTGACAGCGAGACGCCGGCGCCCTGCATGAGCTCATCGACATGATCCGTCGCGAAAGCGTTCACGATCGGCGCAGCGACGGTGCGCTGCGCGAGAAGCCAGGCGATCGACACCGCCGCCACGGGCACGCCGAGCTCTTCGGCGACCTGATCGAGCGCGCGCAACACCTTGATGCCTCGTCGATTCAGGTGCCCACGCAACTGCTCGCCGCGCACGCCGCGCGAGGTGAGCGCCTTGTTGCGGTGCCGACCGGACAAGAACCCGTGCTCGAGCGCATGGGACGGCGTGACCGCCAGGTTCTGCGCGCCGGCCACGAGGCGCAGATCGCCTTCGAACGGCAGACGCCGGACCAGGTTGTACGGTGCGTCGATGACCTGCACCCGCGGGTAGCCGGCAGAGGCGAGGATGCGCGCCTCGACCAGCCGCTCCGGCGCGAGCCCGTAGGCGCCGAGCGCGCCGACCTTGCCCGCGTCCGACAGCCATTCGACGGTCGCCAGGGTGTCTTCGAGGTTGGTCGTCGCGTCGAGCGTGGCGTCGAGGTACAGCACGTCGATCCGCTCGACACCGAGTCTGGTGAGCGAGCCCTCGACCGCGCGCACGAGGTTCACGGAGCCGAGCCCGGGGTTGTCGGCATGAGCGCCGACGCGCACACTCAGGACGGCACGCTCGCTCTGTCCGCGCGAACGCAGCCACTGGCCGATGATGTGCTCGCTCCGACCACCGGAGAATCCGTCCGCGGTGTGGATCGCATTGCCACCGAACTCGACGTAGCGATCGAGGATGCCGTGGCTGGTCTCGAGGTCGACGTTCCAGCCAAACTCTGCAGCGCCGAGCATCAGCGGGAAGGTCTCGAAGCCGGTCTCGCCGAGTGGCACCCGGATGGATTCCCCTATCCCCGGACCGACGATGGGAATGGGCGCGGAGGGATGCTCGGCTGCGGCCGCGTGGTCGCGTTCCGCTGACGCTCCTGCGCCTACGCCGAACAACCGCATACTCTCTCACCCCCGCGTCGATCGGTGCGTCCCGACCTGCGTACCTGCTGGATCTGCACCCCCCGGTGCGTACTTCCGAGGGTAGGCGAATTCACACAACGTCCTGACCAATCCGGGGAACGTCGGGGAAACGCCCGATAACGATTTGGTCACACCGGAGACGACGGAACCCGCGCCCGTCCAGCGCGGACGGACCCGGGTTCCTGTTCGAGCTCTGGGCCTACTCCGCGGCAGCGGCCTCGACAGGAGCTGCCTCGGCGGCCGGAGCGTCGTCGAGCACGGGCTCGAGCGAGAGCTTGCCGCGGTCATCGATCTTCGTGATCTTCACGAGGATCTTCTGACCGACCGACAGGACGTCATCGACGTTCTCGACCCGCTTGCCACCGGCGAGCTTGCGCACCTCGGTGACGTGCAGGAGGCCGTCCTTGCCCGGCAGCAGCGAGATGAACGCACCGAACGTGGCGATCTTCACGACGGTGCCGAGGAACTGCTCTCCGACCTCCGGGTTGGTGGGGTTCGCGATCGCGTTGACCTGAGCACGGGCGGCCTCGGCCGAGGGGCCGTCGGTCGCGCCGATGTAGACGGTGCCGTCCTCCTCGATGGAGATCTGCGCGCCCGTCTCGTCCTGGATCGCGTTGATCGTCTTGCCCTTCGGGCCGATCAGCTCACCGATCTTGTCGACAGGGATCTGCACGCTGATGACGCGCGGAGCCGTGGGCGCCATCTCGTCCGGAGCGTCGATCGCCGCGTTCAGGACGTTGAGGATCGTCAGACGAGCCTCGCGGGCCTGGGTGAGCGCACCGGCGAGCACCGACGACGGGATGCCGTCGAGCTTCGTGTCGAGCTGGATCGCCGTGACGAACTCGCTGGTACCGGCGACCTTGAAGTCCATGTCGCCGAGAGCGTCTTCGGCGCCGAGGATGTCGGTCAGTGCCGCGTAGCGGGTCTCGCCGTCGACCTCATCGGAGACGAGACCCATCGCGATACCGGCGACGGGGGCGCGCAGCGGCACACCCGCGTTCAGCAGCGACAGGGTCGACGCGCACACGGAGCCCATCGAGGTGGAGCCGTTGGAGCTCAGCGCCTCGGACACCTGACGGATCGCGTACGGGAACTCCTCGCGGCTCGGCAGCACCGGCACGAGGGCGCGCTCGGCCAGGAAGCCGTGCCCGATCTCGCGACGCTTCGGCGAACCGACACGGCCGGTCTCACCGGTCGAGTAGGGCGGGAAGTTGTAGTGGTGCATGTACCGCTTGCTCGTCGTGGGCGACAGCGAGTCGATCTGCTGCTCCATCTTGAGCATGTTCAGCGTGGTGACACCCATGATCTGGGTCTCGCCGCGCTGGAAGATCGCGGAGCCGTGCACGCGCGGGATGACCTGCACCTCGGCGTCGAGCGGACGGATGTCCGCCAGGCCACGGCCGTCGATGCGAGCGCCCTCGGTGAGGATGCGTCCACGGACGATCTTCTTCGTGACGGACTTGTACGCGGCGGAGAACTCCAGCGGAGCCGCGGCCGGCAGCGAACCCGCCTCGGTGGCCTCGATGAGCTCGGCCTTGACGCGGTCCTTGATCGCGTCGTCAGCGGTCTGACGCTCGACCTTGTCGGCGATCTGGTAGACGTCGCTGAGCTCGGCGAAAACGCGCTCGGAGACGAAGCTGTAGACCTCGTCGCTGTACGCGGGGAAGACCGGGTACACGCCCGGCTCCTTCGACGCGGTGGCGGCGAGCTCGGCCTGAGCCTTGACGAGCTGGGCGATGAAGGGCTTCGAAGCCTCGAGGCCCTGGGCGACGATCTCCTCGTTCGGCTTCGTGGCGCCGGCCTTGATCAGGTTCCAGCTGTCCTCGGTGGCCTCGGCCTCGACCATCATGATGGCGACGTCTTCCGTGCCATCGGCCTTGGTGACCACGCGGCCGGCGACGATCAGGTCGAACACGGCCTCCGAGACCTGCTCGGCAGTCGGGAACGCGACCCACTGGTCCGCGCGCTGGCCGTTGCCGGGGATGAACGCGAGGCGCACACCGGCGACGGGGCCCGAGAACGGCAGACCCGAGATCTGGGTCGACGCCGATGCCGCGTTGATCGCGAGAGCGTCGTAGAACTCGCCCGGTGCGATCGAAAGGACGGTGATGACGATCTGGACCTCGTTGCGCAGGCCGTCGACGAACGACGGACGCAGCGGACGGTCGATCAGACGGCAGACGAGGATCGCCTCGGTGGAGGGACGACCCTCACGACGGAAGAACGAGCCGGGGATCTTGCCTGCGGCGTAGGAGCGCTCCTCGACGTCGACCGTCAACGGGAAGAAGTCGAAGCCCTCGCGCGGGTGCTTGCCTGCGCTGGTGGCCGAGAGGAGCATGGTCTCGCCGTCGAGGTACGCGGCGACTGCGCCCTGAGCCTGCTGCGCGAGGCGGCCGGTCTCGAAGCGGATGGTGCGGGTGCCGAAGCGGCCGTTGTCGAGAACGGCCTCGGTGGCGGTGATTTCAGGACCTTCCAAGAGGTCTCTCCTTCTTTGTTTAGACTCGCGAGTCCATGTGACGCGCGAGCGTGTTCAAAGGAGCGGAACGGAAGGGTTCGGGCGCGCGGGCACTCCCGCGAATCTCGCCTGCGCTGGCCACCAGTAGAAAGCCACCCGACACGTGCCGAGGAACCCACCACAGGGGACCAGCTTCTCCGCCGATCGCTCCATGAGTCGGTGTGAAGTTGTGCAGTTGACACACGTCAACCTCATCCACCCTACCAGCGCACACCTCGAATGCTGGTGTCGCTCCGAGCTTCGCGGATCCGACACGTGACGGTCAGATGCTGTTCATCCGCAGGATCCCGCGGCGCGACGAGGATCCGCTCTGCTGAGATCATGCGCATGTCAGTGATCGGCTGCGGGTACCTCGGTGCCGTGCATGCCGCAGCGATGGCCTCCCTCGGACACGATGTCACGGGTATCGACGTCGACGAGGAGAAGATCGCCGCCCTCATCGCGGGGAAGGCACCGTTCTTCGAGCCTCGACTCCCGGAGATGCTCGAAGAAGGCCTCGCTTCCGGACACCTGCGATTCAGCAGCCGGATGGCGGATGCCGCGGGCGCGGACGTCCACTTCCTCGCGGTCGGAACGCCTCAGATTCCCGGAGGTCACGCCGCGGATCTCCGCTACGTCGATGCGGCGATCGACGCGCTGCTCCCCCACTTGCGCCGCGGGGACGTCGTCGCGGGCAAGTCGACCGTGCCCGTCGGGACCGCCGGGCGACTGGCACCGCTCATCGCCGCGTCGGGAGCGACCCTGGTCTGGAACCCTGAATTCCTCCGCGAAGGGTGGGCGGTGCACGACACCCTGACCCCGGATCGTCTCGTGGTCGGTGCGGAACAGGATGGTGACGGGACGCGCGCCGTCGCCACCCTGCGCGAGGCGTACGCCGCGGCCGTCGACGCCGGAACACCCTTCCTGGTCACCGACCTCGCCACGGCCGAGCTGGTCAAGGGGGCGTCGAACGCCTTCCTCGCCACCAAGATCTCCTTCATCAACGCGATGGCGGAGATCGCCGAAGCCTCCGAGGCGGACATAACGCTGCTCGCCGATGCCCTCGGGCTGGACAGCCGTATCGGGCGACGCTACCTCGGCGCAGGTATCGGCTTCGGTGGCGGGTGCCTGCCCAAGGACATCCGCGCCTTCGCCGCGCGCGCAGATGAGCTCGGTCGCGGCGAAGCGGTCGGCTTCCTGCGCGAAGTGGACATGATCAACCTGCGACGCCGCGACCGGGCCGTGCGCCTGGTGGTGGATGCACTCGGCGGACTCGTGTTCGGGCGCCGGATCGCGGTCCTCGGAGCGGCGTTCAAACCATTCAGCGATGACATCCGTGATTCTCCGGCTCTGGATGTCGCCGTGCGCCTGCGAGGTCTCGGCGCAGACGTCGTCGTGACCGACCCTGCGGCGATCGACAACGCCATCGCCGCGCACCCGCAACTGGGATATGCCCGCGAGCGCGACGACGCGCTGCGCGACGCCGATGCCGTGGTGATCGTGACCGAATGGGACGAGTACCGGCGTGAGCTCTCGCCCGAGCACGCGGGCGGACTGGTCCGCGGGCGGATCGTCATCGATGGACGCAACTGTCTCGACGCGGCGGCGTGGCGCGCCGCCGGCTGGCAATATCACGGCATGGGTCGACGCTGACCCCCCCGTCCTGAGGGGACTCAGCCGACGAACGCGGATCGGGGAGCCGACGATCCTCCGAGGCGGACGTAGTCATCGTGCTTCGCCGTCCGCCCGTCGCCCGCAACGCGACCGTGCAGACGACGCCAGACCCAGGGCAGTGCGTGACGCCGCCACCACGCCCCCACGCCGAGGGGCTCGTGCTCGTGCAGTGCGGCATCGAGCGCTCCGAGAGCGTCGGCGTCCGGCACCCCGAGGAGCTCACCCGCCCGATACGCGAGGAAGCGATGCCCCCGGCTGCTCAGATGAACCAGGTCTTCGCCCCAGTTCGGGTGTTCGGCCAGCTGAGGGTGCAGATCCGTGTCGATCAGCATGGCCCCGGTGCGCGCAGCGATCCCGGTCAGAGCCGTCGCGTAGGCGGAGAACCTGCGGGTGTAGATCCACGCCGCACGGCGACCGGGGAGGAACGGCGTCACGAGGAGCACGTCGGCACCGATCGCCCGCAACCGCCGCACCGCGACCTCGAGCTCTGCGGCGAGCGCGGAGACATCGACACGGCGCTTCACGAGGTCGTTGGCTCCGATCAAGATCGACACGAGGTCCGGGCGAAGCTCGAGGGCCCTGGTCAGCTGGACGCCGGCGACGTCGTGCACTCGCTGGGAGCGGACGGCGAGGTTCGCGTAGTGCAGGTCGCCCCGGGCGGCGAGCAGCAGGGCGAGGCGATCGGCCCAGCCACGGAGGGTCCCGTCGGGGGCCGGATCGCACAGTCCCTCCGTGAGTGAGTCGCCGAGCGCGACATAGCGGTGCCACTTCCGATCGGTGACCGGCGCGGGCGGCTCCGGTCGCACGCGCCTGCGCGCGCGGGCGCGGGAATCCGCGTGGTGCAGCGCCTGCGCCTCGTCGAAGTACTCGAGGAGCCGGTCGCACACGCCGGTCCAGCTGCGGCTCTGCACGGCGTCGCGTCCGGCTTCCCCGAAGGCCCGGCGTTTGCGGGTGTCGCCGGCGAGATCGGCCACGCGCGCACGGAGGTCGTCGAGGTCCCCCGGGCGGTACAGCCACCCGTCGATGCCCATGCGCACCAGGTCCAGGGGTCCGCCACGCCCGGTGGCGATGACGGGGACACCGCTGGCATGGGCCTCTTGGAGTGTCTGTCCGAAGGTCTCGCTCTCCCCCGGGTGCACGAACAGGTCGAACGACGCGATCGCTGCGGCGAGCGCGTCACCGTCGAGGTGTCCGAGGAAAAGGGCATCCGGGAGCACGGTCTCGAGCTGCGCTCTGCTGGGCCCGTCCCCGACGATCACGAGCCGGGCGCCCGGGATGTCGCGGAGGACGACGAGGTCCTCGACCTGTTTCTCGGGGGCGAGCCGACCGACGTAGCCGATCACGACGTCGGCGCCCCAAGTCGCACGGAGCGCGGGGTCGCGTCGCGTGGGTTGGAAGCGCTCGGCATCGACCCCTCTCCCCCAGCCGCGGACACGGTCCACACCGAGTGCGGCGAGCTGCTGCGCCGCATCGGCGGAGGGCGCGAGGGTCATCGTCGCCCGCCGGTGCAGTCGTGCGATGTGCGTCTGAGCGATCCCCGTGGTCGCCGCCATCCGGTACCTCTCGGTGTAGGCGGCCACGTCCGTCTGATACGCGGCGACGCTCGCGACGTCGAGCCGCTCGGCGGCGAGCACGCCCCGCCAGCCGAGAGCGAACGGGGAGGCGAGATGGACGACGTCGGGCGCGAAGCGTCGCAAGGAGGAAGCGATGCGTTGCGCACCCGACGTTCCCACCCTGACGTCGGGGTAGCCGGGCAGTCCGAGACTCGGGATCGCCTCGATCGGGGCGCCGTCGACCTGTTCGGGGACGCCGACGGCGGCCGGAGCCACGACATGTGCTTGGTGACCTCTCTGCTCGAGGTGGCGCAGGATCTGGAGGACGGAGCCGGTGACGCCGTTCATGTGCGGAAGGAAGGATTCTGTGACGATCGCTACTCTCACATCCCCAGAATGACGGCACTCGAAGGCCGCATCGTCGGAAGACGGCACTCGGCACCGGATGTTCACCGGATGCTGGTCGACGGGTCACCGGCTATCCGATCTCCGGTTCCCGAGTCGGTCGATCCGGCGACCGACTCGGGCCCGCTGCTCGCCGGGTGCGCGATCGAGAGAGGGTGACCCGTTGCACCGGGTGCTCTAGGCTCAGGTCATGAGCACCGAAGAAGGCGCCTCCTCGTCTGAGGAGATGAAGCGCAAGTTCAAGGAAGCGCTCGAGAAGAAGAACGCGCACCAGCGGCAGGGCGAGGCACACCTCGACGGCGATTCCGCCGTCCACAGCGCGCACGCCCCGCAGACCCGGCGCGAGTTCCGACGCAAGAGCGGTTGACCGCGCGGATGCGGGAGTCCGTTCCTCGGACTCCCGCATCCCTCTCTCTTTCTTTCGGTCAGGCGCTTCCGGCCCGCATCCGAGCCCGCTCCTCCTTCGCCGCCATCTCCGTGAGAGCCGCCTCGCGCAGGTCCTGGACATCGGCCCCTTGCGACCCGCCCGATGTCGCGTGCGCGTCCACCCCATCGAGCAGCGACTCGTCGAACGGCAGCTCGCCGCCGAGGACCCGGCGCACGCGCGCCCGGTCGATCTGCTTCGTCCAGGTGCCGATCAGGAGCGTAGCCACGGCGTTGCCGGTGAAGTTCGTGAGGGCACGGCCCTCGGACATGAACCGGTCGATGCCGACGATCACCCCGACACCGTCGACGAGATCGGGACGATAGGCCTGCAGACCACCGGCGAGCGTCGCGAGCCCCGCGCCGGTGACCCCGGCTGCGCCCTTGCTCGCGATGATCATGAACACCAGCAGTCCGATCTGCTCGCCGATCGACATCGGCTGCCCCATCCCGGTGGCGATGAACAGCGATGCCATGGTCAGGTAGATCGCCGTGCCGTCGAGATTGAACGAGTATCCCGTCGGAACCGTGATGCCGACCACCGGCTTGGAGACGCCGACGAACTCCATCTTCGCGATCAGACGCGGGAGCGCGGACTCCGAGGAAGAGGTACCGACGATCAGGAGGTACTCCCGTCCCAGGTACTTCATGAGCGAGAAGATGTTCACCCGAGCCACCGTCCAGAGCAGCGCTCCCAAGACCACGACGATGAACAGGATGCACGTGATGTAGAACGCACCCATCAGGATGCCCAAGCTCCAGATCGCTGCGATCCCGGTCTTGCCCACCACCGCCGCGATCGCACCGAACGCCCCGATCGGGGCCAGCCACAGGATCATCCCGAGAATGCGGAACACGAGCTTCTGGAGTTGCTTGACCGCCTCCATGATGGGTGCCCCGCGCTCACCGAGCCCCTGCAGCGCGAAGCCGACGAGGAGCGCGATGAACAGCACCTGCAGCACACTCTCACCGGTGAAGGCCGAGAAGAACGTGGTCGGGATGATACCCAGGATGAACTCCTGCGTCGTCTTCGCCTCCGTGTCGGCCGCGTCATAGGTCGCGGAGGCCATGTCCAGTCCGGCGCCGGGGTGGATGATGTTGCCCACGAGCAGTCCGATCGCGAGTGCGAACGTCGACATCACCATGAAGTAGAGCAGTGCCAGCCCGCCGATCTTGCCCACGGTCGCGGCCTTGGCGATGGAGCCGACCCCGACGACGATCGTGCAGAAGATGATCGGCGCGATCATCATCTTGATCAGCGCGACGAAGCCCTTGCCGAGAGCTTCGAACCCCTGGCCGATCTCCGGCCAGACCAGACCCACCACGGCACCGAGCACCACGGCGATCAGGACGGACACGTAGAGCCACGTATGCCTGTCCCACGCGTGCTTCCCCCGTCGCCAGTTGAACTTCGGGAGTGCGAATCCTGTCGTGAGCGCCATGCGTCCTCCTTGATCGTCGACGTCGTCGTCCGGTGGCGGCTGCGGTGCCGCCGATCGGGTCCCAGAGTCGCCGACTTCGCGGCGCAGCACGATTTGTGGTCGTATTGGTCTCGGCACGGACCATCGACGATCGGAGGCACGCGATGACGCGCACCTCCCCCGGGCGCAGCACCGCCTCTCGCGTGTTCTTCGTGCTGCTCGGCGCGACCGTCGTGATCGGCGTGCTGGTGGCCGGTTTCCTCGTCGTGGAGGCCCAACGGGCGCTCCGGACCGAGGCGGAGCGGGTCACGGCTGCCACCGCGGAGGCTCTGGCGGTCTCGCCGGTGGTCGTTGCCGGGCTCGCCGGCACGGACGCCGAGGCAGCCACCGACGTGCTCGAGCCCTACACGCTGGACGTGATCGCGCGCGCGGACCTCGACTTCATCACGATCATGACGCCCGACGGCATCCGGATCACGCACCCCGATCCGGCACAGATCGGCAAACGCTACCTCGGAACGATCCCCACCGCCGCCCGCAGCCTCACAGAGGTCTTCACCGGCACGCTCGGACCGTCCGTGCGGACGATCGTGCCCGTGACCGCCGCAGACGGAGAGGTGATCGGGTGGGTCTCGGCCGGCGTCACGACCGAGACCATCAGCGATACCCTGATCCGCCGGCTGCCCCTCACCCTCGGCATCACCGCCGGGCTGATCGCACTCGGCGCGGCCGGGGCCGTGATCGCGCGGCGGGCGACGCGGCGCATCACGGGAGACCTTCCGCCGGGGCAGTTGCGCGATGCGGTCTCTTCGTACGAGTCGATCCGTACGCTCGGCGATGCCCTCCGCGCCCAGACCCATGAACACGGGAACCGGATGCATGCCGCCGTCGCCTTGCTCGAGCTGGGTCGCAGCGCCGAAGCCATCGAGATCCTGACCGAGACGTCTCGCCAGAGTCAATCTCTCGTCGATCAGGTCACGGCGCGGCGTCACGGTGACCCGGCCGTCGGTGCGCTGCTCCTCGGGAAAGCATCGCAGGCCAAAGAGCGTGGCATCGACTGGCGCGTGCACATCGAGCCGGAGACTCCGCGTACCCCGCTCTCGCCGGTCGACGCCGTCTCCGTGCTCGGCAACCTCGTGGACAACGCGATGGATGCGGCCGCAGAGTC
This sequence comes from Microbacterium sp. PI-1, assembly GCF_004337555.1. NCBI lineage: Bacteria > Bacillati > Actinomycetota > Actinomycetes > Micrococcales > Microbacteriaceae > Microbacterium > Microbacterium sp. PI-1. Next base: position 34,689 of record NZ_SJYZ01000001.1, on the reverse strand, counting down.
CGAGGATCGCTGGGTGCGGGTGTCCCTGCGCTCCGGGGAGGAAGGTGAGGTGGTGCTCGAGGTCTCCGACAGCGGCCCGGGTATCCCGCGAGCCCAGCAGGACCGGATCTTCGAACAGGGCTACTCGACCAAGCCCGCGGACGCCCAGGGACGCGGCGTCGGCTTGGCACTCGTGCGGTCCGTGGTCACTGGAGCAGGCGGCACGGTCTCGATCAGTGACGGACCGACGACGTTCCGCGTCGTCCTGCCCGCAGCGACCGGGCCGCGGAGGTCACGCCCATGATCCGCACGCTGCTCGTCGACGACGATGCCCTCACGCTCGAACTCCACCGCGACTACCTGGCCCGCCTCGACGGGTTCATCGTCGCCGGAGAGTGCAGCAGCGCCCGCGCAGCCTTGAACGCGGTGCTCGATCGGCCCGGCGCCGCTGCCTTCGACCTCGTCCTGCTCGACATCACCATGCCGGACGGGTCGGGGATCGATGTGCTGCGGACGCTGCGTGCTCGGGCGGAAGCCACCGACGTCATCGCGATCACCGGGGTGCGCGACGCCGAGACCGTCCGTCAGATGGCGGCCCTCGGCGTCTACCACTACCTGATCAAGCCGTTCCCGTTCGCCGTGTTCCAGGAGCGGATGGACGGGTACCGCGCCCATCGGGAGCAGGCCACGACGACCGCAGGCGAAGCGACCCAGGCGGAGATCGACGCCCTCCTCGGCCGTGCCACGGGCGCGGTCGCCGTGCCGAAGGGCCTGTCCGTCGCGTCGCTCGAGAAGATCAGCGCCGTGCTGCGGACCTCCGGCCCGCTGTCGGCACGGGAGGCCGCCGAACGGCTCGGGATGTCCCGGGTCGCCGCGCGTCGGTACCTCGAGCACCTCGTGGCGGAGGGCGTGCTCACGCGGGCGGCGCGCTACGGGACGCGCGGACGCCCGGAGACCGAGTACGACTGGAAGCGGCGGACCGGACCGACCGCCTGACCGTCACCCGTCAGGGGCGAGTCGTGATCCGGCTCACTCGCCGGCCAGCCCGCCCAGCATGTGCCCGAACGAGCGCCCCTCGCCCAGGTACGTGGCGGGGTCGTACGGGTCCTCGACCGTCGTCTCCTCCCGACGGACGATCGCCTCTGCGAGCTCTCTGGCTCCTCGCTCCACACGCTTGCCGAGCGGAGCCACATCGTCGCCGGAACCACCCCAATCGCTCGACGCGGCGAACACCCCGGTCGAGACGGCATCGGCGTGGAGGTAGGCGAACAGCGGCCGGATGGCGTAGTCGATCGCGAGAGAGTGTCGCGCGGTGCCGGCGTTCGCACCGATCAGCACGGGCTTGCCCCGGAGGGAATCCGGGTCGAGCACATCGATGAACGACTTGAAGAGCCCCGAGTAGCTCGTCGAGAAGATCGGCGTCACCGCGATGAGAGCGTCGGCCGAGACCACGGTGTTGATCGCGGTCTCGAGCGCAGGCGGCGCGAAGCCGGTCAGCATGTTGTTGGTGATGTCGTGTGCGTAGTCACGAAGCTCGATGACGTCGACACTCGCCTGGATGTCCTGCTCGGCGAGCGCCTTGACGGTCTCGGTCGCGAGCCGGTCGGCGAGCATCCGCGTGGAGGACGGGTTCGACAGGCCGGCGGAGACGACGGCGATACGACGCGTGGTCATCTCACGCCTCCTTCCGGCCGAGCCCGAATGCCGCGCCGGCGGGGGCAGGAGAGTCCTGATACGGCGAGTCGCCGGTCAGGTTGTCGCCGCGGTTGGCGCCGGGACGGGCCTGACGGGTCGGCCCGTCGCCGAACTCGGCCTTGACGCGTGCCGCGTGGGTCGGCGCGTCGGGTACTGCGGCAGGACGGTCGTTCGCGAGTTCCTTGCGGAGCACGGGCACGACCTCGGAGCCGAGGATGTCAAGCTGCTCCAGCACCGTCTTCAGCGGCAGGCCCGCGTGATCGATCAGGAACAGCTGTCGCTGGTAGTCGCCGTAGTGCTCCCGCATGGCGGCGTAGCGGTCGATGACCTGTTGCGGGGAGCCGACGGTGAGCGGAGTCATCTCGGTGAAGTCCTCCATGCTCGGCCCGTGGCCGTAGACCGGCGCGTTGTCGAAGTATGGACGGAACCGGTTGACCGCGTCCTGCGAGTTCGCAGCCATGAACACCTGTCCGCCCAGACCCACGATGGCCTGCTCCCTGGTCCCGTGGCCGTAGTGCTCAAAGCGCTGCCGGTACAGCTCGATCAGGCGCTGGTAGTGCTCCTTCGGCCAGAAGATGTTGTTCGCGAAGAAGCCGTCACCGTAGTAGGCGGCCTGCTCCGCGATCTCCGGGGTGCGGATGGACCCGTGCCAGACGAACGGCGGGATGCCGTCGAGCGGACGAGGCGTCGAGGTGAAGCCCTGCAACGGAGTGCGGAACTTCCCCTCCCAGTCGACCACGTCCTCACGCCACAGCTTGTGCAGCAGCGCGTAGTTCTCGATCGCGAGCGGGAGTCCCTGACGGATGTCCTGCCCGAACCAGGGATACACCGGTCCGGTGTTGCCGCGGCCGAGCATGAGGTCCATGCGGCCGTCGGACACGTGCTGGAGCATCGCGTACTCCTCGGCGATGCGCACGGGGTCGTTCGTGGTGATGAGCGTCGTCGACGTGGAGACGATGAGGCGCTCGGTCTGCGCGGCCAGTGCCGCCAGGAAGGTCGTGGGGCTGGAGGACCAGAACGGCGGGTTGTGGTGCTCGCCGATGGCGAAGACGTCGAGTCCGACCTCTTCCGCGTGGACGGCGATGGCCGTCGTCGCCTTGATGCGCTCCTGCTCGCTGGGGGTGATGCCGGTGAGGGGGTCGCGGGTGATGTCGCTGACCGACATGATGCCGAACTGCATCGCCTGCGCGCCTGACTGCTCGCTCATGATTGCTCCGTGTTCTCCGAACCGGATGACTCGCATCCGGTTCTATTCACTTGAATGTAACTGTGTCAACGCGCTCACAGCAACTTTATTCCCGGGCTGTAATCTCGGACGATGAGCAGTACCGGCGCCGACCTCACAGGGCCCACCACAGGTTCGATCCCGCGACGAAGACGGCGCGTGCCGTTCTGGGACAACGCACGGTACTTGTGCATCGTGCTCGTCGTCCTCGGACACGCGATACAACGCCTCACCTACGACTCCGACATCGCGTTCGCCCTCTATCTCGCGCTGTACGCGTTCCACATGCCGGCGTTCGCGATCATCTCCGGGTACTTCTCCAAGTCCGGCTCCCCCACCAAGACGCAGATGGCCCGGGTGATCACGGACATCATCCTCCCCTACGTGATCTTCGAGACGCTCTGGACCCTCACCAAGTGGGCCGTGGAAGGCGAGGCATCGCCCAACTTCACGAAGCCGAGCTGGACGCTCTGGTTCCTCCTCGCCCTCGGCATCTTCCGCCTGATCCTCCCCTACCTCGCGCTGCTGCGCTGGCCGTTGCTGTGGACCGTCCTGATCTCGATCGGCTCGGGCTATCTCCCGAACGTCGACAGCACCTTCTCCCTGTCCCGCACGCTCGGACTCCTCCCGTTCTTCGCGCTCGGCTGGTGGCTCCGCGAGCATGACATCGTCGATCGACTGCGGTTGCTCGACTTCCGCCCGTGGTGGATCCGCGCTGCCGCGGTCGCCGTCCTCGCCGCAACGGGCTGGGCGGCCTGGAACTGGCTGCCCCTCTGGCAGGCCATCGACCTTCGACACTGGCTGTTCTACGAGGACGCCTACTCCGATCTGGGCGGCGACCAGTGGTGGGCGGGCGGGATCCGGATCGCCCTGATGCTGCTGGCCGTCGTGCTGTGCGCGGCGTTCTTCCTCCTGATCCCCCGCGGTTCGTATTGGTGGACGTCCTTCGGTCAGTACACGATGTACGTCTACCTGCTGCACTCCTTCGTGCTCTATCCGTTCCGCGAGACAGGCGTCCTCCGAGACCTCGAACCCACCTGGCTCTGGCTGCCTCTGGTCACCGCACTCTCGGTGCTCGTCGCACTTCTGCTCGCGACCCGGCCGGTGCGCTGGGTCTTCCGCCCGCTGATCGAACCGCGTCCGGGGTGGCTCTTCGCCGACCCCGAGCTCACTCGACGGGAAGGGCGTCGCAACGATCCCACCGGCTCGCGGCGTCCGCGTCCGACCTCGTGACGGCCATGAGCGTGGCGCACGCCGTGCGCGACAGCATCGTGGAGGCAGCCACGCTCTCCGGCTTCGGCGCACACGGACTGCACGTGCGCATCGGCGACGCCGAGGCCGAGCACCGGTGGACCGCCGACGTCCGGGAAGACGTGCACTCCGTCGCGAAGGGCGTCTGCGTCCTGGGCACTGCCCTCGCCGCCGACGAGGGGCTGGTCGACGTCGACGAACCGGTGGTCGCCTCTCTTCCCGACTTCGCGCACGGTGACGGGGTCGACGAGGTGACGCTGCGCCATCTCCTGACGATGTCGAGCGGGATCGATCTCCCCTGGTCGGAGACCCTGATGACGGATTGGCCCGACCTGGCGCGCGAGTTCCTCCGACGCCCATCACGCGGGCGCGTCTTCCAGTACTCCAACGCGAGCACCTACACCGCGATGACGGCTCTCGCGGCGCGAGTGGGCGATGTGGGCGAGTATCTGGATGCGCGGCTCTTCGCTCCGCTCGGCATCACCGACGTCGCCTGGGCACGCTGCCCGAACGGACGCATCGAAGCCGGCGGCGGTCTCCCCCTCCGTACGAACGAGATGGCGCGCATCGGGCTGCTGATCCGAGACCGCGGGCAGTGGCGAGGCAGACGGCTGGTGTCGCCGGAGTGGATCGACGCGATGCATGAGGATGCCGTCGTCGCCGGCGAGAACCCCGGATACGACCGCTATGGGCTCGCGGGATGGGGCGGCCCCGGCCCTGCGTGGCGGCTGCACGGAGCGTACGGTCAGCTCCTGATCTTCCTCGACGACGCGGTCGTGACGATCAGCGCGAACGACCATGCCGGTGCCGACGCGATGGCGGCCTCGGTGGTCGCGATCCTCGAGGATGCCCTCCCGATACCCTGAGTTCAGGCGAAGAGGTCGGCTCCGATGTACGACCCCGGCTCCACCCCGGCGGGAACCGCCCAGATCCCTGAACCGACGTGCCGGATGTACTCGTTCATCCGATCGGTCGAGAGTCGCCGCTGCAGGGAAACGAACTGCGCCGGGTCGCGCTGGTAGGAGAGGAAGAACAGCCCGGCGTCGAGTCGTCCGAGATCGTTGTTGCCATCGACGTAGTTGTATCCACGACGAAGGATCCGGACGCCGTCGTTGTGCTCGGGATGCGCGAGGCTCACGTGACTGTTCTCATCGATCGCGGTGCCCTGGAAGTCGGGCGCGGTGAACTCGTCACCCCCGGAGAGAGGAGCCCCCTCCCCCTTGTCCCGCCCGATGATCGCATCCTGCTCGGACAGGCGCACCCGGTCCCAGGTCTCGATCAGCATCGCGATCTTGCGGGCGACGAGGTACGAACCGCCGGCGAGCCACGTGGGCTCATCCTGGGTCGAGACCCAGACATGATCCCTGAGCGCGGCGGCATCATCGGCGAGGATGTTCGCCGTACCGTCTTTGAAACCGAACAGGTTGCGCGGCGTCGCCTGCGTCGTCGTGGTGCGTGACGTCTTGCCGAAGCCCAGCTGCGACCAGCGCAAGCGCGCGCGTCCGAACGCGATGCGGCTGAGGTTGCGGATCGCGTGCACGGCCACCTGCGGATCATCCGCACACGCCTGGATGCACAGGTCTCCGTGGGATGCCTGCGGGTCGAGGTCGTCCCCGAGGAACGCCGGCAAGCGCTCCAGCCCCGACGGCCGCTGCGCAGCTATGCCGTAGCGGTCGCCTTCCTCGTTCTCGAACAGTCCCGGGCCGAAACCGAAGGTGAGGGTGAGTCCCGAGGCAGGAAGGCCCAGGGCCTCACCCGTGTCGTCCGGAGGCGCTTCGGCCGGCCCTCCGACGGCACCCGTCGCGCTGACCTCGAGGCCCTGCGCCATCCGCGAGGCCGCATACGACCAATCCTGCAGCAGCGAGATCAGGTCCTCCCGGTCCGTGCGCGGCATCATGTCGAAGCTCGCGAAGTGGAGGTGATCCTGCACCGGGGTGGTGATGCCGGCCTGGTGCTCGCCGAAGAAGCCGTACGCCGAGTGCGCGTCCTCCGCCGCTCGCGCGCGCCCCAGCGCCACACCTCCGGCGAGCCCGGCGCCCGCTCCGACGGCGAGCCCCGCCACACTTCCGCCGATCGCCAGACCGAGGAGCCCTCGTCGGCTCAATCCACCGGAGGCGGATGCATCGCGCGTCGCCGCCTCGTCGGGTGCGTCGCCCTCTTCAGGTTCGTTCACGTCCGTGATGGTATCCGGTCGGTTCGGCACGCGGCTGATCAGTCGAGAACCGTGCTGGTGAGCTGCGAGAGCGGCTCGGCGAGGGCGTTGATCAGATCGGTGAACTCCCGCTTGTCGGCTTCCGTCAGCTCGGAGTATCCGACGAACCCGTCCATCAGCGAACCGTGTGCGGCGAGCGAATCATCGAGGGACGCGTAACCCGCTTCGATCTCGCCGACGAGCGCCTTCCCGTCTTCGCCCTGCGCGACGGCGAAGTCCTTCACGAGAGAGAAAGCCATCTTGGACCCCTCGACGTTCGCCGCGAAGTCGTAGAGGTCGGTCCCGGACCACCAGTCCTCCTCGCCGGAGATCTTTCCCGTCGCGACCTCGTCGAGCAACGCGATGGCGCCGTTGGAGATCCCGCCGATGCCCTGGTCGTCGAGAGCCGTCGTGAAGTCGTCCGAGTGCACGTACTCGTACAGCTCCTGGACGTCGGCGAGAAGCAGGTCACCGTAGTCGGCGCGCTCCTGGGGCGTCGACGGCGCCCAGTCCTGCCAGGCCGACGTCTCGCCGTCGGCATTCAGGGCGTCCTGCGCCGGCACCCACAAGTCCTTCTCGATGCGGTGGAAGCCTGTCCAGTCCAACCCCTCGGCGACCGCGTCGACCTCACGGTAATCGATGCGCGGGTCGAGGTCGCCCAGTGCCTCGGCGACCGGTTCGATGCGCTCGTAGAACGCACGGGTCTGCGGGAAGAGCTCCCGTGCAGCGGCGTCATCGCCGGATTCGTACGCGGTGACGAAGTCCTCGACGGCCGGGACGAGCTGGCCGACCTGGTCCTTCACGAACGCAGCGTAGAGGTCGACCGCCTGCTGCTTCTGCTCGGCGTCGGGTCCTTCGACGGCCACCCTATCGCCCGTGACGGTGAAGGCCGCCTTGCCGACTCCGTCACCGATCATGCCCGGCTTGCAGAGAGTGAAGTACTCTCCCGGCTGTGCCACGACCGTGAGGGTGCGGGATGCCGCGGGGGCGATGTTCTCGACCTCGCCGACGATGCGGAGACCGTCTTCGGCCAGGAGGTAGAACTCGGAGACCTGATCGGTGTCGTTCTTGACGTCGAAGGTGAGCGTCCCGCTCTTGGCCGTGGCCGCCGACACGGCGCAGTCGGTAGCGGTCGAGGATACGGCGAACGCGGCATCCGCGGCGACGTCGCTCTTCGCGACGCACCCGCTCAGGACGAGCACTGCGGCACCCGCGGCCGCCAGGGTCCACAGGACACGGTGAGAGGTGGTCATGCTGCTCCTTGTTGTGTGAGAGAAGTGGGTGGCGGCCCGGACTCGGGCTGCGGCGCGTCGTGTGACCGCACCGGACGCGGAGACCGCAGGCCCCGCACGTACAGTGATCCGACGACCAGGATGTAGAGGGTCCACGCGATGACCTGGACCCACGTCATCGCGGGCATGAAGCCGACCGTGGCCTGCAGCAACGCGGCCAGCGGACCACTCGGCGCGATGACGGCCGACACGTCGAAGGCCCAGCCGAACGGGAACCCCGCTCCGCCGACGGTGACCGCGCCCGTCACGGGGTCGAGCGGTGCAGCGGCGGTGAACGGCCCGGGGAGGGCACCCGCCTCCTGCAGATCCATCAGCGCGTAAGCGAGCACGCCGGCCGCGACGATGACCAGGAAACCACCGGTCCACGCGAAGAAGCGGCGCAGGTCGAGCTTCACGGCTCCGCGGGAGATGAGCCAGCCGACGATGACGGCGGCGGCGAGGCCGAGCAGCGCACCGAGCAGAGCGGAGGGAGCGTCGCCGAAGGCCTGCACCATCGACCACAGCAGGAGAGTCGTCTCGATACCTTCACGAGCGACGGAGACGAAACCGATCGCGACCAGCGCCCAGAGCCCGCCGGTGGTGAGCGCACGATCGAGACCACCCTCCAGCGTCGCCTTCATCGTGCGTCCGGCGCGCTGCATCCAGAAGATCATCCACGTGACCATGCCCACGGCCAGGAGCGAGAGCCCGCCGCCGATCAGCTCCTGCGCCTCGAACGTGAGCTCGTAGGCACCGAAAGTGAGCACGGCGCCGATGCCGAGGGCGAGGGCGATCGCGAGTCCCACTCCGGCCCACATCTTCGGGAGCGCATCCTGGCGGCCGAGGCGACGGAGATAGGCGACGAGGATGCCGACGACCAGCGCGGCTTCCAGACCTTCACGGAGGCCGATGAGAAATGTGGCGAGCACGGGAGAACTCTCTTGCGATGACTGAGGTAAGGCATCCCTTACCTCCAGGACTCTAGCATCCCCTCGACGCGATATCGGAACAGGATGCGTCGGGCTGGACGAACGTGCGCGGTAACGCGACGCAACAGTCGCCCTCACTCCTGGACGGCCGACGTACCCTCGGTCCATGGCTGAACTCTCGCTCCCGATCCTCGACCTGTCCCAGCTCGATCAAGGCCCCGAGGCCGCGGCACGCTTCTGTGAGAGCCTCCGGACGGCGACGCACGACGTCGGCTTCTTCTATCTCACCGGCACGGGCATCTCCCCGGAGCTGGAATCACGTCTGCACCGCGCTGCGCGCGACTTCTTCGCCCTCCCCGAGGAGGACAAGCTCGCGATCGAGAACGTGAACAGTCCGCACTTCCGTGGCTACACCCGCATCGGCGGCGAGCGCACCCGGGGCGAGGTCGATTGGCGTGAGCAGATCGACATCGGGCCCGAGCGAGAGCCTCTGGACGACGGCCCCGCGTTCAACCGCCTGATCGGGCCGAACCTCTGGCCGGCTGCACAACCGGAGTTGGAGGAGGTCGTGGCTGAGTGGCACGAAGCCCTCTCGGAGGTCTCGCGCACACTGTTGCGCGCCTGGGCGCTGGCGCTCGGTGCCGACGAGACGTACTTCGACGAGCACTTCGGGGAGCCGTCGACCCTCATCAAGATCGTGCGCTACCCGGGCACCCATGAGCCGGAGCCGCAGCAGGGTGTCGGGGCGCACAAGGACTCCGGTGTGCTCACGCTGCTGTGGGTCGAACCCGGCAAGGGGGGACTGCAGGTCGAACGCGACGGCGTCTGGGTGGACGCTCCCCCGGTGTCCGGGGCCTTCGTCGTGAACATCGGGGAGCTGCTCGAGTATGCGACCGGCGGATACCTCAAGGCGACGAACCATCGGGTCGTCTCTCCGCAGGCACCGGATGACCGCATCTCGATCCCGTTCTTCTTCAACCCCGCGCTCGACAAGCGTCTGCCGTTGATCGAGCTCAGTGAGGAACTCGCGGCGGAGGCGAACGGGGTGACGGACGACCCGGACAACCCGATTCACGCGCTCTACGGCGAGAACGCGCTGAAGTCACGCCTGCGCGCCCACCCGGACGTCGCAGCGATCCACCATGCCGACCTCGTCGGCGCGCGAGTCTGAGCGGGAGCGCCCATCTGTCGCCTGCCTCCGCGACTGCGTGACCCACCACACATGACGAAGGCCGCCCCACACCGTGGGGCGGCCTTCTCAAGAATGTTCTGCGCGATTGAACGCTGGCGGAATCTGCCTTATCGGCGAAGACCCAGGCGCGCGATCAGCGAGCGGTAGCGCTCGATGTCGACGCTCTGGAGGTAGCCGAGCAGACGACGGCGCTGACCAACGAGCAGGAAGAGGCCACGACGCGAGTGGTGGTCGTGCTTGTGCTCCTTCAGGTGCTCGGTGAGGTCCTTGATGCGCTGCGTCAGCATCGCCGCCTGCACCTCGGGGGATCCGGTGTCACCGGGGTGCGTCGCGTACTCTTCGATGATCGCCTTCTTGACGTCTGCTTCCAGTGCCATAGATTCGATCCCCTCTCTGCTTGTTGCGCGGCGCCCGACGCCTGATACGTGGGCTCTCTTTATCCGCGGCCGATCGAACGGCAACCTGAAGAGTCTACCAGCCGAGCGCTCCCCCGTGTGACACGGGCGGATACCGCGCACCCCGATGCAACTAGGCTCGAACGGTGCAGAAGAAGATCCACCGGTGAGCGCGCGCCGCGGTCATCTGATCGACCTCACCCCGCTGAAGACCAGTCCCGCCTTCGCGCGGATGTGGATCGGTTCGACCCTGGCCGGTATCGGCGGGCAGCTGACGATCGTCACGGTGATGCTGCACGTGTTCGTACTGACCGGGAGCACCTTCGCGGTGTCGATGATCGCGGTCGCCGGACTCGTGCCGATGATCCTCGCCGGACTGTACGGCGGGATGCTCGCGGACGCATTCGACCGGCGGCGGGTGGCGCTGATCGCGGCCACGATCACGTTCGTCTCGACCGCGCTCCTCGCCGCCCTCACCTGGACGGGCAGTGAGACCATCTGGTGGCTCTATGCGTTGAGCATGATCAACTCAGCGGCGAACTCCGTCGGGATGGCCACCCGCACAGCCATCGTCCCTCGACTCATCCCCCGCACGCAGCTCGCCGCGGCATCCGCATTGAACGGCGTCGCGTTCGGGCTCACCGTGATGGCGGGCCCCGCACTCGCCGGGCTCCTGGTGGCGCTCACCGGCTACGGCTGGACCTACACGATCGACGTCGTGCTCATGCTCTCGATGTTCCTCGGGCTGTGGACCCTCCCGGTGCTGCGCCCAGAAGGGGATGTCGTGCGACCAGGCTTGGCATCCCTCGTCGACGGGTGGCGATTCCTCCGCAGGGCCGGCAACATCCGGATGCAGTACATCATCGACATCATCGCCATGACCTTCGGTCAGCCCCTCGTGCTCTTCCCGGCGCTGGGCACGGTCCTCCTCGGTGGAGGCGCCATCACCACCGGAATCCTGACCGCGGCCGTCGCCGTCGGCACCTTCGCCTCGAGCCTCTTCTCCGGACGCGTCGTCCAATATCGCTGGCACGGCCGCGGGATCGCTCGGGCGGTCGAGGCATACGGGGCATCGATCCTGCTGTTCGGTCTGGTCCTGCTGATCGGAGCCCTCTCGGATTCCGCGTCGGAGGACGCACCGAACGTCGGATTGATCATCGCCGCCTGCGCGGCACTCGCCCTCTCCGGGGCATCAGACAATGTCAGCTCCATCTACCGCAACACGATGATGCAGGCGGCCGTCCCGGACGCCATGCGTGGCCGACTGCAGGGTCTCTTCGTGGTCGTCGTCGCCGGCGGACCACGGGTGGGCGCCCTCTACGCCGGAACCCTCGCGACCCTGACGACGCTCTGGTTCCCTCCCCTGTTGGGCGGCGTCCTGGTGATCGCCCTGGTCGCGATGCTCTCCCGCCGGAATCGGCGTTTCCTCGACTACGACGCAGAAGACCCCGAGCCCTGAGGGCCCGGGGTCCTGGATGCTGCGCGCAGCGCGATCAGTCCTGCTGCAGGGCGCCCTGAAGGTCCAGGTTGATCGTGATGTCCTTGCCCACGAGCACGCCGCCGGTCTCGAGTGCCGCGTTCCAGGTGAGGCCGAAGTCCTCGCGGTTGATCACGGCCTTCGCAGAGGCACCCGCCTTGTAGTTGCCGTACGGGTCGGTGCCGAAGCCACCGAAGTCGAGCTCGAAGCTGACCGGCTTGGTGACGCCGCGGATCGTGAGGTCGCCATCGACGACGAGCTCGTCACCCTTGACGCGGGTCCCCGTGGAGACGAACTCCATGGTCGGGAAGTTCTCGGTGTCGAAGAAGTCTGCCGAACGGAGGTGCGCGTCACGGCCCTCGTCGTTCGTGTCGACGGAGGTCACGTCGACGGTCGCCTCGACCTTGGCCTCGAGCGGGTTCTCGGGAGCGATCAGCGTCGCGTTCTTGACGCCGAACGTGCCCCTCACCTTGGAGATCATCATGTGGCGGACGCTGAACGTCACCTCGCTGTGCGAAGGGTCGAGCACCCAGGTGCCGGGACGGTAGCCGGGAATGTCGATGCTGGTCATGGTTTCTCCTTCGGAGACATCGGCCGCGGTTGCGGCGTCGGACAGGGGCCGCAGTGACGCGACCCTCGTGACAACTTACATTCACTCGAATGTATTCCCACGAATGAAGATCTCGTGCCCGCACAGCACGAGACGCTCCTCTTCAGACGAAGAGGAGCGTCTCGCAGGAACGTCGACGGGGTCAGACCGCGATCAGATCGATGATGAAGATCAACGTCTTCCCCGAGAGGAAGTGTCCGCCACCGGCCGGACCGTAGGCGAGGTGCGGAGGGACGATGAGCTCTCGACGACCGCCGACCTTCATGCCGGGGATTCCTTCCTGCCACCCCTGGACGAGCGCGGCGAGAGGGAACTGGATGGTCTCACCACGACCCCAGGAGGAGTCGAACTCTTCACCGGACTCGTACTCGACACCGGCGTAGTGGACGGTCACGGTGTCGCCGCGCTTGGCCTCCGCGCCGTCTCCTTCGATGATGTCGCGGATGACGAGTTCCGCAGGAGCGGGACCGGTGGGAGCGTCGAACTCTGGCTTTGTGCGATCAGTCATGCTTCCATCAAACCGAGCATCGTGGACGAGGTCAACGCGATCGCACTTGCTCACAGCGAACAGCGAGACCAGGCGTCGACACAAAACCCTCTTGACACTCGGCGAGAGCCGGTGCACCCTGTTTACAGATCAACTCAGCGCCCGGGAGACTCGCAGGCATCGCCGCAGCACCGGGCGCTGAGTCTTGCCACGGGGTCCGTCAGCGTCCGACTCAGTACGCCAGCAACGCCGCCCTGGCTGCGCGCGTACGGATCAGCAACGCGCGCTCGTCATCCACCGCGAGGGGATCGCGCCCGGTGATCGCACGCTGGCGGACAGCGGCCAGTGCCGTCGCGTCCTTGATGAATTCGCGCATGAGTGGCCTCCGGTCGCCTCGGAGTCCGCGTGCCCAGGCGAGGCCAGCCTTGCGACCGCTCGACGTGGCGAGCATCGTGACCTCTTCCGGGGTGAACCACCCCGCGCTCGCATACTCGGCGAGGCGGGCCCGGGTGAGGCGCGCCTCCTCGCGGCGCAGCGCGATGATCCCGAGGATGAAGCCGATGAAGAGCGGCACCTGGAGTGTGAAGTAGAGACCGAAGAAGTCGGCGAACGTCGCTGAGCCGTTCCACAGTCCGTGCAGCAGCACGGCCCCGAGCCCTCCCAGCAGTCCGGCGCCCAGCGCCGAGCCCGCCGAGCCGTGTCGACGCGCCACGAGGCCGATCGCGAAACCCGTGACGGCGGTGAACATCGCGTGCGCGAAGGGCGAGAGGATGGCGCGCACCGCGAACGTCACGGTCAGCTGCTCGCCACCGCCCTCGATCAGGCTGATCGCGAAGTACTGGATGTTCTCGGTGAACGCGAAACCGGCTCCCACGAGCGCCCCGTACACGACGCCGTCGACCGGACCATCGAAGGCCCGGCGGGCCAGAAGGAAGATCAGGAAGACGCCGACTCCCTTCCAGAACTCCTCGACGATCGGGGCCTGCACCACCGCGGTGAAGGCTTCGGAGGTGGGACCGATCAGGATCGTCAGGCCGACGTCGACGAGAAGCGTGAGCCCGACCGCGGCCACGGCTCCCCAGGCGATCGCGAAGAAGATCAGTCGCTTGGGTTCGGGCTCCCAGCGGTCGATCATGCGCACACCGAGGAACACGATGGTCAGAGGGATCAGCGCGAGGACCAGGCCGACCACCGAGGCGAATGCGCCCAGTGCCCAGCCGAAGTAGCCGATCAGAGCCAGGAGCAGGAAGCCCAGGAAGCCGAACAACCACAGCGAGATCGTCCGCCCCTTGCGCGTCGGTACCGGCAGCGCCGGAAGCGACTCCGCGGGCGAGGGTGCGACCGGGGCCGGCGGCGTGTACGGCGTCGGCTGGGCGAGCACCGACGCGTAGCCCGACTGCCGAAACGCTGCCGTGGCCGGCGGAGGCGTGTAGGGCGACGGCTGCTGCGGCGGGGGTGGTCCTCCGAAACTCATAGCCAAAGCCTACGGGGCACAAGAGAGACAGCCTCGGTATGGCTGTGTCCTCCATCCGCGGACCGGCCGCCACCCGGTAGCGTAGGAGCATGCGGTTCGCTCATCTGCGCCGTCCTGACTCCCCTCGCGCGGTTCTCGCCGTGGTCCAGGACTCGGACGCCATCCTCGTCTCTGATCTCCTGACCGACGCCCCTGCCACGCTGCAGCAGCTCATCGAAGGTGGGGATGCTCTTCTCGAGGCTCTGCGCGTGGCGCTGGCCGCAGGCGCCGCCGTCCGTCATCCGCTCGGTGACTGGTCGTTCGATTCCGCGGTGCTCGCACCCCCGGCCGTCCTCGCCGTGGGGCTGAACTATGCCGCCCACTCGAGCGAGCTCGGCCTGAAGACCGACGCCGCGCCCACCGTGTTCACCCTGTGGCCGAACTCGCTCACCGGCCACGATCAGACGACCTCCTGGCCGCGTGACCTCAGTGAGGCCGTGGACTACGAGGCAGAGCTCGGCGTCCTCATCGGCACCCCCGCGAAAGACGTCAGCGAGCAGGACGCCCTCACGCACGTCTGGGGTTACACCGTGGTCAACGACATCACCGCGCGGAACATCCAGTTCTCCGAAGCCCAGTGGTCCCGATGCAAGTCCTTCGACGGGTTCACACCGACCGGGCCCTTCGCGGTGACCGCGGACGAGATCCCCGATCCGCAGGACCTCCACATCTGGACCGTCGTGGACGGGCACACCGTGCAGGACGCGAGCACCGGACAGATGGTGCGCTCCGTCGCGAAGCTGATCGCCCACCTGTCGCAGTCCCTCACGCTGCTGCCCGGAACCCTCATCTCGACGGGCAGCCCCGGAGGCGCCGGGTACTCACGCGACCCGCAGATCTTCCTCCGCGATCACTCGACCGTGACCGTGGGCATCGACGGCATCGGCGAACTCACGACCCACTGCCGCATCACGGACTGAAACGGATCGGACACATGAGGGGACGGACGCCGTGGCGTCCGTCCCCTCGTGCGTTCCCGCCCTCTCAGATCTCGATCAGATCCTCCGGCGCGACGACCGGGATCGCAGCGGTGACCGTCTCCAGTCCCGACAGGCGTGCCGGCGACAGCTGCTTGACGACCTCGTCACGCGACATCAAGCCCGCCTCGACGACGAGATCGGCGACATTCCGATTTGTCAGCAGCGCGGTCTTCGCGAGCGCCGCTGCGGCCGCGTAACCGATGAACGGCGTCAGCGCGGTGATGACGCCGACCGACGCGCCGACCATCGCCCCGAGGCGGTCGCGGTTCGCGGTGATGCCGTCGACGCAGTTGACACGCAGGGTCCACATCGCCTGGCGCATCCAGGTGATGGACTGGAAGATCGAGTGCGCGATCACCGGCTCGAAGGCGTTCAGCTGCAGCTGCCCGGCCTCCGCCGCCATCGTGACCGTCATGTCGGCACCGGCGACGGCGAAGGCCACCTGGTTCACGACCTCCGGGATCACGGGGTTCACCTTGCCCGGCATGATGCTGGACCCCGCCTGCATCGCGGGAAGGTTGATCTCGCCCAGCCCGGCCTGCGGTCCCGACGACAGGAGACGCAGGTCGTTGCAGATCTTCGAGAGCTTCATCGCGTTGCGCTTGAGCGTCGAGGAGAACGACATGAACGAACCGGTGTCACTGGTGGCCTCGACGAGGTCTCCCGCGGTGCGCAGGTCGAGCCCGGTGATCTCCCGCAGGTGCTTCAGCACGGACGGGGCGTAACCCCGATGCGTCGTGATGCCGGTGCCGATCGCGGTCGCCCCCATGTTGATCTCGAACATCAGAGACGCGTTCTCGGTCAGGCGGGTGTGATCGTAACCGAGCGTCGTGGCGAAGCCGTTGAACTCCTGGCCGAGCGTCATCGGCACGGCATCCTGCAGCTGGGTACGACCGACCTTCAGGACGTCGTGGAACTCCCGCGACTTGCCAAGGAAGGACAGTCGGAGCAGATCCAGCTCCTCGAGCAGGGACCGCAACGTCAGCGAAAGACCGATCTTCACGGCCGTCGGGTAGACGTCGTTGGTGGACTGGCTGCGGTTCGTGTGGTCGATCGGTGAGAGGAACGCGTAGTCACCCTTCTCCCGGCCGGCGAGTTCGAGCGCGATGTTGGTGATGACCTCGTTCGCGTTCATGTTGGTCGAGGTGCCGGCACCGCCCTGGATGACGCCCACCGTGAACTGCTCGTGGAACTCGCCGTCGATCACACGCTGCGCAGCACGATCGATCAGGTCGGCACGCTCGGCGTCGAGCACACCGATCTCACGATTCGCGCGGGCGCTCGCCTGCTTGACCATCGCCAGGCCGACCACGAGATCGGGGTACACCGAGATCGGCCGCTTCGTGATCGGGAAGTTCGCGTCGGCGCGGGCGGTGTGGATCCCCCAGTACGCGTCGACGGGAATCTCCATGCTCCCGAGCGAATCGGTCTCGGTGCGGGTCAGGGTAGGCGCGGCAGAAGCCATGTCACATCCTCGTGGGTCGTGGCGGGTGAGAAGAGTGGGGGATGTGCCCAGTCTACGCCGCTCAGCGCCCGGGTTTGCGGGAGAAGGCCTCGAGTCGCCCTTCCGGTGAGAGCTTCGACATCCGCTCCACCCAGGCCTCCGAGAAGTAGTCGCCGGTCACCGCGTCGGTCACCGGGACGACGGTGTGGGTGATCGTGTCGGGATACACGTGGACCATCTGGAATGCCTGCGCGGCGTCCATGCCGTTCACCTCGGCCGCCGGACGTGCCACGTTCATCGTGTAGCAGGTGGCCGACGCGACGCTGACCGGAACCCCGGCGAACATCCCGTGTGACGAATAGTGCAGATGTCCGGCGAGGATGCCACGGACATCGCTGCCGCGGATGACGTCGGCGAGTTCGTCCTGATGGCGCAGTTCAAGGATGTCGAAGAGCGGCAGATGGCTCGGGAGCGGCGGATGATGCATCGCGAGCAACGTGCCGTGCGGCGCAGGCCGGGCGAGCTGATCCGCGAGCCAGGACAGTTGACCGGTATCGAGATCGCCGTGGTGCCAGCCGGGGACGCTGGTGTCGAGGGCGACGAGACGCAGCCCGCCGAGGTCCCAGACCCCGGTGACGGGCTCTTCGGTCGGCTCGAGGTCCAGGAGTCCTGCGCGCAGGGCGGGACGCTCATCATGGTTTCCCGCCACCCAGACGATCGGCGCGCCGAGCTCCTCGGCAACCGGTTCGACGGACGCGCGCAGACGACGATAGGCGTCCGGCTCCCCCAGATCGGCGAGGTCCCCGGTCACGACGATCGCCGTCGGGTGCGGGTGCACCGCACGGATCGCCTCCAGCGTGCGCGCGAAGTTCGCCTCGACGTCATACCGCCCGCCCAGCGATGCTCCCCCGGCGAGGAAGTGCGGATCGCTGACGTGGATCAGGACATGCGACGCCGGAGCGTGCCGGCCGAAGGTGTACGCGTCACCGATTGCTGCGGACATGCCCTCAGCCTAGGCGTCTGGTCAGTACTGCAGGTGTAGTGATCAGATAGGATGCGGTGGTGGCGCGGAACGAAGGCAGAAGACAGGCGATCGCGGATGCGGGGCTCACCGTGCTCGCTCGCGAGGGCTCCCGTGGGCTGACCCACCGTTCCGTCGATGTCGCGGCCGGTGTGCCGACCGGCACCACGTCGAACTACTTCCGCAGCCGCGATGCGCTGGTGGCCGGACTGGTCGAACGCATCGGTGAGCGGCTCTCCCCCACACCGGAAGAGCTGGAGCGCCGCTCCGCGGGCGAACCGGGCCGCGCGCTGTTCGCCGACTACGTGCGCGACATCGTCCGCCGACTCACCGATGACCGGGAAGTGACGCTCGCGCTCTTCGAACTGCGGCTCGAGAGCAGCCGCCGCCCCGAAGTGGCCGCGGTGCTCGGCGCCTGGCAACGCGCAGGGCTCGAGGAGGACGTCGCCTTCAATACGAGGGCGGGCCTCCCGGGGGGACGGCGCGAGATCGCGCTGTTCCACTACGCGATCGACGGGATCCTGCTCGACCGACTGACCACACCGATCGACCCGGAGTCACCGACCGATGACATCATCGACGACCTGGTGGAGGGTCTGCTGCGGTGATCTGAGGGTGCGCCGTGCGAATCAGTGTCCGATGACGAGCATGAGGATGCCGGCGACGACAGCCGCAGCGCAGAGCGCGAAGCACGCATAGGCGCCGATGAGAGCCGTCGTCTTCTGCCCCTCGGTGAGTGGGCTCTTCTTCGCCGCCTTCGCCGCCTGCTTCTCGGCGCGACGGAGCTCCTTCTCGGTGATCACGGTGATCGCGTCGGTGAACTCCGCGGGGCTCACGACCGGAGCACGCCCGCTGCGCACCAGCAGCCGGAGACCGAGCGCGTAGAAGGTGACGATCGCAGCCGCACCGATCAGCGCCGCCAGGAACACCTGGAGGAACGCGAGCCAGTCGATCACGATGTTCATTCGGACTCCTCCTTCCGCGTCGCATCCGCACTCTTCGACACGGCCCCGGCCTTCGCCGCCTTGCCGTCGGACTTCGCCTGAGCCTTCTTCTTTGCCTTGTCAGCCGCGTCCTTCCTGGCCTGCGCCTTCGCCTTGTCGCGCGCTTCCGCACGAGCCTTCGCCTCCGCCTTCGCCTCGGCGATGCGCTGCTGGCGTCGCGTGGGCGGTGGCGTGTCGGGGAGCTCGACCGCGCGTCCCGACTCAGCGACGTCGCTCATGGCGTTCGCGGGCGTCACGGCGTTGCGGCGCGAGCGCATGAAGAGCCCGAGGATGATCGCGAGTGCGAGGACCGCGTCGATCGCGACGCCCCAGTTGCCGAGCCAGACCACCAGGAGCGCGGCCAGCGCGCCGACACCGCCGGCTGCGGGCAGTGTGAGGATCCAGCCCACGCCGATCCGACCGGCGGTCCGCCAGCGGACCGTGGAGCCGCGGCGTCCGAGTCCCGAGCCGATCACGGACCCCGAGGCGACCTGCGTCGTGGAGAGCGCGAAGCCGAGGGCGCTGGAGGCGAGGATGGTGGCCGCGGTCGAGCTCTCGGCGGCGAATCCCTGCGCGGGTTTCACATCGGTGAGTCCCTTGCCGAGCGTGCGGATGATGCGCCAACCGCCCAGGTACGTGCCGAGTGCGATCGTGAAGGCACACGCGACGATCACCCAGAGCTCGGGCTCGTGATGCGCCCCCGACTGCCAGCCGATCGTGATCATCGCGAGAGTGATGACGCCCATGGTCTTCTGCGCGTCGTTGGTGCCGTGTGCGAGCGCGACCAGGGAGGACGTGAAGATCTGCCCCCACCGGAACCCGTCACGGCCATCCGGCTTTCCGTCGTAGCGACGGGTGATCGAGTACGCGATCTTCGTCGCGGCGAAAGCGATCAGGCCGGCGGTGACGGGTGCGATCAGCGCCGGAAGCACGATCTTCGAGAGCACCATGCCGAAGTCGATGCCGCCCACGCCCGCGCCGACGATCGTCGCGCCGATGAGCCCGCCGAAGAGCGCATGGGACGAGCTCGAGGGCAGTCCGAGGAGCCACGTGAGCATGTTCCACGTGATCGCGCCGATCAGGCCGGCGAAGATCAGCGAGAGGAAGAGGTCAGCCCCCGCGGAGAGGATCGCGTCCTCCCGGATGATGCCGCCGGAGATGGTCTTCGAGACCTCTGTGGACAGGAACGCCCCGATGAGGTTCAGGACGGCGGCGAGGAGGACGGCGGTCTTGGGCTTCAGCGCGCCGGTGGCGATCGGCGTCGCCATGGCATTCGCGGTGTCGTGAAAACCGTTGGTGAAGTCGAAGAAGAGTGCCAGCGCGATGACGAGCACGACGATGAGGGCTGCGGTTTCCACCGTTCGCTTTCGGTCGTTGAGGAAGAAGGAGTTGTCGACGGTATCGACGTGCTGAACGAAGAGTTCACCGTGGGTTTGACTTCCGTTAACCGGCCCCGGTAAATCCTCCCACCCTCCCCCGCGCCGGTCAACTCGACCTGGGATAGCGTGGAACGGTGACTGACGCCCCGCTCGCTGCCCGCCGTTCCACCCTCCGCACTCATCATGGCGACACGTTCGACGACCCGTATGAGTGGATGCGGGCGAAGGACTCCGAGGAGGTCATCGCACACCTCGAGGCCGAGAACGCCTACACGGATGCGCAGACCGCCCACCTCGCCGCGCTTCGGACGAAGCTGTTCGAGGAGATCAAGGCCCGCGTGCAGGAGACCGATCTCTCGGTACCCACCCGCCGAGGCGACTGGTGGTACTACAGCCGGACCGAGGAGGGAGCGCAGTACGGTATCCACTGCCGCGCTGCTGCCGACGCCGGCGAGTGGACTCCGCCCGTGCTCGAGCCGGGCGTCCCTGTTCCGGGTGAAGTGGTCCTTCTCGACGGGAACATCGAGGCCGAAGGGCATGAGTTCTTCTCGCTCGGCGCGTTCGACACCTCCGACGACGCCACGAAGCTGTTGTGGTCGACCGATTTCGAGGGCGACGAGCTCTACACGGTGCACGTGCGCGATCTGACGACCGGAGCGACCCTCGACGACGAGATCCCAAACACGGGCGGTGCCTTCTTCACGCCGGACGGCACCGGAGTCCTCTACACGACCCGGGACGACGCATGGCGGCCCGACACCCTGTGGCTGCATCGCCTGGGCACACCCGTCACGGACGACGTCCGGCTGTTCCACGAACCCGATGAGAAGTTCTGGCTCGGTGCGGGGATCACACGAAGCCGGCGGTACCTCGTGATCGGCGTCGGCTCCAGCATCACGAGCGAGGAGTACCTGGTCGATCTGACCGGCGATCTCACCGCCGAACCGCGATTGGTCTGGCCGCGCCGCGAAGGGGTGGAGTATTCGATCGATCATGCGGTGGTGGACGGCGAGGACCGGCTGTTCATCCTCCACAACGACGGCGCCCTGGACTTCGAGCTGGTCTCCGTCGCGGCCTCCGATCCCCAGGGAGAGCGGCTCCCGGTCGTCGCGCACGAGGCAGGAAGACGTCTGCTCGGCATGGACGCGTTCCGTGACTTCGCCACCGTCGAGTACCGACGCGAAGGACTCGAGCGCGTCGGTCTGCTCGACTACCCCACGAACACCCTCGACGAGATCCCCTTCGACGAACCGCTCTACTCCGCGGGCGTCAGCGGCAACCCGGAATGGCACTCGCCGTTCCTGCGCCTCGGATACACGTCGTTCGTCACCCCGGGGACGGTGTACGACCTCGATCTCTCGAATCGCGACCTGATCCTGCGCAAGCAGGTCTCCGTCCTGGGCGGCTATGACCCCGCGGGGTACGGCCAGCGGCGTGAATGGGCGACGGCCCCCGACGGCGTGCGTGTGCCCATCTCGCTCGTGTGGAAGCGCTCGTTCGGCGAACCCGGCACGGACGCGCGGCCGCTGCACCTGTACGGATACGGATCGTACGAGCACTCGATCGACCCCGGCTTCTCGGTCGCCCGGTTGTCCGAACTCGACCGCGGGGCGATCTTCGCCGTCGCCCACGTGCGCGGTGGTGGGGAGATGGGCCGTCAGTGGTACGAGGACGGCAAGCTCCTGCACAAGCGCAACACCTTCACGGACTTCGTCGCCTGCGCCGAGCACCTGGTCGCGACGGGCGTGACGACACCGAAGCGCCTGGTCGCCGAGGGCGGGAGCGCGGGTGGTCTGCTGATGGGAGCGGTCGCCAATCTCGCTCCCGAGCTCTTTGCAGGCATCCTCGCCGGTGTGCCGTTCGTGGACGCCCTGACGACGATCCTGGATCCGTCCCTGCCGCTCACCGTGATCGAGTGGGACGAGTGGGGCGACCCCTTGCACGGCGCGGACGTCTACGACTACATGAAGTCGTACTCGCCCTACGAGAACGTGAGAGACGGCGTCGAGTATCCGCGGATCCTCGCCGTGACCTCCCTCAACGACACGCGTGTCCTGTATGTGGAACCCGCGAAATGGGTGGCACGTCTGCGAGAGGCCGGCGCCTCGGACGTCCTCCTCAAGTGCGAGATGGTCGCGGGACACGGCGGCGTGAGCGGACGCTACAACTCCTGGAGGGAGCGCGCGTTCGAACTCGCCTGGCTGCTCGACACCCTCGGTCTCGCCGAGGACTGAACCGCCGTGGTGGGGCGCCCCGCACGGGGGCGCTCCCCCGCTCCGCGTCCTCAGCCGAAGAGTGCAGCGGCCTCGTCGTAGCGGTAGCGCGGCACCGTGTTCAGCTCGCCGAGAGCATCGGCGAAGGGCACCCGCACGATGTCGGTACCCTGCATGGCGACCATCTGCCCCCAGGCGCCGTCGACGAGCGCATCCGCCGCGTGCAGACCGAGTCGCGTCGCGAGCACCCGATCGAACGCCGACGGAGATCCACCACGCTGGATGTGACCGAGGATCGTCGCCCGGGTCTCGATGCCGGTGATGCGCTCGATCTCCGGAGCGAGCATGTCGCCGATGCCGCCGAGCCGGGGACGGTTGAAAGCGTCGAGCCCCTTGTCGCTGTAGGCCTCTTCCATGCCGAGGAGCTTGAATCCCTCGGAGACGACCACCAGAGGTGCGCGACCACGATCGTGGGCACTGGTCACCAGCTCGGTGATGTCGTCGATCGACATCGGAACCTCGGGGATGCAGATGACGTGCGCACCGGCGGCCATGCCCGCGTGCAGGGCGATCCAGCCGACGTGGCGGCCCATGACCTCGGCGACCATGCAGCGCTGGTGGGAATCGCCGGTCGTGCGGAGGCGGTCCATCGCGTCGGTGGCGATGTTCACCGCCGTGTCGAAACCGAAGGAGTAGTCGGTGGCCTGCAGGTCGTTGTCGATCGTCTTGGGGACGCCGATGACCTTGATCCCGTCTTTCGCGAGACGGTCCGCAGCGGCGAGCGTCCCCTCGCCGCCGATCGCCACGATGCCGTCGATCTTGTGGCCGTACAGGGTCTTGGCGATGTTCTCGGCGCCTCCGCGCTCCCCCTCGTAGGGGTTCGTGCGGCTGGTGCCGAGGATGGTCCCACCGACCTTCGAGAGCCCCTTCACCTCGTGGCGCGTGAGCGGCATGAAGTCGCCGTCGACGAGGCCACGCCACCCGTCCCGGATGCCGACGAACTCCAGGTCGTACGTGGTGGTGCCCTTGAGCACGATGCCGCGGATGACCGCGTTGAGGCCGGGGCAGTCGCCGCCGCTCGTCAGGATGCCGATCTTCATGCTGGTGCCTTCAGACGTTCGGGTGATGGGGGAACAGGCGACGCTGCCTTCGATCGACACTAGTGCCCCCGCGCACTCGCGCGCCATTCGACGTCGACGAAAATCCCCGATCTTGACGTGGACGATCGAGGATATCGACGGACTTCCCGGAGATGCCCGATATTCAGCGCCGAAGTGGCGTTAAGAACAGCCGTTCTTGACGCCTACGCCGCACTGAGCGCCTGCCGCAGCAGGTGCATGAGTGCTGCCAGCTGCACCGGCTCCGCGGCCGACTCCTCCACGGCCTCGCCGTCGAGCGCCCGCGCAGCGAGGCCCTGCTTCTGGTCGATCAGCTCCGCGATCTTGGTGTCGATCGTGTGCGCCGCGATGATTCGCCAGGCGGTGACCGGCTCGTCCTGCCCGATGCGGTGCACGCGGTCGATCGCCTGCGTCTGCTCGGCGGCGGTCCAGGACAACTCGGCGAGCACGACGTTCGAGGCCGCTTGCAGGTTGAGCCCGACACCGGCCGCAGTGAGCGAGCAGACCGCGATGCCCACGGAGGGGTCACCGTTGAAGTCGTCGATCGCCTGCTGTCGCGTGGTCGACGACTGGTCGCCCCGGATCGACACCGCCCGGATGCCCGCGGCGGCGAAGTGCGCCTCCGCCTGATCCATCACGTCGATGTGCTTGGCGAAGAAGACCACCTTGCCGACCGAGCGCTGAAGCTGCGCCGCGTAGTCCGCTGCGAGGGGCGCCTTGGCCTGGCCGATGCGCCTGACCATCGTGAAGACGTTGTCTCCCCCGGTGCCGGCGGCCTTCGACTCCTCGAGTTCGTTCTGAGCGACGAGACGCACGATGTCCTCGTCGATCTCCCCGGGGACCAGTCCGCGATCGCCCCGCGCCTCGATGATGCGGCGGTAGCGTGCGGCGAGCCGATCCCCCAGCTCGCGCTCGGCCTGACGGATGCCGCGTCCGAACTCGTCGTCGAGCTGCACGGGCAGGTCGGCGATCAGCTTGTCCGGGAGATCGGCGGCGACGTCCTTCTTCTTGCGGCGTACGATGCCCATCGAGATGACGGCGTCCCGCGCCTCGGGGTAGAACGCCTTGTCGGCCGGAGTGAACCCGGTCGCATCCAGCTTCTCCATGAGCTCGGCGCCCGGCTTCTCGCCGGTCGTCCAGCCCAGGAACCGCCAGATCGCGTCGAAGTCCTCGACGTCGTTGATCAGCGGGGTTCCGGTGAGGGCCAGCATGAGCGGATCGTGCCCCGGGGTGCGCTCGCGCACCTGGGCGGCCAGCGACAGGACGTTCTGCGACCGCTGCGAGGACAGGTTCTTGATGAAGTGCGCCTCGTCGACGACCATGCCGCGCAGACCGATGGAGGCGAGCCACGACATGTGCCGGTCGAGGATCTCGTAGTTCACGATGAACACGTCGGCGAACGCATCGATGTCGTCGCCGTCTCCCTGGATCACCGTCGCACGGCGCTGCGGCGTCCAGCGTTCGACCTCGCGCGCCCAGTTCATCTTCACGACGTTGGGCACGACGACCAGCAGCGGATACGCACCCGCGACGGACGCGGCGAGCACCGACTGCGCCGTCTTGCCGAGGCCCGGCTCATCAGCGAGCAGGAAGCTGCGGTGCCCCGCCTTGACCGCCTCGAGGAATCGGGACTGGTGCACCATGACCTCGAGGCCCTTGGGCGAGATGTGGTCGAACTCCGGCGCAGGCGGGAGATCCATCGATGCGGCGGATCCGCCCGCACCCGTCTCGAAGGCCTTGTACAGCGGGCCCATGAGCTCCCAGCCGTCGAGACGACGACGCGGGGTCGCCGCCGCACGCGGCGTCAGGTCGGGGGCGAGGAACGGGTTTGCCAGCTGACGTGCCTCCACCGAGGGCGGGGTGACCTGTCGCTCCGCGATCGCCGCGGGCACGACGGAGACCTGCACGGGGGCCGCATCGGCGATGATCAGGTCTTCGGGAGCGAGCTCGGCACCGGATTCGAGCAGCCAGTCGCGGCGCATGCGCTTGGCCACCGGCGACGTCGCCTGGTCGGCTTCCAGCAACTGGATGAGCGACGTGTCGCGCGCAGCGGTCTTCGCGAGGATCGTGGCGACACCGTCGAGCCGTTTGAGCAGCTCGGCGCGCGCGGGATCCCCGATCTCAGCGTCGGCCTTCACCCGCGCACGTTCTTCGCGCACGAGGAAGGCGATCACCTGGAACTTCACCCGGTTCGTCGGACCGAGCTTCCCCCGCTGAGACTTGGCCTCGATCTCACGCACCTTGCGCGCGAGGATCGGGATGAGGGGTGCCTCGTCGTCACGACGGGACGTCTTCTTTCGCCGCGTGGCGGCGGTTGCCGTGGTCGGCATGCTCCTCCTGAGCGTGAAGGCTCCGGCTTCCCCAGGAAGCCGCCAGCCGTTCTCGTTGTCCGCGTGTGGCGTGAGCCAGGACCGTACGAACAGTGGATCTTCTTCCCGTCGAGGCACGCGAGAAGCGTGAGAATCGGCGGGAGCCGTTTCCCATTCTATGTCATGGTGCTCGCGTCGCGGATATTTCGGACGATCAGGAAGCCACGTCGAGCGCGCGGGCGGCATCAGTGACGTCGGCGGCCATCTGCTCCATGAGCTTCTCGATCCCCTCGAACGCCACCATTCCGCGCAGTCGCTCGACGAACTCGACGCTGACATCGTGTCCGTAGAGATCCAGCCCGGTCTCGCCGAGCACGTGCGCCTCCACCTGGCGCACGAGGACATCATCGAAAGTGGGGTTGGTCCCGACGGAGATCGCGGAGGGGTGCCGGATACCGGTGTCATGATCCACGAGCCATCCCGCGTACACGCCGTCGGCCGGGACGAAAGCATCGACGATCGTGGAGAGGTTCGCGGTCGGGAACCCGAGCTCTCGCCCGCGCTTGAGGCCGTGGACGAC
Organism: Microbacterium sp. PI-1; assembly: GCF_004337555.1. NCBI lineage: Bacteria > Bacillati > Actinomycetota > Actinomycetes > Micrococcales > Microbacteriaceae > Microbacterium > Microbacterium sp. PI-1. Next base: position 8,447 of record NZ_SJYZ01000001.1, on the reverse strand, counting down.
CTCGCCCCGCACATCCGGGTAGCGGCCGAGCACGGTCGTCGCCGTCGCGACATCGCCCTCCATCAGCAGCTCTCGGATCCAGCTCGACGACACGCGCCGCGCGGAGCCGGGGAGGTACACGTCGTCGACGACCTCGACGGAGAAGCCGTGCTCAGGCCCGAGCTCGCGCAGGAGGTCCGGCGTGCCCGCTCCCCTGTTCCCGAACCGGAAGTCCTCGCCGACGAGGACCGTGGAGACTTCGAGCGCACCGACGAGGATGTCGGTGACGAAGTCATGAGCGCTGCGGGCGGCGAGTTCCTCGTCGAAGGTGAGCACCAGAGTCGCGTCGATGCCCATCTCGCCGAGCAGTTCGAGTTTGCGCTCGACCGTGACGACGTTCTCCGGGCATCGGTCCGGACGAAGGATCGCCAGGGGGTTGCGGTCGAACGTGACCACGACGGCGCGGCTGCCACGGGCTGCAGCGGCTTCGTTCAGCCGGGCGATCACCGCTCGGTGACCGGCATGGACGCCGTCGAACTTTCCAATGGCGACCGCACTCGGTCCGAACCCGTCCGGGATCTCCTCCGGACTGCGGAACACGATCACGCGTGGACCTCGACCGATCGCGGGGCGTCGACAGGTCGGTGCGTGCGCAACCACCAGACGCCGAAGATCGGGAGCACCAACGGGACGAAGAGGTATCCGCGCCCGAACAGCGACCACACCGTCTCATGTTGGAACAGCGCCGGCATCAGGACGCTGAGCAGACCCACCACGAGCACCCCGGTCAGTTCGAAGACGATCGCGATCCAGGCCACCGTGTACCAGCCGCGACGTCGTGCGAGGACGAGCGCGAGGGTCGCGAGGATGTACACGACGGCGGCGAGTGCGGACAGCGAGTACGCGAGAGGTGCCTCGTCGAAGCGGCGGACGATCTGCACGAAGCTGCGTCCGGTGGCGGCCAGCGCCATCACGGCGTAGACGATCACGAGGACGCGACCGATGCCGGTCATCCGAGTGGGGGGTGCGGTGGAGCTCATAGCGCATTCCATCCTAGAGCCGCGGGAGGCGGCCGGACTCTGCCCGAGGTCTCAGCTCATGCGATCTGGACGGACCAGATGACCTGCATGCGCCACAGCATGATCGCGATGGCGAACGCCGCGACCCCGAGGATCACGGTGCTCCACCGGCTGCGCTCCATGAGCGCCCACAGCACGGCTCCTACGGGAAGCAGTGCGGCCGACACGAGGTAGACCCAGTACTCGAGCAGGTCTCCCGTCGGCGGGTTGCCGGCGAGCGGTGCGACGATCGCGACGATCACCTGGACGACCAGGAGGATCTCGACCAAGGCGAGTGCACCGACGCTGAAGTCGCTCGGCCGGCGCCCGATGAGCCCCGCGATGAGGCAGAAGACACCCGCGGCGATGGCCACGATGACCTGGGCGATCGTGAACCACAGGATCATCGCACGGCCTCCGGCATGTTCATCGCACTCTTCAGGTCGGTTCCCCGCTTCTCGACGATGCCGACGAGGACCCCGTCCTCGTCGATGGCGGCTGCGATCGGTCCGTCCAGGCGCGCGGCGTGGCCGGTGAGACGCTTGCCGTGCCGCAGGTCGCGCGCTTCCTCGGCCGTCATGTCCAGAACCGGGAGGATGCGTCGGGCCGCCTGCGCCGCGGTGAGAGTGGACGCCCCCTCGAGGGCGTCGACATCGACGGCGTCGCTCACCTCGAACGGGCCGACCCGCGTGCGCCGCAGCGCGGTGAGGTGCCCGCCGACGCCGAGGGCCTCCCCGAGGTCGCGAGCGAGCGAGCGGATGTAGGTGCCGGACGAGCAGTCGACGATCACATCGAGATCGAGCGCTCCGTCGCTCGGCCGGCTCGCGATGAGGTCGAACCGGGAGACGACGACTTCTCGGGCTGCCAGGACGACCTCTTCCCCGGCACGGACGCGATCGTAGGCTCGACGCCCGTCGACCTTGATGGCGGAGACGGCGCTGGGCACTTGCGAGATCTCTCCGGTGAGGGCAGCGATCCCCGCGGCGACCGCATCGTCCGTCACAGCGTCCCACGCCTCCGCAGCGGCGGTCGTGAGGATCTCGCCTTCCGCGTCATCGGTGCCGGTGGTCTGGCCCAGTCGGATCGTCGCCGTGTAGGTCTTGTCCGCGCCCAGGATGTAGGTAAGGAGCCTGGTCGCTCCCTCGATCCCGATGACCAGCAGCCCGGTCGCCATCGGATCGAGCGTTCCCGCGTGACCGACCTTCCTCGTTCCGAACGCACGACGGGTGCGCGCGACGACGTCGTGACTGGTCAGCCCAGCGGGCTTGTCGACGAGGAGGATGCCGGGCGAGACCATCCCCCCAGCCTACCGAGGCCACAGCGGTCGACCGTTCGCGAGCCTCGGTCGACGGCGTCGTTCCGGGCACGGCTGCGCGCTCCCGTAGGCTGAGGGGATGCCCGGATCGCAGGCCCTGCCCGACATCGTGTCGCGCCTGTCGGACTGGTATCGGGACGCAGCGCGTGACCTGCCGTGGCGCCGATCCGCGTTTCATGACGAGTTCGGCGCCTGGGGCGTCCTCGTGAGCGAGTTCATGCTGCAGCAGACCCCCGTCTCGCGGGTCATCCCCCACCTCGAGGCGTGGCTGGCGCGGTGGCCGACCCCGGAGGCGATGGCCGCGGCATCCACGGCGGACGTCGTGCAGCAGTGGGCGAACCTGGGCTATCCGCGACGGGCGCTCTGGCTGCAGCGTGCCGCGGTGGAGATCACGGAGCGGCACGATGGCATCGTTCCCCGCGATGTCGACGCGCTCCTCGCGCTCTCCGGCATCGGCGACTACACCGCCCGAGCGGTCGCCGTGTTCTCCTACGGAGACCGGCACCCCGTGGTCGACACGAACACGCGTCGCGTTCTGGCGAGGGCGATCGACGGCCGAGCCCACCCCGCGCCGCCATCTCGTCGTGACCTCGCACTGATGGAATCCCTGCTCCCGGCTTCGGTGCCCGAGTCCGTGGTCTTCAACGCCGCGGCGATGGAACTGGGCGCCACGGTCTGCACGGCTCGAGCTCCGCGCTGCGAGCAGTGTCCTCTCTCCGCGACCTGCGCCTGGCTCGTCGCGGGCCGCCCCGACACCGGGGATGACCGACGACGCCAGGCATCGTACGAGGGATCGGACCGTCAGGCCCGCGGCCTCGTGCTGCGCCTTCTGCGGCAGGCGGCCCCCGACCCGGTGCCGCTGGTCGCCGTCCTGCCCGACTGGCCGGACTCGCCTCAGCGCGATCGCGCGATCGACTCGCTCATCGCCGACGGGCTCGCCGAGGCCGACGGCGAAGCCCTCTCCCTGCCTCGCTGACGACGCTTCAGAGGTGATGATCGGTGCGGTGTGCGAGCACCGTGAGCTCGACGCGGCTGCGGACGTCGAACTTCGTGAAGATCCGCCCGAGGTGCACTTCGACCGTGCGGACCGACACGTTCAGCATCTCGGCGATGTCCCTGTTCGGGGATCCGCCGACGGCGAGCATCGCCACCTCGAGCTCCCGTGCGGTGAGCGCGAGCGACCATGCGGCGCGACACGCGGAGAGCGGATCGGCCGTCGGAACGATGCTCCCCTCCCTGGCGTCGAGCCGGTCGATGCGGTCGCGGATGGACCGCGCCCACGCGGTCGCTCCCGAGACCTCGAAAAGACGCTCGGCACGGTGGAGGTGCACCCTGGCCGCGGCATGATCATCGTGGATCGCGTGTTGAGTTCCGAGCATGGTCTCCACTCTGGCTCGCGTGAACGGAGAGGCGAGCGTGCGTGCGGCCTCCGTCACGGCATCACGCTCCGAACGCCACCGAGCGTCCCCGGCCGTCGCAATGCGCACGCGCAGCCGCTGCGCGAGCGCGATCTCCGGCGGCTCGATCGAGCCGACCGTCATCGGGCGCGCCTCCACCGTGAGAGCGAGTTCGTCGAGCGCCGGCACCGACATCGCGGTCCGCGGTGACCCGAGCTCGGCCCAGAGTCGAAGCGTGGCGGCGGCATCGTGGAAAGCGCCGGCGAGAAGCGACTGGATGCCCCGATCGACGAGCACATCGATCCGTGCCCCGTTTGGCAGGGCTGCCGTGAGTGAAAGCGAGAACGGACCGAGTTCGCCGAGCACGGCGAGATCGAGACGGCGCGCGAGGACAACGCCCAATCCCGCGAACGGCAAGGCGACCGGCAGCACGAGCGCGGCCTGGATCAGTCGTTCCCGCGCGAGGCCGATGTCGCCTCGCCACGCGAGCAGCAGGACGTCGACGACCCGGCGGTACGCCTGGATGATCGGGCTGTGCTCGTAGCCGGGAACCAGAGGGTCCGGCGCGGAGCCGATCGCTGAGTCGTCTTTGGCGAGGAGACGTCGCGCTCGATCGATGTCACCGTGCAACGCTGCGCGCAGGGCACTCAGCAACCCCCCGCTCACCGGACCGGACCCCGCGACCTCATCGACGTCACGGTCTCCGGCGATGAGCCAGCTGAGGGCGATCGCCGGATCCCGCAGTTCGCGCTCCGCACCGGTGCGAGCTGCCCCCTCGCGGAGCGCATCGAGCCACACCCGCATCCCCCGCCGGTCACCTCGCTCAGCGCACATCACTGCCACGAGTGCGCTCGCGCGCGTCCAATGTCGCCAGTCCTCCGGGTCATCCGTCTCCGGACGCAGCGAACTCGGATCGATCTCGGGCACCGCCCCTTGCGCGAGCGTCTGGGCGACGAGGAGTGCGCCGAGGCCTCGCGAACGCCGGGGGTCGGAAGTCTCGGAGTACAGCGCGTTCAACCATGCCGAGGCCTCGGACACGAAGCCGGCTGCGAGCGCCGACGTGCCTGCGACCAGACGCGCGTCGTCTCGGTCGCTTGCGGTGGCGTGGTCCGAAGCCTCGCGCGCGAGCAGCAATGCGCGCTCGGGATGGCCCGCGTCACTGAGTTGCCCGGCGATGTCGATGAGCTCGGGAGCAGCCGCAGGGTCGCCTTCGAGGGACGCCCGCGCATGATGCCAGTTCGCGCGCACCTGGTCGCCGCGCGCGCGGAAGACAGTGCTCAACCGCTCGTGGACGACCGCCGTGGTCGCGGCCGAGGATGTGGCTCTGATCCAGATCGACAGGCGGGCATCGACGAAACGAACACGACCGGCATGCACGCGGAGGCGGTCGCCCACCGGAGCGGCCGCGACCTCTGATGCGGATCTCCCGTCGAACGCGAGCAGAGGTTCGAGATCATTCTCCAGCGACACCGAGAGTGCGAGGAGCAATTGCCGGTCACGCGATTCGAGTTCCACGGTCTCGAACCTGCGGGCGATCGACGGGACCAACGGGAGCGGTGACGGCAACGGACGGTGTCCGTGTCTTTGCTCGGGCGTCAGACTCTCGACGACTTCGCGGACCGTGGGGGCATGCGCGTCGAGATCGACGGCGAGACCGGCGAGCACATGCGGTGCGCATGCGATATCCCGTTCGAGAAGCTCCTCGAGGATGATTCCCACCACCGCGGGCGCGACGAATCGCCCCCGCGCCATGCTCCGACCCACGATGCCGCCCCCCAGCTTCGCGGGATCTGGTCCCGCGAAGCTGAGCGTATCAAACGGCGATCACTCCGCGTCGTCGTCCGTGCGGTACGGGTCGGCGTCGCCGGCATGCGATGCCGAGGACGCGAGCTTCGCGACGTCCGCATCCCGCTGCTGGGCTTCGCGGAGCAGCGCACCGATGTGATCCGCGTTCTCCGGAAGCGCGTCGGGGATGAACTCGAGCGTCGGCACGAGCCTGGTGCTGAGCTGCCGCCCGACCTCGCTGCGCAGCATTCCGGTGGCCGAGGTGAGCGCGGCACCGCTGGAGATGCGCTCTTCCTCCGTGCCGAGCACCGTGTAGAACACCGACGCGTGCTGAAGGTCTCCGCTCACGCGGACGTCGGTGATCGTGACGAAGCCGAGGCGCGGGTCACGCAGCCCCTTCTCCAGTCGTTCAGCGAGGATCACGCGGATGCGATCCGCGAGCCGAGCCTGTCGTTCGCCTGCCATTGTTCTCTCCCTGTACGGAAACCTCAGGGCGTCCCCCGCCCCGCGCCCCGAAGAGAGCGGGGCGAAGGACGCCCGAGAGGTTGTTCGAATCGATCAGCCGCGAGGCTTCTCGACGAGCTCGGTCGTCTCGATCTCATCACCGATCTGGATGTCGTTGTACTTGCCGAGGCCGATACCGGCCTCGTAGTCCGTACGGACTTCGGTGACGTCGTCCTTGAACCGGCGCAGCGACTCGATGGCGAGGCCGTCGGCGACCACGACGCCGTCGCGGATGACGCGAGCCTTGGCGTTGCGGGTGATCGTTCCCGAGCGCACGATGACACCGGCGATGTTACCGAACTTGGAGGAGCGGAACACCTCGCGGATCTCGGCCACACCCGACTGGACCTCTTCGAACTCCGGCTTGAGCATGCCCTTGAGCGAGCTCTCGATCTCGTCGATCGCGTTGTAGATGACGGAGTAGAAGCGGATGTCCACGCCCTCACGGGAGGCACGCTCGCGCGCCTTCGTGTCGGGGCGGACGTTGAAGCCCACGATGATCGCGTTGTCGATCGTCGCCAGGTTCACGTCGGACTCGGTGATCGCACCGACACCGCGGTGGATGATGCGCAGCTGCACCGAGTCGTCGACCTCGATCTTGAGCAACGACTCCTCGAGCGCCTCGACGGCACCGGAGACGTCACCCTTGATGATGAGGTTGAGCGACTCGACCTTGCCCTCTTCGAGAGCACGGGTGAAGTCTTCGAGCGAGATGCGCTTGCGGGCCTTGGCCAGCTGGGCGTTGCGCTCGACCGCTTCACGCTTCTCAGCGATCTGGCGAGCCATGCGGTCTTCCTCGGTCACGATGAAGACATCACCGGCACGCGGCACGGAGTTCAGACCCTGCACCTGCACCGGACGCGACGGGTAGGCCTCGAGGACCTGCTCGCCGTTCTCGTCCGCCATGGCACGCACACGGCCGTACGCCGTGCCTGCGACGATCGCATCGCCGACCCGGAGCGTTCCGGACTGGATGAGCACCGTGGCGACCGAACCGCGGCCCTTGTCGAGCTTCGCCTCGATGGCGACACCACGAGCGGCCTTGTTCGGGTTGGCGGTCAGGTCGAGACCGGCGTCTGCGGTGAGCAGCACAGCGTCCAGGAGTTCCTGGATACCGGTACCGGCACGTGCGGACACGTCGACGAACATGACATCGCCACCGAACTCCTCGGCGACCAGGCCGTACTCGGTCAGCTGCTGACGCACCTTGGAGGGGTTGGCGTCGGGCTTGTCGACCTTGTTCACCGCGACCACGATCGGCACGTTCGCCGCCTGCGCGTGGTTCAGCGCCTCGACCGTCTGCGGCATGATGCCGTCGTCGGCTGCGACCACGAGGATCGCGAGGTCGGTGACCTGCGCACCACGGGCACGCATGGCGGTGAACGCCTCGTGACCCGGGGTGTCGATGAAGGTGATGGCGCGCTCGATGTTCTCGTGCTCGGTCCAGACCTGGTAGGCACCGATGTGCTGGGTGATGCCACCGGCTTCACCCTCGATGACGTTGGTCTGACGGATCGCGTCGAGCAGTCGCGTCTTACCGTGGTCGACGTGACCCATGACGGTGACCACCGGCGGACGGATCTCGAGGTCGTCCTCGCTCTCCGCCTCCAGCTCGGCCTCGAGGTCGAGACCGAAGCCCTCGAGGAGCTCCTTGTCCTCGTCCTCGGGCGAGACCATCTGGATCTTGTAGCCGAGCTCGGCACCCAGGACCTCGAAGGTCGCCTCATCCAGGGACTCGGTGGCCGTGGCCATCTCGCCGAGGTTGAAGAGGATGGTGACGAGGGTTCCCGGCTGGACCGTGTAACCGGTCAGCGTCTCGATCTTGTCGGCGAAGTCCGCGATCGACGCGCCGCGGCGCATGCGGATGGTCTCTCCGTTGCCGCGGGTGACGTTGACGCCACCGACGACCGGAGCACTCCGCATCTCGAACTCTTGCCGCTTCGCCCGCCGCGACTTGCGCTGCTTGCTCTTTCCGCCGCCCTTACCGAAGGCACCTGCGGTGCCGCCACCGGGACCACGGCCTCGGCCGCCGCCCCCGCCGGGACGACCGGCGAAACCGCCGCCGGGACGCGCGCCGGGACCACCGGCACCGCCGGGTCCGCCGCCGCCGGGACGACCGGGACCGCCGGAGCGCTGCTGGAACGGAGCACCCGGACGACCGCCCTGACCGCCACGAGGAGCGCCGGGACGCGGCGAACCGGGACGCGGGGCACCCGGACGCGGTGCGCCGGGACGCGGAGCCTGCGGACGCGGGATGTTGCCCGGGGTCGGGCGCTGGCCCATGCCCTGAGCGGATGCGAAGGGGTTATTGCCCGGACGGGGTCCGGCGGGGCGCTGACCCATCCCCTGCGCAGAAGAGAACGGGTTGTTGCCGGGACGCGGAGCCCCGGGAGTCGGTGCGCCGCCGGA